>CAIOHZ010000020.1 GCA_903858165.1 uncultured Pseudomonadota bacterium
ACGAAGATGTTCTGGCCATCGTCACCGGCAACGTCGATCTCGCCGTCGAATTTGCGTCACTTCCTTGGGATCACCTGACTTACACCGGTGGTGGTCGCGTCGGGCGAATGGTGATGCAGGCGGCGGCTGCCAATCTTGTGCCGGTAACTCTGGAGTTGGGGGGCAAGAACCCGACGGTCTTTGCCAGCGATGGATTCGAAGAGGGCCTAGTAGAACGCTTTCTGTATTTCCGTGCCTTCAAGGGTGGACAGGTCTGCACGTCACCCGACTATGTGCTCGTGCCCGAGGGCCGCGTGGACGAGTGGGTCGCGCTGGCAAGCAAGATGTGGACGGGACTGTATCCAAGGTACGTTGGCCATCCGGAAGCTACTGGCACTATCAACCGTGCGCACTACGACCGTGTGATGGGGTTGGTGGAGGAAGCGCGCACGAGAGGCGTGAAGGTTGTCTCGCTGAATGGTGACGAACCGGACGCCGCCACGCGCCAGATTCCGATGTACGTGATTATCGACCCGCCCGATGACCTGCAGTGCATGCAAGATGAAGTTTTCGGCCCAGTCACGCCGGTGAAAACTTACCGTACGGTCGACGAGGCGATGGACCGAATCAACAACGGTCCTAGCCCGTTGGCGGCCTACATCGTCACCCGCGATGCAGCTCTCGGCGACCGGTATGCCGCGGGCGTACTAAGCGGCGGCACCGGCATAAACGTTTTCGGGTTCCAGGCGGCAGATGCGAACTTGCCATTCGGCGGCGTGGGCAAGAGCGGCATAGGCTGCCATTCTGCCAAGGAAGGCTTTCTTAACTACTCGCACACCAAGCCCGTCTTCCACTGTGCGGATGACAATGGGTTGGCGTTCGCCATCAAGCCACCGTACGGCCCGGTAACCCAAGCCTTTGCCGACGCGACATTTGCCCCTGCTACGTGATGTCACTGCAGTGAATTTCAGCCATTCGCCTCGTGTAGCAGAACTGCGGAAGCAGGTTCAAGCGTTCATGGACGAACGCATCGTCCCGCTCATCTCGGTCTGGAAGGCCGAGGTTGACGCAGGCTCATTTCCGGTCTCCTTCATGGCGGGGCTAAAGGAACGCGCGCGCGCCGAAGGCCTGTGGAACCTGTTCCTTCCAGCCCTCCGTGACGACGAGCCCGGTACCCGACTCAGTAATCTGGAATATGCGCCGCTAGCGGAGATTATGGGGCGGGTGTCTTGGGCCTCGGAAGTGTTCAATTGCAACGCTCCCGACACCGGCAACATGGAGTTGCTGCACTTGTTCGCTACGCCTGCGCAGCGTGAGCAATGGCTGGTGCCACTGCTGGAGGGCCGCATTCGCTCTGGCTTTGCGATGACCGAGCCCGACGTTGCCTCCTCCGATGCGACCAACATCCAAACGACAATCCTCCGGCAGGGCGGGGACTACGTCATCAATGGGCGTAAGTGGTACACCACTAACGCCGCGCACCCGGACTGTCGCCTGCTAATTGTGATGGGAAAGACAGAACCGGACGCTGACCGTCACCGCCAGCAAAGCATGGTGCTGGTGCCGCTCTCGACGCCCGGCGTCGAAGTAGTACGAAACACCACCGTCATGCACCATCACTCGCCGCACGGCCACTGCGAGGTGTTGCTACGGGATGTCCGTGTTCCAGTCTCCAATCTGCTAGGGAGCGAAGGCCAAGGCTTCATGATGGCGCAAGCGAGGCTGGGGCCTGGACGGGTACACCATTGCATGCGCGCTATCGGGCAGGCGGAGTTGGCGCTGGAACTGATGGTGGAACGAGCCAAAGAGCGTAAGACCTTCGGACGGGCGCTACACGACCATGGCGTCGTCGCGGACTGGATTGCGCGCTCTCGCCTTGAAATTGAGCAGGCTAGGCTGCTGGTATTGAAAACAGCCTGGTTGATCGACACCGTTGGGGTCGAAGGTGCACGCATGGAAGTGTCCCTCATCAAGGCTGTCGTGCCGACCATGCTGACGCAGGTGGCTGACCGCGCCATGCAGACGTTCGGTGCGATGGGGACGGGGCCGGACACGCCGCTAGCGGAGATATGGACGGACGGACGGGCACTACGAATTGCGGATGGACCCGATGAGGTACACATCCGCACCATCGCGCGTCTGGAGTTGGCGGCATCGAAAACGCGCCGCCAGACGATGAGTGCCTATCTCACTTCTCCAGCAAGGCACTAGGGGTACGCGTGGAACTCTTCGACCTGACCGGACAGGTTGCGATTATCACGGGCTCGTCGAGGGGAATCGGCCGTGCCATAGCGGAGCGTCTCGCCGAGCATGGAGCGCGCGTCGTCATTTCGTCCCGAAAGTTGGAGGCCTGCGCTGAGGTCGCCGACGGACTGAATGCACGCTATGGCGCCGGAACGGCGCTTGCAGTACCCGCCAATATCTCTAACAAGAAAGACCTGGAAGCGTTGGTTGCAACGACACATACGGAATTCGGCCGAATTTCCATCCTCGTCTGCAATGCCGCATCCAACCCCTATTACGGGCCGATGTCCGGAATCACTGATGAGGCTTTTCGTAAAGTACTCGAAAACAACGTCATCGCCAATCATTGGCTCGTCCAATTGGTAGCGCCGGAGATGTGCGCTGCTCGGGATGGCGCCATCATGCTCATCTCATCCATCGGCGGATTGCTCGGTTCGGCAACGATTGGTGCTTACTGCCTTTCGAAAGCTGCAGATATGCAGTTGGCGCGAAATTTGGCGGTGGAATTCGGCCCTCACAATGTACGGGTGAATTGTATTGCTCCTGGAATCATTCGCACGGGCTTCTCGCGCGCGCTCTGGGAGGACCCGGCGGTTGAAGAGCGCGTTAGGGGGCAATGTCCACTGCGGCGGCTCGGCGAGCCAGATGACGTGGCGGGAATTGCAGTGATGCTCGCGAGCCGAGCCGGGCATTACGTCACCGGGCAGACCTTGGTGGTGGATGGTGGAGACACCATCACTTGAGCGCCTTTCCCCATCCCTATCGAATCGGCTGCCGATGGTCTGCAGTTCGCGATCTTAATCATCTTTCATTCGGAGCTTATCCATGACATCGGCCGTCATCGTCTCGACCGCACGAACTCCACTCGGTCGAGCATTTCGCGGAGCATTCAATCACACCAAGTCGCCGACGCTGATGGGACATGCCATTCGGCACGCAGTCCTGCGCGCTGGAATAGACGCTGCCGAGGTCGACGATGTAGTGGTAGGCACCGCTTTGCCAGCAGGAACGGCGGGTCTGAACCTTGGGCGCTTGGCAGCGCTTGCAGGCGGTCTGCCGGATTCCGTCGCGGGTCAAACGATAGATCGGCAGTGCGCCTCTGGCTTGATGGCTATCGCCATTGCAGCCAAGCAAGTGATAGTCGATGGGATGCAAGTGGTAGTGGGGGGTGGCCAAGAGAATATTTCGGCGCTGAACAACCCTTTCATGGAGTGGGCGGCTAAAGAGAAAGATGAAGCTCTGATCTCCCGCTTCCCGCATGCCTACATGCCCATGCTCCATACCGCTGAGTTCGTAGCGCGGAAGTATCACATTACTCGGGAACAGCAAGACCAATATGCGCTCGCGTCACAGCAGCGGACGGCGGCGGCCCAGAAGGCCGGCCTGCTCGACACCGAAATAGTGCCACTCGCAACGAAGATGGCGGTGATGGACAAGGCTACCGGCTTAACTTCCCTTCAGGAATGTCTCTTGGCTCGGGATGAAGGCAATCGGCCCGAAACGACATTCGAAGGCTTGCAGAGTTTGAAGTCGGTGCTGGAAGGAGGCGTAATTACCGCAGGCAATGCCAGTCAGCTCTCCGATGGTGCCTCTGCGGCTGTGGTGATGCACGAGCGTGTAGCCATGGCTCGCGGACTGCAACCCTTGGGGCGCTACCTCGGTATTGCCGTTGCCGGTTGCGCGCCCGAAGAGATGGGTATCGGCCCGGTCTTCGCCGTGCCGAAATTGCTGAAGCAGCATGGTCTTGGAATTGACGATATCGGGCTATGGGAACTGAACGAAGCCTTTGCCGTACAGGCACTTTATTGCCGAGACAGCTTGGGAATCGATCCTGAACGCTACAACGTCAATGGTGGTGGCATCTCCATCGGACATCCCTATGGAATGAGTGGCGCTCGTTTAGTGGGGCATGCACTCCTGGAGGGCCGACGCCGCGGCGTACGGCATGTGGTTGTCACTATGTGCGTAGGCGGTGGCATGGGCGCTGCCGGCCTGTTCGAAGTGCTCTGAAGAGGCGGTGCAGTCATGGCAATTCGTCTGGCGGAGCCTTCGGCAGCTGCGTATCGGTACCCGCTACTTCTGAAGCAGCTGTTGCACTCGGCGCGGGCGGCTGCGGCAGATCAGGAAATTGTCTATCGAGATCTCAAGCGTTACCGCTACCGAGAGCTCGATGAGCGTCTAGCACGACTCGCCAACGGACTGGCTGCCGTGGGAGTGGACTCCGGCACCACGGTTGCCGTATTGGATTGGGACAGTCATCGCTATCTCGAGTGCTTCTTTGCCATTCCGATGCTAGGAGCAGTGCTGCAGACAGTGAATATCCGTCTGTCCTCTGCACAGGTGGCATACACGATGCAGCATGCAGGCGCCGAAGTCGCTCTAGTTCATCGCGATTTTTTACCATTAATCAGTGGTATTCGTAGCCAATTACCTCGCTTGCGAGCGGTAGTTGTCATCGATGACTTCATTGCCTATGCGGACCGCCCGGAATGGGTGGTGGCGGAATACGAGCAAATGCTCGAAGCCGCCGCTCCCGTACGCGAATTTGAGGACTTCGACGAAAACGCAATTGCAACGACGTTTTACACGACCGGAACGACCGGGGACCCGAAGGCGGTCTGCTTCAGTCACCGACAGTTGGTTTTGCACACATTGGCGGCCATGGCCGCTTGCGCCAGCCCAGCCCATGGACAGAGTTTCCGTCATGGCGATGTCTATATGCCGATGACGCCGATGTTTCATGTGCATGCCTGGGGGAACCCATTTGTCGCCACTCTGCTGGGCGTCAAGCAGGTCTACCCCGGGCGTTATATACCAGCCGAATTGCTCAAGCTACGCGAGCGTGAGGGGGTGACCTACTCGCATTGCGTTCCGACCATCCTGCAGATGTTGATTGCGGTCGCTGACGAGGAAAAGGCTGACCTGCGTGGGTGGAAAATGTGTATCGGCGGAGCGGCACTCTCCGTAGGGCTGGCCAAGGAAGCATTGTCGCGCGGTGTCGATGTTTACGCAGGCTACGGTATGTCTGAGACAGGCCCCGTGATGGCGGTGACGCGCTTGCCAGTGCCCGCCGGAACACTCCCGGAAGACGCCGAGCTTGCCTTGCGTTGCCGAACCGGGCTGCCGATTCCACTCGTCGATCTGCGGGTGGTTGATGCGGCCATGGATGAACTACCTAGGGACGGCAGTTCTACTGGCGAAATCGTGGTTCGATCGCCATGGCTGACACCTTGCTACGTCGGAAACTCGGCAGCATCCGATGCGCTGTGGGCCGGCGGGTATCTGCACACACAGGACGTGGCATGGCGCGATGAGCAGGGCTATCTCCAGATTACCGATCGGCTGAAAGACGTGATCAAAACGGGCGGTGAGTGGATTTCGTCTCTGCAATTGGAAAATCTGATCTCGCAAGTGCCGGGCGTCGCCGAAGTTGCTGTCATTGGCGTGCCGGATGACCGCTGGGGCGAACGTCCCTGTGCCCTGGTTGTGCCGCGCCCTAACGCGGATATGTGTTCACTTCCCGACGAAGTGAAACGCGAGGTAGCCAATGCCGCCGATGCTGGGCTGCTGCCACGCTATGGCGTACCGGAAACAGTGGTCCTCGTGACCGCCCTCGAAAAGACCAGTGTCGGCAAGATAAACAAACGCGCATTGCGCGAACAATATCGTTGAGGAAAGCGTGCGAAAAACTACGGACTTTTTGTTGCATGACTGGTTGAGGGTGGACGAACTGTGCCGCCATGAGCGCTTCAGTGAGCATTCGCGAGACACCTTCGATTCCGTCGTAGCAACTTGCGAAAAAATTGCAGCTGAGAAATTTGCGCCAGCAAATCGCAGGGCAGATGTCGAGGAGCCGCGGCAGGTAGGCGACCGCGTCATATTGCCCGAAAGTTCTCATGAGGCAGCTCGGTCCTATGTGGAATCCGGCATGTTGGCGGCCGTCCAAGACGGCGAATTTGGCGGCATGCAGCTTCCCTACGTCGTGGAGCTTGCTGCTAACGCTTTTTTTGCCAAAGGCGGAATAGGCCTTGGCGGCGGCAGCATGCTGACGGTTGGCAATATCAACGTCATCATGGCCTACGGCACCCCGGCCCAAAAGCGAATCTTTGCTCAGAATGAGATAGACGGACGCTGGTTCGGCACCATGTGCCTTTCGGAACCACAGGCAGGCTCCAGTCTTTCGGACATCACCACCCGGGCGATGCCGGATGGAGATACCGATATTGATGACCCTTGCGGACCCCGCTATCGGCTGCATGGCAGCAAAATGTGGATTAGCAATGGGGATCATGAGTTAGCCGAAAACATAGTACATCTGGTGCTGGCGAAAATTGCCGATGCTGATGGGAAGCTTCAAAGTGGAACGCGAGGCATTTCGCTGTTTATCGTCCCCAAGTGGCTCGCGGAAGAGGATGGAACACGGTCTGCGACCCGAAATGATGTCGCGCTCGCCGGGCTGAACCACAAGCTTGGCTACCGCGGTATGCCCAACGCATTGCTGAACTTCGGGGAGGGCAGATATCCTGTTCAAGGACGGCCGGGCGCCTTGGGCTACCTCATTGGTCGCCCGGGTGAAGGCCTGAAGTACATGTTTCGCATGATGAACGAGGCCCGAATTGGTGTGGGGCTCGGTGCTGTCGGAATTGGGTACGCGGGCTACGAAGCGAGCTTGGCCTATGCCAGAGAACGGCGCCAAGGACGCCGTATGGGAGCTTCGGGAAAGGACCCCAGTGCTCCGCAAGTGCGCATCATCGAGCATGCGGATGTGAAGCGTATGTTGCTGGCCCAAAAGGCCTATGTGGAAGGTGGTTTGGCTCTCGAGCTGTACTGCGGGAAATTGGTCGATGAATGCCGCGTAGGTGTCGCCGCCGGCGCGGATACCGCGGAACTGCATGCGTTGCTGGAACTACTGACACCTATCGCTAAGAGTTGGCCCAGCGAGTGGTGTCTTGAAGCAAATAACATCGCTATCCAGGTGCATGGCGGATACGGCTACACCCGCGATTTCATCGTCGAGCAGCTTTGGCGCGACAACCGCTTGAACATGATTCACGAGGGAACCCATGCCATTCACGGGCTAGACCTGCTTGGCAGAAAAGTCCGGATTGACGACGGATTGGCATTGAAGGGGTTGATCAAGCGAGTCGAGGACTCTCTAAGGGACACAGCCGGCAATTCGAAGTTATCACGGATGTCTGCGGTTCTCCGCGAAGCACTAGAACGTCTGGTTGCTGCAACCGATGAGGCATGGCGAACGGGAACCCCGGAAGAATCGCTAGCGAATGCTACGCCTTATCTGCAGGCATTCGGGCATGTAGTGGTGGCGTGGATTTGGTTGGATTTAGCCAAAGTGGCTGTGCTTCTCCTTCAAAGTAATGACCGTCCCGCTAACAGTCATTTTTTGCACGGAAAAATTCAGGCCGCGAAGTATTTTTTCGATTACGAGCTGCCAAAAATTGATGCATGGCTGAGCGTGGTAGCAGAGCGAAATTCGACGTGTCTAACAATGCAAGACGAGTGGTTTGAGACATGAACAAGGCGATTGACCAATTGTTTTCGCTGCAAGGACAGAACGTTCTGGTGACCGGAGGATCGCGCGGCCTCGGCTTGCAAATGGCTGAAGCACTAGGAGATGCTGGTGCTACCGTCTTTCTGACGGCCAGAAGCGCCGTAGATTTGCAGCAAGCAGCGACAGCCTTGCAGGCTAGAAATATTGTTACGCACTGGGAGGCTGGCGATGCCAGCGACGCTACGGAGGTTCGTCGAGTGTGTGCCGCCGCAATCGACCGAATGGGACACGTGGATATTCTCGTCAACAATGCCGGGGCGAGTTGGGGCGCGCCCGCAGAAGACTATCCGCTGGAGGCATGGGACAAGGTGATGAACCTTAATGTTCGCAGTGTCTTTCTGTTCAGTCAGTTTTTAGCAAAAAACTCAATGATTCCGCGCAAGGAGGGTCGAATCATCAATCTCGCCTCCATCAAGGGATTGATGGGCAATGCGGAGCACGATGACATCATCGCGTACAACGCCAGTAAAGCTGCGGTTATCAATATGACTCGTGCCCTAGCTGGAGAGTGGGGCGAACATGGAATTACAGTCAATGCCATTGCGCCTGGTTGGTTCCCCAGCAAGATGACGCGGGGAATGATTGATTTCCGAGGATATGAGCAGATGGCTTCGCGAGCCCCTTTGCGCCGCCTAGGCGATGACGAAGACCTAAAAGGAGCGGCGTTGCTATTCGCTTCGCGCGCTGGAAAGCACATCACTGGTCAGATATTGGCAGTCGATGGTGGAGTTTCCGCGGTAGGAGACTGATTCTGGCGCTTCTTGTGTGCTGCCATTACCTCGCCCGAGTACTAATTCGAGAAATTCAACACTGGAGTAACGCGTCCATGAAGCTAAAAATGTCGGTCCTCGCCTTTGTTCTGTACGGTGTCGCGCCGTGGGCATGTGCCAGTCCAGTCAAAGACCCTACGACTCAGCCGAGCCTGGAACATCTTGCGGTCTGGGCGGTCGACGTCACCCGTACCGCGACGTTCCTTCAGGAGACATTGGGTTGGCGATTGCACCCCATGGTGTTTGGTGTTCCCGAGGATAACCCTGTCTTCGGCGGCATGGACTTGCGCTTCGTTGATGCCAATGGTTTGTGGCTTGAGTTGGTGCAACCCACCGCCGACGGCCCAGGTATGGCCTTCCTCAACGAAAAAGGAAATGGTGCGCTAGTCGAGTTAGATTTCTTTGTTCAGGACTTCGATAGGAACGTTTCCCAGATGAAGGCGCGGGGTATCGAGGTCATAGGGATGGATGGCAAGCCGATGGTCGGGGACGGGTTGCTGCAGGAATATGTGATGGTGGATGGCAAGAAGGTAGTGGCCGACGAGCGCCTCGCTTACCTTCCCTTCGATCTCGCGCGAGGGACCAGCATCGAGATGGGTTGGGAGTACCCGAACGGCGCCGTCTATGTTCGGGATGCACAGTGGAATTCGAAGTTGGCTACGCCACGCGATATGCCGCGTTTGGACCATGTCGTAGTGCTGGCGCAAGATTTGGAGGCCTCTGCCAAGGTTTATTCAGATGTTTTGCGCCTGCCTAGAGCGCCACTCGATACTGGTTTGCGTCGCAACTGGATGGGCGTTGCTGACCGTGGGCACGCGTGGTTTCAGGGAAATAACCACGGGTTTTGGATTGAATTGGTTTCTCCTGACAAAAGTGAAGCAGGGCGAGCGGCGCTCCAGAAATTTGGTGACGGTAACATCATGGAATTGGCCGTCGAAGTGTCGGATATGGATGCGTTCCACGACCGATTGATGGCGCGTGGCATCAAGCTCACCGCTGGAGATGCCACACCGTTGCCGACCGGAACGAAGGCGCTGACGATGAAACAGGGCGGAGACCGGTACGCGTACTTACCGCTTGAACGTACCGAAGGAATGAGGATTCTGGTATTCCAGCGGGGTGCTGGAAAAAGTAGCGTTTACCAGCGACGTGATCGGACTTAGTACGGCCATGCCCAGTCCGATCAAGTTCATGGAGTTCCCAGTGCGAAAGCTAGGGCTTTCGCGCCGTGATTTTCATCTTTATTGGCAGCGTCATCATTCGCCGCATGTCATGAATGTTACCGGCTTCTCTCAATACATTCGAAAGTACATGAGTGCCCATGTTTACCCACAGGAGGTAACCGGGCTACCGCGACACTATGGCTCCGCGGAGCCTTTTGAGGGGGCTTCTGAACTCTGGTTAGGTAGCCCTGAAGATATTGGGAGTTGGCTTGGTAGCCCGCTATATGCCGAGCTTATACAGCCGGATGAGTCCCGGTTTTTGCGTCAGGACGGGAGCTCGGCGCTGATTCTCGCCACCGAAGAGACTTTTCATGCACCGGAAGTGGACTTGGCGGAAAGCGGGTTGACCAAGCTTTTTTTGATAGTGAAGGGTGAGCCCGCGAAGAATCGAAACGAAGTTCATTCGGCTGTTAGTGCATACGCTGAAGTGATTGTGGCGCAGGCGTCTCTTAGGGCAAGGCTTCGCAAGGTCACCGTTAGCCACAAGATAGCGGAGCCGCCACCTGAGGGATTCGAACTCGCCGATATCGATGCGGTTATCGAATTCTGGTTCGACGGTACTGACGAACTTGCCAAGCTTTTCAATGACGCCGCCTATATAGAACGTGTGGCGCCTGTTGAGGCTATGGCGTTCAATCTATCCTCGGTTCGGGCATTGGTCACACGCCTGCAAGTCATCCATGACGAATTGTCCTTCCAGCCGACGACCATGCAGCCGTTCGGGTTTCGCTGGGGGCTATAGCCAAGCTCGCCGCCGGGGGTAGTGGAGCCAATCGCATGTTCTGGGCTGCTCGGTCTAGAATGCGATTGAACCCACCTAGGAGCTGTGTATGTTCCGTTCATCCTTTGCCGCCGCGTGGCTGGCGCTTGTGTTGGTAGCGCCGTCCGCCCACGCCGCCGACCCCGCCGGTCCCCTCACCGAGTTCCCCTACACGCCCAGCCTCGACCCTACGTCCATGGACACGAGCGCGGACCCCTGCGTGGACTTCTACCAGTACTCCTGCGGCGGCTGGATGAAGAACAACCCCATTCCTTCCGACCAAGCTTCGTGGAGCGTCTACGGCAAGCTTTACCAGGACAACCAGCGGTTCCTGTGGGGCATTCTGCAGACCCTGGCCGATGGTGACGCTGGGCGCACCGCAGGCCAGCAGCAGATTGGCGATTACTTCGCCGCTTGCATGGATGAAGGTGCAGCCGAAAAGGTGGGCCTCGCCCCTTTGCAGCCGGCTTTGGCGCGCGTCGACGCGCTGCAGTCGGCGCGCGGGCTGCCCACGCTCATTGCCGAACTGCAGTTGGCCACCGGCAGCGGCGGCTACTTCTTCTCGTTCGGCTCCAACCAGGACTTCGGCGATTCGACGCAGGTGATTGCGTTCACGGACGCGGGCGGACTGGGCCTGCCGGACCGCGACTATTACACGGACAATGACGAGCGCTCCCTGAAGCTGCGCGCGCAGTACACGGCGCATGTGGCGCGCACCTTCGTGCTGCTGGGCTCCACACCTGCTCTGGCGGAAAAGCAAGCCGCCACGGTGCTGCGCTTGGAAACCGCACTGGCCCGCGCCAGCCTGAAGCGCGTGGACCGTCGCGACCCCTACAAGCTCTTCCACAAGCTGGACCGCAAGGCGCTGCAGCGTCTGACGCCGGGTTTCGATTGGTCCGCCTACTTCGAAGCGCTGGGCGTTGCCGACATTCAGGCCGTGAACGTGACGGAGCCGAAGTTCCTGCAGGCCGCGGCGCGCCTGTGGAGGCAGACGCCGGTGGCGGACCTGCGCACCTATTTGCGCTGGCACTTGGCTCACGCGTCGTCGTCAAACCTGAATGCCGCCATGGAAGCGGAGCGCTTTGCTTTCTACAGCCGTGAACTGCGCGGCGTAGCCGAGCCACGGCCGCGCTGGAAGCATTGCGTGGCCGCGGTGGATGGGCAGTTGGGCGATGCACTGGGCCAAGAATTCGTGCGCCGTACCTTCGGGCCGGAGCTGAAGGCCGCCACGTTGCAGATGGCGCGCGGCATTGAAACGGCCATGCGCGAAGACATAGAGCAACTGGACTGGATGAGCGCGCCCACCAAGAAGCGTGCGCTGGAGAAGCTGGATGCCATTGCCAACAAGATTGGCTACCCCGACCAATGGCGCGACTACAGCGCCGTGCGTATTGCGCGTGACGACCATTTCGGCAATGTGGCACGTGCCACACGGGCTGAGATTAAGCGGGACCTCGCCAAGATAGGCAAGCCGCTGGACCGTAACGAGTGGGCCATGACACCGCCCACCGTTAACGCCTACTACAACCCGCAGATGAACGACATTAACTTCCCGGCCGGCGTGCTGCAGCCGCCGCTGTATGACCCGAAGCTCGACGACGCGCCCAACTACGGCAACACCGGCGGCACCATCGGCCATGAGTTGACGCATGCCTTCGACGACGAGGGACGGCAATTTGATGCTGCGGGCAACCTGAAGGACTGGTGGGCACCGGAAGATGCCGCGAAGTTTGAAGAGCGCGCGCAGTGCATCGTGGACCAGTATGCGCAGTACGTGGTGGTGGACGATGTGCGCATCAACAGCAAGCTGACGCTCGGCGAAGACGTAGCGGACCTGGGTGGATTGCTGCTGGCGCATATGGCTTGGCGTGCCGCCACGGCCAACCAGCAGCTGGCTTCGCAAGACGGCCTAACCCCTGAGCAGCGCTTTTTCGTGGGCTATGCGCAATGGGCCTGTGAAAACAATCGGCCCGAAAACCAGCGCCTGACCGCGAAGACCGACCCTCATTCGCCGGGCCGCTACCGCGTGAACGGGCTGGTGGTGAATATGCCGCAGTTCGAAGAAGCCTTCGTGTGCAAGGCAGGCCAACCCATGGTCCGCAAGGACCGTTGCCGCATCTGGTAGCACAGCACCACACTGCGGCAACGCTTCAAGGTTTTATATGGAGTATTGGAAGATGTTCACCTCGCTCCCTGCTGAACTGGTTCTGCCCGTACAACTCTTCGTAGGCATCGCTGCGTTATGCTGGCTGCTGTCCGTCATCACTCGCGAATACTCGTGGGTGGACCGCACCTGGTCCATCATGCCGGGCATCTATGCCTACACTTTCGCCGCTCGCGCCGACTTTGCCGATATGCGAGTGAACCTTGTCACGGCGTTAATCATTCTTTGGTGCATTCGCCTTACCTTGAACTACGCTCGCAAAGGCGGCTTCGCACCGGGGGGCGAGGACTACCGCTGGGCCGTGTTGCGTTCACGCATGCCGCCTTGGGCGTTCCAGGTGTTCAATGTGTTCTTCATCGCGGGCTACCAACACTTGTTGGTGTTCTTAATGACGCTGCCGATCTGGCAAGTGTGGGCGAACCCGGCGCCGCTCGGCACCCTGGATATGGTGCTGGCCGCGGTGTTCCTGCTGCTGTTGGCCGGTGAAACACTGGCGGACCAGCAGCAGTGGAACTATCACCAGTGGAAGAAGGGACGTACCGCTGCCGGTGAACCGGTGGGCAATGGCTTCGTGGAAACGGGCCTTTGGGCCTATAGCCGCCACCCGAACTTCTTCTGCGAGCAGGCTATCTGGTGGGTGGTGTATGCCTTCGCAGTGAGTTCTGGCGCTGGCTGGTGGAACGTGACGCTGGTGGGCCCGGTGCTGCTGACGCTGCTGTTCCACGGGTCCACCAACTTCACGGAAGAGATTACTGCCGGCAAGTACCCGGCGTATGCCACTTATCGGCAGCGCGTGTCACGCCTGCTGCCCTGGTCGCCGCGCGGCCAGCAGCAGTAGACCGGCGAAGATGCCGAGATTCTTGATGAAGTTCTGCAACTCGTGCTGCTGGCTGCCGCCTTCGTAGTGGTTCCAGAAGTCGTGCATGAAAATGCAGATGAGCAGCGTAAGCCCCGCCAGCAGGAACGCGGCGGTGCGCGTGTTCCAGCCGAAGATAAGCGCCAGCCCGCCGCCGATTTGCAGCGGAATGGTGAGGTACAGCAGGGGCAGCGCGAACGGTACGCCGTGCTGCTGCATGTAAGCCAGCGTGCCGGCAAACCCGACCACCTTCATGACGCCCGGCAGTACGAAGTACAAACCGAGCAGCACGCGGCCGACCACATCCATGGGCAGGCTCAGACGGTCGAGCAAGGGGTTCAGCGGGCTTTGCATGTTGGTTCCTTAAAGGCTGGCGTAGTGGTCGATAGCGCTTAAATGCTGCTGGCGCATATCGTCTGGCAAGAATGCACCCAGAAAGCTGTTGCGCGCCAGCGTCTTGCATTGCGCGGCGTCCAGCAGCCCGCGCGCTGCCAGCGCCTGGTAGTTGTCGTTCACATAGCCGCCGAAGTAGGCGGGGTCGTCGCTGTTCACGGTGGCGCGTAGACCCAGTTGCAACATGCGCGGCAGTGGGTGTTGGGCCAAGTCCTTCACTACGCACAGCTTCTGGTTGGACAGCGGGCACACGGTCAGCGTCATTTGCTCGCGCACTAGCCGCGTTACCAGCGCTTCGTCTTCCAACGCGCGGTTGCCATGGTCCAAGCGGTCAATGTGCAGCAGGTCCAAGGCTTCCCAAACATAGGCAGGCGGGCCTTCTTCACCGGCATGCGCGAACAGCTTCAAGCCTTGGCTGCGCGCTGCCGCGAACACGCGGGCGAACTTCTCCGGCGGATGGCCCAGCTCGGAGGAATCTAACCCCACGCCAAGCAAGCTACCGAGGAAGGGCTCTGCGGCAGCGAGCGTAGCGAAGGCCGCGGCTTCGTCGAGGTGCCGCAGGAAGCAGAGGATGAGGTGGACGCTTAGCCCTAGCTCCGTGCGCGCGCGGACCACAGCGGCGTTCAGGCCTTCCATGACGGTGGCCAGCGGCACTCCGCGGTCGGTGTGGGTTTGCGGGTCGAAGAAGATTTCGGCGTGGCGCACGTTGTCCGCGGCGGCGCGGCGAAAGTAGGCCATGGCTAGGTCGTGGAAATCTTCGGCGGTGAGCAGCACGGCAGCGCCCTGGTAATAGATGTCCAGGAAGTCCTGCAGGTTGCTGAAGGAGTAGGCGGC
>CAIOHZ010000021.1 GCA_903858165.1 uncultured Pseudomonadota bacterium
CCCGGACGGAATGCGATGGATGGACACGGCGGAGTTCCGCCGGGCGCAAGTATACGGGGCGCGGGACGCACTGCAAAACCCCGGCTTCCCGCAACCGCCACGCGCGGGTCGGTTGCTGTATCATTTCGCTCTCAGCACTGCGTCAGCAGTCTGCCGCGCGCCCGTAGCTCAGCTGGATAGAGTGACGGTCTCCGAAGCCGTAGGTCGTGGGTTCGAATCCCGCCGGGCGCGCCATATCCTTTACCTGCACCAACGCCAAACGGCGGGTGAGAACCCACGACCATCAACAAGTGGGTTCGACGAGCCAGCGCGCAGCGCTGGCGAAGGGCGCCGGCCAACGGTCGGCGATCCCGAGTGCAACGAGGGACGAGGCCCCAGAGGGGCCGAGCAATCCCGCCGGGCGCGTTAGCGTCCCAGTCGCTGGCGACAGCCACGCCGCCGAGCGCATCGCGCCCGATCAGTACTTAACATCCACCTGCAGCGTGAACGAGCGGCCACGCGGATCCGCTAGGCGGGGCTCCCATGAGCTACCAGCACCAGAATTGCTGTCATAGGTGACGGCGAACGGCGGGGCGGTATTGAACAGGTTCTTCACTCCCAAGGTCAGTTGGTAGTTCGGCGCGAACTGAAGCAGGGTGGCGGACAAGTGATAGGTGGCGTAGTGGCTGACGCGCGGGTTGTAGTCCGGCCGCGTGACCGTGCCATTGGCGATGCCTGGCAAGGCTTGGTTGCGGTAACCATTGCGGAAGATTTGGGTAAGCGTCACCGCCCAGTCTTTGTTGCCATACGTTACCCAGGCATTGTGCTTCCATTTGACGCCAAGATCGCCGGCGAAAGTGAACACCCCAATGAGGCTCGGGCCGAAGGACGAGGTGGGCGTCAATTTTTCAATCTTCTTTAACAGCAGCGAGCCGTCGGCGCCGGTGGTCACGGTATTGCCACCCAACTCAAAGCTGCCACGCAGAGAAAAATCGACGCCTTGGGTGCGCCGCGCACCGGCGTTGATGTAGCGGTCGTCTATCGTCGTAATAGTGCCGGCACTGTCCCGGATGAAGTTGTCCTTGAATAGCGAATAGTTGGCGAGCAACTGCTGCAAGGTCAGAATCTGGATGGTATTGTCGACCCGGATCGACCACCAGTCGGCCGACAACATCCAGCGCGGGGCGGGCTTGAAAACCACACCGAGGCTCAGCTCCTTGGACGTTTCGGGACCAAGCTCGGCGTTGCCATTGGTCCAGATATTAGGCTGAATGATTAGGCAGTTCGGGTCGGTAGTGCTCACCACCCCGCTAGGGCACTTGCCTGGGTCCGTGAGGTCGCGCCCCGAATAGGGCGTTTCGGTCACCCCATTGAAAATTTGGTTAAAGCTAGGCACCCGAAAACCCGTGCTGTAGGAGCCCCGGAACATCACCTCGTCTACCGGCTGAAACTTGGCGGAAAACTTGGGGTTGGTTGTCGCTCCAAAGCCGGTGTAGTCATCCCGTCGCACGGCGCCGTTCAACTCGAGACTCGCGAATACTGGTACGTTCACTTCGGCATACGCCGCTTTGACGATGCGATGTTTGGGTGTCAAAGCGTTGCCGTTGTCGAAGGCAGCGTTGAAAATGACCGGTGCCGTCGGGCTGGCAGCGGCAGAGCCATTGAACTCATAGGTTTCGCGACGGTAATCCGCACCTAGCGCCATCTTCACCTCACCCGCCGGCAATACGAACAGCGAGCCGGAAACGGAAGCGTCGGCCTGCAACGTCTGGTACTTGCCGCCATAGAGCGTAACGCCGTTGGCGGAGATCGCTTCAAGCCCTGCCAAAGCCGCCTCGCTCTGGGTGAGACTGAAAGGATTGAGCAGGCCGCTGTTGATCAAACCCACGATGCCAGGGGCAGAAGCACCGGGTGCCGTCGGCGCAGCAGGATCGGCCACAGTGCCGGCGCTGGCGAGAGTGCCGCGATAGAAATAGCCGCTTCCCAGTACCGACGAAACCGAGCTGGTGGCGTAAGAGATGCCGGTGCGATAGTCCCAGCCGCCCATGGGCAACGTCCCCTCAACACCGCCAGCGATGCGGAACGTGTCAGCTTCGGTTTCATACTCGCGAGCGCCACACGCAATGCAACGCCATCGGAACGCGATCGGTAGGCCATAGCGCCCCTGCAAGGCAGCCGTCTGGCCTGGAATGCCGGAAAACGCGCTAGTGACGGCAGCAAACACCGAGTTGTACGTACTCGCGGTAAGACTATTGAGTGGGTAGAAGATTGGTAGCGAGTTCGTGCTGGTGGTTAGCTGATTGTTCGAGAAGCTCTTGGCCGAATGGGCTTTCGAGCCGGTGACCTCCATGAAGACTTCGCTGCTACCAAGCTCGGCTGTGCCGCGTCCGTAATAGTTCAGGGTGCGAACGGGCTGCTGGATCACTGCCGCGCGGCCCGTGTCCCAAGCACAGGCGTAATACGCGCCGGGGTTGGCCCAAAGCGCGTAGTCATACGCCATCCCACCATCCATCGAAGCACAGCCAGCGCCACCCGGCAGGTTCAGGACGTTGATACCACCACCCACGGCATTCGCGCCGTTAGGCGCCGTCAACGTCAAGCCTTGCAGCAACGATGGAAAGGCCGCGGTGCCGGTACCGAAAGCAGTGGCCACCGGCGGACCACGCGTATCGATGGACAGCCCGCGATTCGGCTGGTTGCCATTGACGAAGGAGCGGTCGGAGCCACGCAAAAGGCGGTTGTCACGGTAACCGACTGTGCCGAAGACATTGAAGCCCTGCGTTTTCAGATCGCCGAAGCCAGCGATCGCCGAGAAGCTGGCGATATTGCCACCCCCCTGCTCCGTCATGTCGTCCTTGAGGGAGACGCCAAAGCCCTCGTACTGCCTTTTGGTGATGTAGTTGATTACGCCGCCGATCGCATCGGTGCCATAAATGGCCGAGGCGCCATCCTTGAGCACTTCGACCCGGTCGAGCGCCATGAAGGGGATTTGGTTGACGTCCACTGCCGAGCCAGAGAGACCGTGCGCGGCTATACGGCGGCCATTGAGCAGCACCAGCGTTGCGGCCGAACCCTGACCGCGCAGGTTGGCAGCAGAAAGGCCATTGGTGCCACGTTGTGCACCCGTCGTGACATCTGCGTTGGCAGCCAGGTTATCCGCACCACTCCCATTGGCGGTGAGATACAGGATGAGTTGCTCAGGGCTGGAGAGGCCATTCTGCCGCAGCGTGTCGGCGGTAATGACCTCAAGCGGCAGAGCACTTTTCGCCGGACTCTGCTTGAGACGCGAGCCGGTGACGATGATGGCCTCGACTTCTTCAGCATCCGCCGCCCAAGCGCTGCCTGCTGCCATACTGAGAGACGCGATTGCCGCGCCACTGGTGAGCGCTGCCGCGAATACCTTCTTGTATTGCATAGAGTGGCTGCCTAATGGATTGCTGTAGCGGCGACCGCCGCAGACCAAGGCGCGATGCTAGGCGTTAAATTCGTGGCGCGCTACGCTAGCATGCACCCCATGAAGCTATTACCACGCCTTTCCGCTAGTGCCTGCCTCATCGCGCTCTGCCTGGTCACCTCGCCCAGCAACGCCACGACGCTCGTCGCTGCTGGCCATGTCACGGCCATCGATGCCACCGAGTACGGCCCCGACTGTGCCCCGAACGAAATCTGCATGAGTTGGTTCTTTCGGTTCAGCATCGACATCGACCAAACGCTGAGCGGCGGAAAGCTGCCGGCGAAAATACGCGCGGCACGGCTGCAGCACGGCAAATTCGCACCTACCTTCATGCAGGCGCTACGACTGTTCGTGCTCGAGCCCATCGAAGACGCGGAACAACGCCGCAAGCTGCAAGCGGATTACTACCTGCGCCAACTGTCGCCAGAGCATCGGCTCTACTGCCTGAACGGCACGCCCGAAGGGCTAGGCCTGAATGACCAAGCCTTCGTGGCCATTCAGAACCAAGAACAGTTCTGCTTTCAGTTGAAGGCGGACTAAGCGGCAGCAACCACCCGGAAGCAGCAGCACACTGCTGCTGCGCTTCCGGGAAGCGCGCAGGCCTTACTTCGCCTGCTCCAGCGCCAAGTCTTCATGGGCGCGCGCGATGACGTAATGCCGGATGCTGTCTACACCCTTGGCATCGGCCACGTTCGAGAACGAGACCATGCCCTTCTCGCGCAGCGCGCCGTCATGAACGATGGCCTTCCACGCCTCCGCACTGGCCAGCGTGGCGCTGTGCCGCAGGTCCGGGTTGATGCCGCCCGAAATGGCGGCATCGCCATGGCAAGCATTGCAGTAGCGCGAGAACAGACCCGCGCCCTCCGCTACCGTCGCCTTGTCCGCGGTCAACGGCGGCGGGTCCAGCGGCAGTTCCTTTTCGGGCACTACGGCGGGCAGCGCGTCCTTGCCATCGAGCGCATACACCAATAGGCGGCTCACGTTCTTCACGGGGCCGGAGGTGTACGACAAGATGCCGGGAGCCACTGCCCACACGCCACCCCAACCAGCAAGCACCGCCACATACTGCTTGCCATTGATGGCATAGCTCATGGGCGCAGCCAGAACACCGGTTTGCGCATCTTGTGCCCACACTTCCTTGCCGTCGGTAGCGCGGAACGCCTTGAACTTGCCGGCTGCCGTGCCTTGGAACACGAGGTTGCCGGCCGTGGCCAGCGTGCCGCCGTTCGACGGGCCGGCATGCTGTGCGCGCCACACTTCCTTGCGGTTCACCGGGTCCCACGCGAGCAGGTAGCCCTTCGTGTTGGCCATCGCGCCAGCGCGGACTTCCTTGATGGCCGGCATGGCGGTCTTCGCCATGTCGACGCCCACGTTCATGCCACGCGGCTTGGCCTCCCAGTCCTTGGGCGCCACGGCGGCATAAGGAAAGCCCGCATCATTCACCGGGATATAAATCAAACCCGTCTCAGGACTGAACGACTGCGGCTGCCAACTGTGCGCACCCACCGCCCCCGGCATGGCTACGAACGGCACATCGCTCTTGTAGTAACGCGCTTCCGGGTTTTCGATCGGGCGACCGGTCTTCGGGTCCACGCCCGTCGCCCAGTTCATGTGGTCGACAAATTTGTCGCCGGAGATGAACTCGCCATTGGTGCGGTCGATGACGTAGAAGAACCCATTCTTCGGCGCGTGCAGCAGTACTTTGCGCGGCTTGCCGTCGATGGTCAGGTCGGCGAGCGTGATGGGCTGCGTCGCCGTGAAATCCCACGTCTCGCCAGGGGTTTCCTGAAAGTGCCAAGCATAGGCACCGGTATCGGCGTTCACCGCCACCACGGACGACAGGAACAAGTTGTCACCCTTGCCCTCTGAGCGCAGCAGGTAGTTCCACGGGTTGCCGTTGCCGACACCAAAGATGACGAGGTTCTGCGCTTCGTCGTAGACGATGGCATCCCAGACGGTGCCACCACCACCACTCTTCACCCAGTCGCCGCCATCAGACCAAGTGGCACGCGCCTTGGCCATGACGGGGTCGGAGGCTGCGCCATCCGGCTTGCCGTCCGGGCGGGGCACCGTATAAAAACGCCAACGCATTTTGCCCGTCGCTTGGTCGTAAGCGCTCAGGTAGCCACGCACACCGAATTCGGCGCCGCTGTTGCCAATGAGCACCATGTCCTTCGCCACGCGCACCGCACCGGTGATGGTGTAGTAGCCGGATTGGTCAACGGTGACTTCCGACCACACTTCCTTGCCGGTCTTGGCATCCAGAGCGACCAAGCGGCCATCCAGCGTGCCGACGAAGACGCGACCACCCGCCACGGCGACACCGCGGTTCACAGCGTCGCAGCAGACCTTGGCGAGCACCTCGCGCGGCACTTTCGGGTCGTAGCTCCACAGCGGCTTGCCCGTAGTGGCATCGAAGGCCTTCACCATGCTCCAGGCGGTGGAAACATACAGCACGCCATCCACCATGAGTGGCGTGGCTTCCTGGCCGCGCGCAGTGTCGAGGTCCGCATGCCAAGCGAGGCCGAGACGCGCGACGTTGTCGGCGTTTATTTCTTTCAAGGGACTGAAGTACTGCTCGTAACCGTTCTGACCCTTCAGCGCCCATTCGCCGGAAGGCGTGGACTTGCCAGCGCCACAGGCAACGAGCAAGCCAACGAGCAGCCCACTGCCCAGCAACGCAACACCCGTGCGTACTACGCGCGCGGCAGACATGGCGCGGCTAGCAGACACCTGCACGGGCGCCTTGGATTCGTTGTTCATTGCCTTCCCCCAAGTTAGCGAACCGCGGCCTGCCCTCCGGCCAGCAGCGGTTTCAGTCGAACGCCGGCGTTGGCTAGAGCCAGCCCCGCCGCTTGAAGTAAACGAAGGGCAGCACAGCGCTGCACACCATGATGACGAGCGCCAGCGGATAGCCATACGGCCAGTCCAATTCAGGCATGTGGTGGAAGTTCATGCCGTAGATGCTCGCCACCAGCGTGGGCGGCAGGAACACCACGGCCGCTACCGAGAAAATCTTGATGATGTTGTTCTGCTCGATGTTGATGAGACCGAAGGTGGCCTCGAGCAGGAAGCTGGTCTTGTTGCTGACGAAAGCGGCGTGGTCGGAAAGCGCGAGCACGTCGCGCGAGAGCGTCTTGTAACGGGCACGCTCTTCAGCAGTGAGGGTGATTACCGTGGACTGCATGATGAACGTGAGCATGCGCCCCAGCGAGGTGAGCGATTCGCGCGACTTCGAGAGCAAGTCCCCGTTGCGGCCAATGCGTTCCATGGCGGCGCGCAGGTCGCGGCTCACCTTGTTGGCCGTGGCATCGCGGCCCGGCGGCGCGAACACCCCGGCGGAGAGATCGTCCAAGTCGTTGCCAACGCGCTCCAAGACATCGGCCACCCGCTCGACGATGGCCTCTAGCAGGCCGGCCAGCAACATCTGCGCACTGGAACATACCGAAATGTGCCGCTCGGCATAAGCCGCGTACTTACGAAACGGCAACGGGTCGTGGTAGCGGTTCGTGATGAGGCGGTTGCGCACCAGAATGAACGTGACGGCCGCCGTGATGGGGCGATCTGTATCCACCTTGGCCACCACGGTGAGCGTCATGTAGAGCGCCCCACCCTCTTCATAGAGGCGGCTGGACGCCTCAATTTCCTTCATCTCTTCGCGCGTGGGCACATCGATGGTGAGGAATTGCTCCACCGCCTTCTCTTCCTCGAGCGTCGGCTCGAGGAGATCCACCCACAGCGCATCCGCCGGCACGACGGCCGGCTGATTATCCAGCCGCGTGAGGCCGGTGGG
This sequence comes from uncultured Pseudomonadota bacterium, assembly GCA_903858165.1. Taxonomy (GTDB): domain Bacteria; phylum Pseudomonadota; class Gammaproteobacteria; order Steroidobacterales; family Steroidobacteraceae; genus CAIOHZ01. The sequence continues at coordinate 7,227 of CAIOHZ010000021.1, forward strand.
GTTAGGGATGTAGCAGGAGAACATGAGGCAGTTTTACCACGACCCGATGAAGGTTGGCTTGCAGAAAAACGCAGGCCCGCTAAGGGGCGGGCCTGCGTGGAATAAAGATAGCCGGGAGGACCCGCGCGCTGCACGCCTCAGCGGCGGCGAGCGCCGCCGGAAAGGTCGTTGATGAGGTCGAGCAACTGCTGCTCGCCGCCCGCACTGCCCACGTCGGCGGTGTACTTGCCGCTCACGACCACCATGGGCACGCCCGTTACCTGATAGCGACGCGTCAGCACTTCCGCGCGCTGCAAGTTGCTTTCCACCGGGAACGAGCGATAAACCCGCTTGATGTCCGCAGCCAAGATGCCCTTCGACTTCAGGAACGCTATCTGCAGCGCTTCGCCCTTGGCCGGGTCTTGGTCGGCCAACATGTTGCCGTTCGCGTGAATCTCGCGGAAAACCGCCGTATGCAGTTGGTCCAACTTGCCCAGCGCCTGCAGCGCATAGAAAAGACGGGCGTGCTGGCGGTTGACGTCATTCCACATCACCGGTACGCGCCGGAAATTGACGTAGGCCGGCTGACCCTTCTTGCGCCAGTTTTCGAGGTAGGGGTCCAAGTGGTAGCAGTGACCACAGCCGTACCAGAACACCTCGACCACCTCGACCTTGTCAGCCGGGCTGTCCGTCGGCTGGGCGGGAACCAACTGGTTGTAGTTCTTGCCTAGCGCCCAACGGCTGGAACTGACGCCCGCCGCGGGCGGCGTGGTAGCAGCGACAGCGGACGCCACGGGGCTGAGCGCATCCACCGCGGCCTCAATGGCCTCACCGCCCGGCTGGACGACCGACGTGGCCATCGCTGCGGCGGGCTGTGCCGCCGGCGCCGCAGGGGCTTCAATACCAGCGGGTGCCGCAGGCACGGCCCCTTGCTGGCTGGCCGAGCCGCCACAGGCGGCGAGCAGGGAAACGACAAACAACGGCAACAAGCGATTCAGACGCATGGCGGAGGCTCCAGTAGCCGGCAGAAAATTCAGCGCAGCCCTTGGACGTAAGCGGCCAAGGCCTTCATGTCGTCATCGGACAGCTTGCCGGCGATTTCGTTCATGATCGCCGCGCCAGCGGGGACCTGAACGGGCGCGCCAGCCACCGGGGCGCCGTAGCGGGTGCCGCCGGCGTAGCCCTTCAACTGGTTGTACACGTAGACCGAATGCTGCGCACGCAGCGCGGGGTACAAGGCCGGACCATTGCCGCGGCCGGCCGGGCCATGGCAGCCCATGCAGGAAGGAATGCCCTTGGCGACATCGCCCGCACGGTAGAGGGTTTGCCCACGCGCCACCAAAGCCGCATCAGCCTCGCCGCCCGTCAGGGTTAGCGAATTGAAGTAGGCCCCGAGATCGGCCATGTCCTGCTCGGACAGCGCCGCCGCCTGCCCCATCATGATGGGGTTGGGACGCGCGCCAGACTTGAACGCGGCCAACTGCTGGGCGATGTACTGCTTGTGCTGAGCGGCGAGGTTGGGCCATTCCGGATTGACACTATTGCCGTTGGCGCCATGGCAAGCCGCGCAGACCGCAGACTTGGCGGCACCCGCCTCAGCGGTACCGGCCGGGCCGGCAGCCACAGGGGCAGACAGCAGGGCAGTGGCCAAGGCCACCGGAACGAGCGCGAACCAATTCTTCATCGACGGACTCCCAAGGGGCGGTCTGCAGGCTACGCGCAGGGCACAGGAGTACACTGCGCGCGTCAAAGTCGCGAAGTTTACCATCATGTCCGCGTTTCCCAATGTCCGGTTCATCAAGAGCGCCAACGCCCCGGACCAGTTCGTCCCCGAAACCGGTGGCGAGGTGGCTATCGCCGGTCGTTCGAACAGCGGCAAGTCCAGCGCCATCAACCTCATCACGCAGCGGCACGGCCTGGCACGCACCAGCAAGGCGCCGGGCCAGACGCAGTTGGTGAACTTTTTCGAACTGGAAGCGAACCGCCGCTTGGTGGACCTGCCGGGCTATGGCTTCGCCAAGGTGCCGCGCGCCATGCAGGACCACTGGGGGCGCTTGCTCACCCAGTATTTCGCCGAGCGCCAGAGCCTGAAGGGGCTGTTCATCGTCATGGACGTACGCCGCCCCTTGGGGGAGAAAGACATCCAGATGATGGAACTGGTGGCCGGGCGCGGTCTGCCGGTACACCTGATGCTCACCAAGTGCGACAAGGTCAGCCGGAACGAGGCACTGCCCACCTTGCGGCGAATTCAGGCGGAAACGGCAGACCGGGCCACGGCGCAGTTGTTTTCTGCACTGAGCAAGGAGGGTGTGGACGAGGCCCGCAAGGTATTACGCGCCATGTACGCCGCGCCTGCAGCGCGTGAAGCAGAAAAGAAAATGCCCGGCGGGGATACCGCCGGGCCAGTAATCGACGGTCGGGGGATAGGCTGACCGCCGATACCCACGCTGGGAGAGCGCAGGTGAAACCTTGCGGCTTCTGCCCATTGAGACGACAGTACCTGCGGAAAGTTCCAGTTCCATCGACAAATTTTTCGCCTATCCTTGAGGCTTAGAATTCCCGAAAACAGATGGCCAGCCTGCACAGGCAACGGTCGGAGGTTTGCCCACCATGAAACTCGTCACCGCTCTCATCAAGCCCTTCAAACTAGACGACGTCCGCGAATCCCTCGCCGAACTCGGCATTCAGGGCATCACGGTCACGGAAGTAAAGGGCTTCGGTCGCCAGAAGGGCCACACGGAACTCTACCGCGGCGCCGAATACGTCGTCGACTTCCTGCCCAAGGTGAAGGTAGAAATTGCGGTCGAAAGTAGCCGCGTCGACGCCGTCATCGATGCCATCGTGAAGGCCGCGCGCACCGGCAAGATTGGCGACGGCAAGATCTTCGTCAGCGACCTCTCCGGCATCGTGCGTATCCGCACGGGTGAAACCGACGAACAGGCGATCTAAGCCATGGCCATCCGCCAGTTGCTTGCTGCATCAGTCACTGCAGTCGCGCTGCTGCTCACCGCCGGCGGGGCGCTGCTTGCCCCTGCCGCTGTCGCCAGCACCATCTACGAATGGACGATGAACGGGCAGAAGTTCGCTTCCGACCGTCCACCGCCGCCAGGCGCCAAACTCATCCGCGTTCAGCAAGAACATAGCAGCCAATCCGCCGCAAAGCCCGCGCAACCGCCCGCGACTGCCGCGACTGCCGCGGCTAATAGCGCCGCCGCCAACGCCGCGAGTGACGCCGCGGCCGCTCGGCAAGTGCAGAAAGACCTGAACAAGACCCAGTCGGACCTCTGCAACGACGCCCGCGAGCGCTACCAAACCTACCTGACGGCGCAGCGACTGTTCAAACCGGGCCCGAACCAGGAACGCCAGTACCTGACGGACGCCGAACTCACCACCGTCCGCGTGAATGCCAAACGCGACATGGACACCGCCTGCAAATCCCAATGAACGGCACTAATTCCCCGCGCACTGGCTTGGTAGGCCTCGGCGCCATGGGCGCACACATGGCGCGCAACCTCCACCGCGCCGCCCTGCTCGCTGGCGTATGGAACCGCACCACTGCCCGCGCTACCGCTCTTGCCGCGGAAACCGGCTGTGCCGCGCCAGCATCGCTGGCAGAACTCGCTGGTCTGTGCAACGTCGTGGTGTTGTGCGTCTCTGCGGACGAAGATCTACTCGCCTGTATCGACGCACTGCTGCCCGGCGCCCACCCCGGGCTCGTGGTGGTGGACTGCTCGACGGTTTCTGCCGACACCGCGCGTGAAGCGGCTCGCCGTCTGGCTGCAGTAGGCGCCGGCTTCCTCGATGCCCCCGTCAGCGGTGGTGTTGAAGGGGCGCGCGATGCACGCCTCGCCATCATGGTGGGCGGCACGCCCGAAAATTTCGCTACGGCACAGCCCGCACTCGCCGCCATGGGGGCCACGGTGCGCCATCTGGGGCCCACCGGCTTTGGTCAGGCCACGAAGGCCACCAACCAGATCATGTGCGCTGGCATCATCCAGGCCGTGGCGGAAGCCATGGCCTTCGCGAAAGCAGAAGGCCTGCCGCTGCCGGAAGTCATCGATACGCTGGGGAAAGGCGCCGGCTCTTCGTGGTACTTCGTGAACCGCGCGCCGAATATGGTGGCCAACCTTTATCCCGCCGGGTTCCGCGTGCAGTTGCATGCGAAGGACTTGCGCATCTGCCAAGCCATGGCGGCCCGGCATGGCGTGCAGCTGCCGGTGGTCGATACCACGCTGGCGCAATACGCAGAACTGGTGGCGCAAGGCCATGCGGACGACGACATCAGTTCGCTGTTCGTGCTGAAGGATGCCTTGTTCCGTGAATGAGCCGTCGGCTCCACGCGCCGACCGACAACCTGCCCCGCCCCGTGGCAGCTACCTGCCCGACCTCTGCTTGCCCCGGTCGGTGCTGCTGCTGGTGCTCGCCTCGGCGGTGCTGGCCTTCATCCTCACCTTGGCCCGGCGTGCGCCGGGCACCGACATAGCGTTCTGGGCGGACCTCGCCGCCACGGGCTGGTTGCTGCTTTGGATTGCTCTTGGCAATGCCGCGCTGTGGTGCGCCCTGCGCCGCAGTCGGTTGCCTGCGCGCGGTGCTACAGCCGAGACGCTGGCAGCACTCGGCGTCTTGGCAGGCGTCACGGCGCTGGTGTCCTGGGGGGCAGCCGTAGTGGGGCTGCACGGCCTGGCCGGCAGTGGCTTGCCAGGCGTCTGGGACAGCGGTTCGAGCGGTAACGGGCAAGAACTGGCACCAAGCGCCTTCGTGCTGCGCAATGTGCTGCTCGCGCTACTGGCCGGCGGCTTACTGCTGCGCTACCTCTATGTGGCGCACCAATGGCGCTTGCAGGTGGAAGCGGAAAGTCGCGCACGAGTGGCGGCGTTGCAAGCGCGTATCCGCCCGCACTTCCTGTTCAACAGCCTCAACACCATCGCCGCTTTGGCGGAAATCGACAGCCCGCGCGCGGCCAGCGCCGTAGAAGACCTGGCCGACCTGTTCCGCGCCAGCCTCGCCGCGGAGCGCATGGTCGCCACGGTCGCCACCGAACTGGAAGTCGCCAAGGCCTATGTGCGTCTGGAACAAGAGCGCCTCGGTGCCCGCCTACAGGTGAACTGGGACCTCACCGCGCTGGATACCACCGTGCCCATGCCGCCTTTGATGTTGCAGCCACTGCTCGAGAACGCGGTGTACCACGGCATAGAACGCCTGCCGGAGGGCGGCTGCATTACGGTCGCCGGCGGCAGCGATGGCCAGCTGGCATGGCTTGAAGTCGCCAACCCTCTCCCCGCTAGCACCAACAACGACTTGGCCATTGGTGCCTCTACCGCGCCCGTGCACACTGGACACCAAGAAGCGCTCGCCAATATCCGCGAACGGCTAACGCTGTTGTATGGCGGCCGCGGTAGTCTGCAGACCACTGCCTCAACGGCGGGCTTTACCGCTCGCTTGTGCTGGCCCTTCACTGGCAACCGTTGAAACCATGTCGCCTACGCCCCTGCGCTTGCTCATCGTCGACGACGAACCACCGGCCCGGCAGCGCTTGCGGCAACTCTGCGCCGGCATTCCCGACATCTTGGTGGTGGGTGAAGCCGGCAACGGTCGCGAGGCGCTGGAACAGGCGGGACTGCTCGCCCCGGAAGTGGTGCTGCTAGACGTGCGCATGCCGGGAATGGACGGCCTCGAGGCGGCGCGCGAATTGGCACAACTCCCCTTGCCGCCTGCCATCATCTTCGTCACCGCCTACGAGCAACACGCACTGGAAGCCTTCGATACCGCCGCCAGTGCCTATCTACTAAAACCGGTACGCCGCGAGAAATTGGCCGCTGCGCTGGCACGTGCGCAACGCCCCACGCTCGCCCAACGCTTCGGCAATGCCGGCCTGCCAGAGGCCAACAATATGCTGGCTGCCAACACCCTGGCCACCAACGACAACGCGCGTCCCGTGACGACCCCCGGACACATCACCGTTAGGCAACAAACGGCCCACGGCACGCAGTGGCACTTGGTGCCTTTGGGCGAAGTGCTCGCCTGCGTGGCGGACCAGAAGTACGTCACTTTGCACACCACCCAAGGCGAGTTCCTCAGCGACCACTCGCTGCGCGAACTGGAAACCGCCCATGGCACCTATTTTCTGCGCGTACACCGCAATGCTTTGGTGGTGCCAGCGGCCATCGCTACCGCCACACGCTCGGCCGATGGCGGACTGACGCTGACGCTACGCCACAGCGGCCTCACCCTCGATGCCAGCCGACGCCTGTCAGCCGAAGTACTGCGCCGGTTGGGTGGCTAGTCGCCGCTGTGAGAAACTCGCCGCCCATGAAACTCCTGCGTATTGCCACCCGCCGCAGCGCTCTCGCGCTCTGGCAGGCCGAACACGTTGCCGCGCGCCTGCGTGCCGCCCACCCGGGACTCGAAGTCGAACTACTGCCCATGGTGACGCAGGGTGATCGCATCCTCGACCGTACGCTCGCGCAAGTAGGCGGCAAGGGCCTGTTCATCAAGGAACTGGAAGTGGCCCTGCAGGAAGGCCGCGCGGACCTTGCGGTGCATTCCATGAAGGATATGCCTGCCGCATTGCCGGACGGCCTGTGCCTAGCCGCGGCACTGGAACGCGCGGATCCGCGCGATGCGTTTGTGTCGAACCACTTTGCTCGCTTTCAGGACCTGCCGCACGGTGCCAAGCTCGGTACTGCCAGCCTGCGGCGACAGTGCCAAGTACGTGCGCTGCGGCCGGACCTCGTAGTGCAGCCTCTGCGCGGCAACGTCAACACACGCCTCGCCAAACTCGACGCGAACGAATTCGACGCCATCCTGCTGGCTTGTGCCGGCCTCGACCGCTTGGGCTTTTCCGCGCGCATCGCCGAACACCTCAGCCCGGCGCTGCTCGTGCCGGCCGTGGGCCAAGGCATCATCGGCATCGAATGCCGCAGCGACGACGCCTTCACCCGCAACGCGGTGGCTTGTCTCGACGACGCGCTGGCGGCCTTGTGTCTAGCCACTGAACGCGCGTTCTCCGCACGTCTTGCCGGTAGCTGTCAGTCGCCCATCGCGGGCCACGCCGTGCTCGAAGACCACACACTGCGCCTGCAAGGGCTCGTCGGCGCGGCCGATGGCTCGCGCAGCGTCGCGGACAGCGGCACGCTTGTACTGACGGCAACGCACACCACCGCCCTGCGTGCTGCGCTTGGCAACGGCGAAGCCTTGGGCGTGGCCGTGGCCGAAAAACTGCTGGCCGCCGGCGCTGGTGATTTGCTGGAGGCGGCTCGCGCCGCCGAGCACTAGGCAACGTGGCCGGCGCACCCTCTCCGTTGCCGCCGCCATGGCCTCTGGCCGGTCTTGGCGTGCTGGTCACGCGGCCGGCGGCACAAGCCGAGCCACTGTGCCAACAACTGACCGACGCGGGCGCTAACGTGTGGCGACTACCCGCCATGACCATTGAACCGCTAGGCCATGCCGCAGGGCATCGCGCCGCGGTTGGCCCGCTCGATCATTACCAGCGCATCATTTTCGTCAGTGCCAACGCCGTGACGCATGGCGTCTTTCTGCTGGGGGCACTACGCACCAGCCGCGGCCTCGCGCCGGAAATTCTCGCCATTGGGCCCGCCACAGCGCAGGCGCTGACAGACGCTGGCCACACGGTGGCGCTGCCTCCCGGCGGCAGTTACGACAGCGAAACGCTGCTTGCCGCCAAGGAACTGCAGCAGGTGCAAGGCGAACGCATCCTGATTGTGCGCGGAGAAGGTGGCCGCGAGCATCTGGCGCAGTCGCTGCAGGCGCGTGGCGCCAAGGTCCACTATGCCGACGTCTATCGCCGCGTGCTACCGCCTACCACCGCGCTACTCATCGAGCAGGTAGCGCTGGCCGAACAGGCACTAGCCAGCGGCGCTTTGCACGTGGTTACCGCTACCAGCAGTGAACTGCTCGACAACACCTTGCGCCTGTTCCCGGATGCCTCGTGCCTCAGCGGCATCACTTGGTTGGCGGGCAGCCGGCGCATCGGCCAACGCGTCCGGGAATTAGGTTTTGAGGGTTCGGTGGTGGTGGCCGACCGGCCTGACGATGCCGGCCTCGTGGCGGCACTAGCGTTTTGGTGGAAACACCAAATGCCGCGGACTTAAGCGTAGGCGTATTCCAGGCGCCCGGCCGGGCCCAAGGCGGCTGCTTCAGCCGTAAGCGTCGCTCGTCAGCGGCCCCACGGGGTAGCCCGCTGCCGCAAGTTCCGACAACGCCAAGCGCAGTGCCTCCACCATCACCGTCGGGCCAGCCGCCACTACTTCCGGCGTGAACCCACCGGCACACAATGCAGCCCAGTCCGCGCGGACCGCCTCGTGCACGAAGCCACGGCGTAAATCGGCACTGTCTGCTTCAGCAGCGGCCGACAGCACGGGGACATAATGGAACTGCGTGAAACGCGCCGCACGCTCGCGCAGCCAGGCTTCACGGTAGAGGTCTTCCGCCGCGCGCACGCCCCAGTAAAGAACTACGGGCCGCTGCGTGCCGGACTCCAGCCACTGCCACAACAAGGCTTGCATGGGCGCGTAGCCAGTACCGCCGGCGACCAGCACCACCGGCGCCTTCTCGGCCGCACCAGCGTCGATGTCGCTCCCCAACACACCGTGCGGGCCTTCGATGGTCAGCAGGCTGCCTTCGTGCAGCGTGGCCAACACACCACTGGCTGTCATGGAGGCCGACTCACGGATATGCACTTCCACCAGCGCACTGGCGTGGGGCGGCGCGGCAATGGAGAAACTGCGCTGACGCCCATCCCCCAGCCACAAGTTCACATACTGGCCGGCGTGGAATTCCAGCGGCTCTGCAGCGGGCAGCCGCAGCCACAGGCCCAGCACGCCCGGCGACAGGGTCTCGCAGCGCGCCACGCGACAGGGCAGTTTCTTCACTTCCACTTCGCCCGCACGGCGCAACTCGCGCGGCTCCACCTGCACGTCACCGCGCGGCACAGCCTGACAAGCGAGAACTTCCACGGCACCGGGGGCCAGCCCAGGCGTGGCGCCAATGAGCCCCGGCGGCGTGAGCGGCGCAAAGCGCGGATAGTCCACGGCCCCCGCCAGCAGTGTCATGCGGCAACTGCCGCAATTACCGCCGCGGCAACTGTGCGGCACCCGCAGACCCGTGCGCTGCGCCGCCTCCAGCAAAGTCTCGCCGGCACCCAGCACCACGGGCTCGGTACGGGGATGGAAAACGACAGTAGCGG
>CAIOHZ010000022.1 GCA_903858165.1 uncultured Pseudomonadota bacterium
GCCGCTGCCGCGGTCAACTGGAATGCCGCACCGAGGTGAGCGAACTGCTGGTCGTTCCACCCAAACTCTTGCGTGAGCGTAGGTTTCAGCAGCGCCAGTACCTGACGGTCGACATAGTTCAGTGCCGTTCCCAGAAACAGCAGCGCCACCAGCCAGCGTTGTGCGGTGGCCGTAGCGGTACTAGCCGTGGCACTAGTAGTCGCACCGGCGATGTCGTGCTTCATGGGGGCGCCTTGAAGGTCGTTGAGCGGTGGTGGCGGTGATGATGGGATACTGTGAGCACAAACTCAATCGCGCCCCCAACAGCCGCATCTCTGGAGACGCCAATGCTCGAGCTTTATACCGCTGCTACCCCGAACGGCTACAAGGCTTCTGTGGCGCTGGAAGAACTGGGCCTCCCCTATGAAGTGCGTCCCATCAACCTTTCCACGTTAGAGCAGAAGACGCCCGCATTCCTCGCCATCAACCCGAATGGGCGGGTGCCGGCGCTGGTGGATGACGGCTTCGCCGTTTTCGAGAGCGGCGCCATCCTTATGTATCTGGCCGAGAAAACCGGCCGACTGATGCCCGCCGACCTGAAGGGCCGCAGCCGCGTGGTGCAGTGGTTGATGTTCCAGATGGGCGGCGTGGGTCCGATGATGGGACAGGCCAACGTGTTCTTCCGCTACTGGCCCGAAAAGCTCCAGCCCGTCATCGACCGCTATCAGGGCGAAACCCGCCGCTTGTTCGGCGTGCTGGAAGGGCAGTTGGCGCAGCACGAATACCTTGCCGGCGACTACAGCATTGCGGACATTGCGCACTGGTGCTGGGTACGTAGCCACTCCTGGTCCGGTGTGGATATCGAACCTTTTCCGAACCTGAAGCGTTGGGTGGACGCGATTGCCGCGCGCCCGGCCGCGCAGCGGGGAATTACCGTGCCGGTGCCGCAACGCGTGGTCACCGAAGCGGACCAGAAAGAATTCGTGGAGCACGCGCGGAAGATTGTCACGTCCGGCAAGCCGGACTGACACGGCATCGTTCAGCTACTGCGTTTGCCCCGACAGCGGTCGGAGCAGTACTTCACTTCACTCCACACCCGTTCCCATTTTTTTCGCCAGGTGAACGGGCGCAGGCACACGGGGCATTCCTTCGTGGGCAGGTCTGCTTTGGCAGTGCGTTTGCGGGGTGTGTCTGCCATCGCTGCTTAGTGCGCCGCCTTCACTTTGCGCCGGAATGCATGCAGTAGTGGCTCCGTGTAGCCGCTGGGCTGGGTCACGCCTTCGAATACCAGTGCTCGTGCCGCTTGGTACGCCAGGCTCGTGGCCGCATTGCCCGCCATGGGGCGGTACAACGGGTCGCCAGCGTTCTGCGCATCCACCTTCGCCGCCATGCGCTCCAGCGCGGCCTCCACTTCGTGCGTAGTGCATACACCGTGTAGCAGCCAGTTCGCCATGTGCTGGGAACTAATGCGGAGCGTCGCGCGGTCTTCCATGAGCCCGATGTCATGGATGTCGGGTACCTTCGAGCAGCCGATGCCTTGGTCTACCCAACGCACCACATAGCCTAGGATGCCCTGCGCGTTGTTATCGAGTTCCTGCCGAACATCTTCCGCGGTCCATTGCTGCCCGCGCGCCACGGGAATGGTGAGCAACTTCGCGAGTGGCGCTAGCGCTTCTTGGCTGCGCTCGACATGGCGGGCGAACACGTCCACCGCGTGGTAATGCGTGGCATGTAATGTGGCGGCGGTCGGGCTGGGAACCCAGGCCGTGTTGGCGCCCGCGCGCGGGTGCCCCACCTTCTGCTGCAGCATGTCCGCCATGCGGTCTGGCATGGCCCACATGCCCTTGCCAATCTGCGCGCGGCCGGAGAAACCAGAGGCCAGCCCTATCTGCACATTGCGGTCTTCGTAGGCGGCAATCCAGGTGGAGGTCTTGATGTCCGCCTTGCGGAGCATGGGGCCCGCTTGCATGGCGGTGTGCATCTCGTCGCCCGTGCGGTCGAGGAAGCCCGTGTTGATGAACATGATGCGGTCTTTCACCGCATGGATGCAGGCCGCGAGGTTGGCTGAAGTGCGGCGCTCTTCGTCCATGACGCCAATCTTGATGGTGTGGCGTGGCAGCTCGAGCAGGTCTTCCACGGCATCGAACAAGCGGTTGCTGAACGCGGCTTCTTCGGGGCCGTGCATCTTGGGCTTGACGATGTAAATGCTGCCGGCACGGCTGTTGCGAACGCTGCTGTTCCCGAGCAGGTCGTGCTTGCCAATCAGCGAAGTGATGGCAGCATCTAGAATGCCTTCTGGTGCCTCATTGCCATCGGGCAACAACACGGCAGGCGTGGTCATCAAGTGGCCAACGTTGCGCACGAACAGCAAGCTGCGGCCCGGCAAGGTGAACGCGGTGCCGTCAGCCGCGGTGTATGCGCGGTCGGGTGCCAAGCGGCGCACCAGTTCGCGGCCGCCCTTGTCGAAGCTGGCTTCCAGCGTGCCTTGCATCAGGCCCAGCCAGTTCTCATAGGCCTCTACCTTGTCCGCGGCATCGACCGCCGCCACCGAGTCCTCGAAGTCGACGATGCTGGTGAGCGCCGATTCGAGCAGCACGTCGGCCAGGCCCGCGGCGTCGGTGGCGCCGACTGGGTGCGCGCGGTCCATCACCAACTCGATGTGCAGGCCGTGGTGGCGCAGCAGGAAGTTCGTGCCGGCGCGGCCGACGAGTTGCGTCGGGTCCCGCAGGGGAGGGGTCTTGCCATCCCAGTCCGTCCAACTCCCGTTCGCCAGTGGCACGGCACTATCGAGGAAGGCACGAGCGGCGGCAATCACTTGTGCGCCACGCGCGGCGTCATAGCCTTTCCCGCTGGCCTTGCCGGGCAATGCATCAGTACCGTAGTAGGCGTCGTAGAGACTACCCCAGCGCGCATTGGCGGCATTCAGCACGAAGCGCGCGTTCAGCACCGGCACCACCAACTGCGCGCCCGCGACGCGCGCCACCTCGTCATCTACGCGCTCGGAGCCGATGTTGAATGGCTCAGGTGCATCGACCAGATAGCCGATCTCGCGCAGGAAGGCTGCCGTTGCCGTGCCGTCGGCCTGCTGGCCGGCCGGCGTGCGATACCAATTGTCTATGAGTAGTTGCAGTGCTTCGCGCTTCTGCAGCAGCGCTTGGTTCTGTGGCGCAAAGCGCGCGTAGAGGTCCGCGAGGCCAGCCCAGAAAGCTTCGCTCGTCATGCCAGAGCGTGGCAGCGCTCGCTCTTCCACGAAACGCACCAATTCGCTCGCCACCTTCAAGCCGTAACGGTCTTGTCTATTCTCTGGTCTATGGTCTGGCATGTTCCGTTCCTCAAGTTCGCGCCCGCAACCCGGCAGCAGAGCGCTACCAGAGGTCCTTTATAGCCCCCTTGCATACACCGCGGTAGACTATAAAAAGTACAATCACTTGTTCTTCTAAGTAAAAGATGGAAGTGACTGATGGATGCCGATTACGCATTGCTGGCGCGGGTGGTGGAGGCGGGCAGTCTTTCGGCGGCCGGGCGCCAGATGGGCCTGTCTCCTGCCATGGTGTCCAAACGTTTGGCGCGGCTCGAGGCGCGGTTGGGTGTGAAGTTGGTCCATCGCACTACCCGGCGGTTGACGCTGACCGAGGCCGGTGAGCGCTTTCACGCGGATGTGGTCAGTATTCTCGAAGCAGTGCGTGCGGCGGAGGAGCGTCTGACCGGCGATGGGCAGCGTCCCGCGGGGCCGCTGCGAGTCGCGGTGCCCACTTCGTTTGGGCGTTTGCACGTGGCGCCTCATGTGCCTGCCTTCCTGCAGCGTTATCCGCAGGTAGATTTGCGTATCGAACTATCGGACACCTTCAGCGACCTCGTGGCGGATCGCATCGACGTAGCCATTCGTATTGCACCAGAAATTCCGGCCGGGCTCATCGCCACACGGCTGGCCGATAGTCGTCGCGTATTGTGTGCAGCGCCGGCGTACCTGCAGCGCTGCGGCACGCCAGAAGCCCTGAAAGACTTGGCCGACGCGCGCCGGCACCGGCTGCTGGCGGCCGATGGGCAACTGCCTTGGCGGCTGGTGCGTGGCAAGCAGGCCGTGTTGGTAGAGGGCAGTAGCCACGTCCGTACCAACTCCAGCGAGGTGGTACGGGAGCTCTGTGTGGGTGGTGTGGGTGTTGCCCTGCGTTCGCTATGGGATGTTTCCGCGCTACTGGCGGAAGGGTCCTTGTTACGCGTCTTACCGGATTACGAAGGTTCGCTGGACGTGGCTATTTATGCGGTAAGAGCCAGGGCGGCCGTGGAAGCACCGGCGGTAGCCGCTTTCGTGGCATTCATGGCCGAACGGTTGGGCTCTGCCCGTTGGGAACTGGGCTGAGCAGCGCTAAGGCAGGCCCGCCCAAAACGGTTTCTGTTAGCTGGCCAGTCCGGTTTTACGCATGGCGGTGGCTTCGTTGACGTCGGTGGCAGCGCCGGTCGCTTGTTCCGCTTCCATGGCCGCGGTATCGCGTGCGTTGCCATAGCCTTCCGTAAACGCATAGGGCACACCGTCGCGGCGCCGCTGGGTGATGGCACGGTGCAGGTCCGGGTAGAGCGCCCAGTAACGGCTCGTGTCCCCGGCCAGACCTTGGGGCCCCAGGCTGCGGTCGAAACGGGCAGCGAGTTCCGCCGGGGCCAATTGGGCGAGTAGATGGTTCATGCCGGCGACGACGGCCGCCTCGTGGTGGCCCTGCGTGGTCTGCAGGTCCTGGTAAGCATCGCGAATGGCATCGACCGGACCCATGAACCGCTGCGCGGGTTCTACCAGCAAGCGACGGAGCGCTTCGTCGGTGCTTTCCAGCGCTTCGAGAGGGTTCGGGTTGCGGGCAGTCAGTTGGGGCGTGGCGCCGAGGCTTTCGGCGCGTTGGCGCTCTGCCCGCAACTGGCCCATGAGGCCTAGCGTGAGTTCGCGGATGAGTTGCCCGGCCGTGGCTAGGAGTTCCGCTTGCCGCGCGGCAGGAATTTGGCTGAGGTCTACGCCAAGCCCCCGGCCCAGCGCGGCAATGGCTGTGGTGCTGCCCACTGGACCTGGCGCGGGCAGGAGCGCAGGCTCCGCGAGACGGGTACGGAAGGCCAGTTGAGCGGCCGTGGCCGGGGGTGCCGGGTTGGCGGGCGGTAGCGGCGGTTCGTCGTTATGCACGTCCACAGGCAGGCGGCTGGCATTGGGCACCAACACGGGCGACCGAACGTACGGAACTACTTCGATGGGCGCTGTGGGGCGCGCAAACATACCGCTGCCTTCGAGCAGGCTGTGGATGTTGAAAGACGCGCCGAGGTGGTTTTCCGTGGAGTGTGCCAAGTCTTTGGCCAGTTCATCCGAAGCGCGCCCGAGCAAGTCTTTTCCCAGCCGGAACTCGTTGTCCGCCACGATACTGACCATGGCCACGTAGTCGCCGAAGCGGAGACGGTCTCCATGGGCCAGTTTGCGGAGATTGCCGCGGCCAATGGGGTCCGGCTCGCGGTTGTGCCAGACGCCATTGGAACTGGTGTCGATGACGCTCCAGGCGCCAGCCTGGTGAACCAAGTGGGCGTGGTAGGCGCTGAGATAGCGATTTTCGTCGGGCAACGGCCAGTCGTTATCCATGGCGCGGCCTAGCCGTCCGCCATGGACTCCAAAGATTGCCGTGGCGGCCTCGCCGAGGTCCGCCGCTTGCTTGCTGACCAAGTGCAAGCGCAGGGCCATTGTCCGCTCCTTCAGGGGCCCCCGGGTGGGGCGCCCGGAGTGTAGAATTACCTACTTCCAAGATACCCAATCGGCGCCGCAAAAGATGGCTGAACGTCACATTTTCAAGGTCGTGTTCGTCCACCAAGGCAAGGTGTGGGAAATCTTTGCCCGGAAGGTCAGCCAGGGCGCCATGTTCGGCTTCATCGAAGTGGAGCAGTTGGTGTTCGGCGAACGCACCACGCTAGTGGTGGACCCGGGCGAGGAACGCATCAAGTCCGAGTTCGAGGGCGTGAAGCGCACCTACCTGCCGCTGCAGAGCGTGCTGCGTATTGACGAAGTCAGCCCCCGCGCCGCAGCGCAGGCTGTCAGCAAAATCTCTTCTCTGGAAGGCAGCAATGTCGCGCCTTTCCCCATGCCCTTCATGCCACCCCCGGGCAGCACGCCCGGCGGCGACCGGAAAAACTGATGCTTCTCAAGACCGGCGCCAGCGCCCTTTCCCGCTTCCGTCTCGACCAACTGCTCGCCAGGCTGCGGGCCGCGGCGCCTGCGGTCTTGGCAGTCGAGGCGCGCTTCGTGCATCTGGTAGCTGTGGCTGCGCCGCTGGCGGCGTCCGAAGAAGCGGTGCTGGACCGTTTGCTTACTTACGGGCCGCGCGAAGAAGCCACGGCGCCGGTGGCCGCCTTGAATACGGTGGCGCTACTCGTGGTGCCGCGTTTCGGCACTATTTCGCCGTGGGCGAGCAAGGCCACGGACATTGCACGAGGCTGCGGCCTCACGCAGGTGAACCGCATCGAACGCGGCGTGCGTTATACCTTGCAGGCATCTACGCCTTTGGCTGCGGCATCGGTGGAAGCGCTGGCAGCCTTGTTGCACGATCGCATGACGGACACGGTGCTCACGGATGAAGCCGTGGCGGCTGGCTTGTTCAGCCACACGGCCCCGCGTGAACTGGCCACCGTGCCCGTAGTGGCGGAAGGCCGTGCGGCGCTGGAAGGTGCGAACCGCCGTTTGGGGTTGGCGCTGGCAGAAGACGAGCTCGACTACTTGCTGGCCGCCTACGCGAAGCTGGAACGCGACCCTACCGACGTGGAGCTGATGATGTTCGCGCAGGCGAACAGCGAACACTGCCGCCACAAAATCTTCAACGCAGACTGGACCGTGGATGGCGAGGCGCAGCCCAAGTCGCTGTTCGCCATGATTCGTAACACACATGCGCACAGCCCGGCGGGCGTGCTTTCGGCCTACCGCGACAATGCTTCGGTCATTGAAGGCACCACGGCCGCGCGGCTTTGGCCGGACCCGGCCACGCGCACCTACGGCTTCCACGAAGAGCCCATCGATATCTTGATGAAGGTGGAGACGCACAACCACCCCACCGCCATCTCCCCATTCCCCGGCGCTTCCACCGGTAGCGGTGGCGAAATTCGTGATGAAGGCGCCACGGGCCGCGGCGCGAAGCCGAAGGCTGGCCTCACGGGCTTCTCCGTGTCGAACCTGCGTATCCCCGGTTTCGAACAGCCCTGGGAAGGCGCTGAGTCGAAGCCGTCGCGCATCGCTTCGGCGCTCGACATCATGACGGAAGGCCCGCTCGGCGCGGCTGCCTTCAACAATGAATTCGGTCGCCCCGGCATTCTTGGCTACTTCCGCACCTACGAAATGGCTGTGTCTGGAGACCCCGCGAACGTCACGCGTGGTTACCACAAGCCCATCATGCTGGCGGGTGGCCTCGGCAATATCCGCCGCGAACACGTTGAGAAGTGCGACATTCCACCGGGCTCGGCCATCATCGTGCTCGGTGGCCCGTCCATGCTTATCGGCCTTGGCGGTGGCGCGGCTTCTTCCGTGAACAGCGGCGCGAG
This sequence comes from uncultured Pseudomonadota bacterium, assembly GCA_903858165.1. Taxonomy (GTDB): domain Bacteria; phylum Pseudomonadota; class Gammaproteobacteria; order Steroidobacterales; family Steroidobacteraceae; genus CAIOHZ01. The sequence continues at coordinate 7,525 of CAIOHZ010000022.1, forward strand.
CAGCGCGGACCTCGATTTTGCCTCCGTGCAGCGTGGCAACCCGGAAATGGAACGGCGTGTGCAGGAAGTCATCGACGCCTGCTGGGCGCTCGGCGATGCGAACCCCATTCTGCTTATCCACGATGTGGGCGCTGGTGGTCTTTCGAATGCGGTGCCGGAAGCGGTGGCCCACAGTGACCTCGGCGGGCGCATCGATTTGCGCAGCATCCTGAATGACGAGCCGGGCATGTCCCCGCTCGAGCTGTGGTGCAACGAAAGCCAGGAACGCTATGTGCTGGTGTTGCCGCCAGAGCGTGTCGACGAATTCGCGGCGCTGTGCGCGCGTGAGCGTTGCCCGTTCGCGGTTATTGGCCACACCACAGACGACGGCCTGCTGCAGGTGAACGACATGCACTTTGGTAATTCGCCCGTAGCGTTGCCCATCGACGTGCTGCTCGGTAAGCCGCCGAAGATGTCGCGTCGTGCGCAGCGCGTGCAGCGCGTGTCGCCGGCCCTGCCCACGGCAGGTATCACCGTGCGCGAAGCGCTTTACCGCTTGCTGCATCTGCCCACGGTGGCAGACAAATCTTTCCTCATCACCATTGGCGACCGCAGCGTGGGTGGGCTGATCCACCGCGACCCGATGGTCGGCCCGTGGCAAGTGCCGGTAGCAGACGTCGCCGTCACCGCTGCAGGCTTCCGCACGAATGCCGGTGAAGCCATGGCCATGGGCGAGCGCACGCCGCTGGCGCTGTTGTCTGGTCCGGCTTCTGGCCGTATGGCGGTGGCGGAGGCGCTGACGAACATTGTGGCTGCCGATGTACGCGCCATTGGCGATGTGAAGCTCTCGGCGAACTGGATGGCGGCTTGTGGCGATGCAGCCGAAGACGCCACGTTGTTCGATACCGTGCGCGCGGTAGGCATGGAGTTGTGCCCTGCGCTGGATATCGCCATTCCGGTCGGTAAGGATTCGCTATCCATGCGCACGCGCTGGACGGAAGACGGCGCTGCCACTGGCGTATCGGCCGAGAAGGCGGTGTGGTCGCCGGTGTCGCTTATTGTCTCGGCGTTCGCCCCGGTGGGCGATGTGCGTCGCACGCTAACGCCGTACATCCCGCAGGAAGCGGGCAACACGCGCTTGTTCCTGCTGGACCTCGGCGCCGGCCAACAGCGGCTGGGCGGTTCTTGCCTGGCGCAGGTGTATGGTCAGCTCGGCGATATACCGCCGGACCTCGATGATGCGGCCCGCTTGAAAGCGTTCTTCGGCGCCATTCGTGCGGCTGCCGATGCCGGCTTGTTGGTGGCTTATCACGACCGTTCCGACGGCGGGCTTGCGATAACGCTCGCGGAAATGGCCTTGGCCTCGCATGCTTCGATGGATGTCGATGTGGCAGCGCTGGTAAAGACCGATGCGGTATCTGCGTTGTTCAACGAAGAGTTGGGTGCGGTGTGCGCCGTGCGCGAAAGCGATGCCGCTGCGTTCACGGCCCTGCTGGTGCAGCACGGGCTAGGCGCGTTGGTGCAGATGCTTGGCACTGCCGTGCCTGCATTAGGCACCGTGGGCAACCGCTTCGTTATACGCCAAGGCGCCACTGTGCTGCTCGACGAACAGCGGACGGCGCTACATCAGGCTTGGGCCGCTACCAGCCACCAGATTCAGCGCCGGCGCGACGACGCGGCCTGCGCGGATGAAGCATTTGCGGCACTGGCCGATGCCGAAGACCCGGGTCTGTTCCAGTACCTGCCGTACAACGCCGCAGAAGACATTGCAGCGCCCTACGTGAACAGGGGCGCGCGCCCGCGTGTGGCCATCCTGCGCGAGCAGGGCGTGAACAGCCAGATGGAGATGGCGGCCAGCTTCCATCGCGCCGGCTTCGAGCCGGTGGACGTGCACATGTCCGAACTGCTTTCAGGCAGCGTGGGGCTTGCGGGCTTCGCGGGCTTGGCGGCCTGCGGCGGCTTCTCTTATGGCGACGTGCTCGGTGCGGGCGAAGGCTGGGCCAAGTCCATCCTGTTCCACGCGCGCACGCGTGATGCCCTCAGTGCGCACTTCGCTCGTACGGATGCCTTCACGCTCGGCATCTGCAACGGTTGCCAGATGGTGTCAGCGCTGAAGGAGATTATCCCGGGCACTGAACTGTGGCCGCGCTTCGTGCGCAACCGGTCGGAGCAGTTCGAAGGGCGCACGGCGCTGGTGGAAGTGCTGCCGACGCCTTCGCTGTTCCTGCAGGGCATGGCCGGCGCGGTGCTCCCCATCGCCGTGGCGCACGGCGAAGGCCGCGCGGAGTTCGCCGAAGCCACCGGCCCGCAGCGCTTGCTGGATGCGGGTCTTGTGGGCCTGCGTTGGGTGGACCACTACGGCGAACCGACGCAGCGTTACCCGTTCAACCCGAATGGTTCGCCGCTGGGCATTGCTGGCGTGGCCAGCAGCGATGGCCGCGTGACCATCGCCATGCCGCACCCGGAGCGCGTGCACCGCGCGGTGCAGCACTCCTGGCGTCCGCCGGGGCTCGGCGAAGACTCTGGCTGGATGCGCATGTTCCGCAACGCGCGCAAGGCCTTGGGCTAAGCGCCTCAGCCGTTGAGCGGCTTGTAGCGAATGCGGTGCGGCTGGTCGGCGTCATCGCCCTTGCGCTTGCGCAGGTCCACTACGTAGTCCTGATAGTTACCTTCAAACCACACCACTTCCGAATTGCTTTCGAAGGCGAGGATGTGGGTGGCAATGCGGTCGAGGAACCAGCGGTCATGCGAGATGACCACCGCGCAGCCCGGGAATGCCAGCAGGCCTTCTTCCAGCGCGCGCAGCGTTTCCACGTCGAGGTCGTTGGTGGGTTCGTCGAGCAGCAGCACGTTGCCGCCAGCCTTCAGTACCTTCGCCAAGTGAACGCGGTTGCGTTCACCACCGGATAACTCGCCGATGACCTGCTGCTGCTGGCCGCCCTTGAAGTTGAAACGGCCCACATAGCCGCGTGACGGCGTTTCATAGTTGCCGACGCGGATCATGTCGAGGCCGTCGGAAATTTCGTTCCAAACAGTCTTCTTCGGGTCCAGCGTGTCGCGCGACTGGTCCACATAGGCCACCTTCACGCTCGGGCCCATGCGCACTTCGCCGGCATCCGGCTTTTCATGTCCGGTGAGCATGCGGAACAGCGTGGTCTTGCCGGCGCCGTTCGGGCCGATGATGCCGACGATGCCACCGCGCGGCAGACTGAACGACAGGTTGTCGAACAGCAGGCGGTCGCCGAAGGCCTTGCGTAGCCCGTTGGCCTCGATGACCAGGTCGCCCAAGCGCTCGCCCGGTGGAATGTAGATTTCGTTCGTCTCGTTGCGCTTTTGGAACTCCTGCGACTGCAGTTCTTCGAAACGCTGCAAGCGCGCCTTGCTCTTGGCCTGACGGGCCTTCGGGTTCTGGCGCACCCATTCGAGTTCCTGCTGCAGGGTTTTGCGGAGGCCCTCCTGCTGCTTCTCTTCCGTGGCGAGGCGCTTCTCTTTCTGCTCCAACCACGAGGAGTAGTTGCCCTGCCATGGAATGCCGTGGCCGCGGTCCAGTTCCAAAATCCAGCCGGCCACGTTGTCGAGGAAGTAGCGGTCATGGGTCACGGCGATGACCGTGCCCGGGTACGTTTCCAGAAACTTTTCGAGCCAGGCGATGGACTCGGCGTCGAGGTGGTTGGTGGGTTCGTCCAGCAGGAGCATGTCCGGCTTCGACAGCAGCAAACGGCACAGCGCAATGCGGCGCTTTTCACCACCGGAGAGGTTCGCCACGCTGGCTTCCCACGGCGGCAGGCGCAGCGCGTCGGCAGCCACATCCAGCGTGCGGTCCAGGTTGTGGCCGTCGGTGGTGGCGAGGATGGACTCCAGTTCTGCCTGGCGGGCAGCGAGCTTGTCGAAGTCCGCGTTTTCGTCCGTGTAAGCGGCGTAGACCTGGTCGAGTTCGGCCAGCGCGTTCTTGATGGGCGCCACGGCCTCTTCAACGATTTCGCGGACGCTCTTGGCGGGGTCCAGCTGCGGCTCCTGTTCTAGGTAACCAATCTTGGTGCCGGGCAGGGCGCGGGCCTCGCCGTCGAATTCTTTGTCGACGCCGGCCATGATGCGCAGCAACGTGGACTTGCCCGAGCCGTTCAAGCCCAGCACGCCAATCTTGGCGCCGGGGAAGAAACTGAGCGAAATGTCCTTCAGGATGAAGCGCTTGGGAGGCACCACCTTGGCGACGCGGTGCATGGTGTAGATGAACTGGGCCATGGGAATCCTGAAAGGGGTTAAGCCGGGGTGGGGATTATCGGGCAAATCCCACAGCAAACACAGCACCTGTTAGGCTCCGTTTTCGGGCCGCTTTGGCCTGGCGACTGGCTGCAGAGGTGGCATGGCTTCCACGGCACTGGTAACTGGCGAGGCTTTGGCCCGCTACGGTTTCCCTAACGGCCACCAATGGGGTGTCGACCGGCAGGGCGCGTTCCTGCGTGAATTCGCACAGAGCGCGGCGGCGGAGCGCGTTATTTGGCTGCCTCCGCGCGAGGCGGCGCGGGAGGACCTCGAACTCTTCCACACCCCGGCGCACGTCGACTTCGTCATGGCCCGCTCCGACGGCTTCGAGGGCTATCTCGACGAAGGCGACACTCCGGCTTTTCGCGGCGTACATACGGCGGCGGCGACGGTGGTCGGCGCCACGCTGGAGGCTTGCGCGGCCATCATGGACGGGCGAGTGCGGCGGGCTTTCGTGCCCATTGCCGGGCTGCACCACGCCATGCGCCACAAGGCCGGTGGCTACTGTGTCTACGACGACTTGGGCGTGGCGGTGGAGTGGCTGCGCCGTTACCACGGCCTGCGGCGCGTGGCTTACATCGACATCGATGCCCACCACGGCGATGGCATGTACTACAGCTTCGAAGACGACCCGGAGCTGATCTTCGCGGACCTGCACGAGGACGGCAGCACGCTGTACCCACATACCGGCCGCGCGGACGAAGTTGGCCTCGGCGCCGCGGCGGGCACGAAGCTGAACCTCCCGCTGCCGGCCGGGGCGGGCGATGAAGCCTTCCACGCGGCCTGGGTGCAGGTGGAGGCGCATCTGGCGGCTTACCCGCCGGAGTTCATTCTTTTTCAGGCCGGCGCCGACAGCCTGGCCGGCGACCCCATCACGCATCTGGCCTTTACCGAAGAAGCCCACGCTTATGCGGCGACGCGCCTCTGCGTGCTGGCAGACCACTACTGCGACGGGCGCTTGGTGGGCACCGGCGGTGGCGGCTACAACCGGCAGAACCTAGGGCGGGCGTGGACGCGGGTGGTTGAGGCCTTCGTGGCTACGTGAGCGTCGCATTCTGGCGGGGTAGGGGTGTCGGGCTGGGGTAAAATCCCGGTCTGACCCGTTTTTCCGGAGCGACGACCCCCATGTTCAATTCCCGCATGACCATTGCCGAGTTCGACCCCGCACTGGCCGCTGCCATGTCGGCCGAGAGCGGTCGGCAGGAACACCACATCGAGCTCATCGCTTCTGAAAACTATGCCAGCCCCCGCGTGCTCGAGGCGCAGGGCAGCGTGCTCACCAACAAGTACGCCGAAGGCTACCCGGGCAAGCGCTACTACGGTGGCTGCGAATACGTGGACGTGGCGGAAACGCTGGCCATTGAACGCGCCAAGCAACTGTTCGGTGCCACTTTCGCCAACGTACAGCCGCACTCCGGTTCGCAAGCCAATGCTGCCGTGTACCTCGCGCTGCTCAAGGCCGGCGACACCATCCTCGGTATGGGTCTGGACGCCGGTGGTCACCTGACGCACGGTGCGAAGGTGAACTTCAGCGGCAAGCTGTTCAACGCCATTCCCTACGGCCTCACCGCGGATGGCAGTGGCATCGACTATGAGCAGGTGCGCCGCCTCGCGCACGAGCACAAGCCGAAGTTGATTATCGCCGGCTTCTCCGCTTACTCGCGCGTGGTGGACTGGGCTTTCTTCCGTCAGGTGGCGGATGAAGTGGGTGCTTACTTCCTCGTGGACATGGCCCATGTGGCGGGTCTCGTGGCCGCTGGCCTCTACCCGAACCCGCTCCCTTATGCGGACGTCGTCACCACTACCACGCACAAGACGCTGCGCGGCCCGCGTGGCGGCCTCATTCTGTCCTGCAAGGGCGAAGAGCTGACCAAGAAGTTCAACTCGCTGGTGTTCCCAGGTACGCAGGGTGGCCCGCTGATGCACGTCATCGCGGGCAAGGCCGTGGCCTTCCTTGAAGCGCTGCAGCCGGAGTTCAAGGTCTACCAGCAGCGCGTGCTCGATAACGCGCGCGCCATGTCTGCCGCGCTGCAGGCGCGTGGCTACGGCGTCGTCACGGGGGGCACGGATAACCATCTGTTCTTGCTCGACCTCTCGCCGAAGGGCGTGACGGGCAAGGACGCAGACGCAGCACTGGGCCGCGCCAACATCACCGTGAACAAGAATGCGGTACCGAACGACCCGCGTCCGCCGATGGTGACTTCGGGTGTGCGTATTGGTACGCCCGCCATCACCACGCGCGGCTTTGGCGTTGCCGAATGCTTGCAGGTGGCCACGTGGATTGCCGATGTGGTGGACTCCATTGCCACGCATGGTCCCGAGGGCGATCCGGCGGTTATCGCTCGCGTGAAGGGCGAAGTGGTCGAGGTTTGCAGCCGCTTCCCGGTCTACGCCGCCTAAAGCGGCTTGCAGTGGGGCCGGGGCTGCCGGACCTACTGCTGGGCTGAACCATGCATTGCCCCTTCTGCAACCACGAAGAGACGAAAGTCACTGACTCGCGCTTGGCTGGCGAAGGCCGCCAAGTGCGACGTCGGCGTGAATGCCTGCTTTGTGGTGAGCGCTTCACCACGTTCGAGATGGCAGAACTCGTGCTGCCGCAGGTGGTGAAGAAAGACGGCAGCCGCGTGCCGTTCGACGAGCAGAAACTGCGTGGTGGCATGCTGCGTTCCTTGCAGAAGCGCCCGATAGGGCCCGATGCTGTGGATGCGGCGGTGGAGCACATCGCCCACCGGTTGCGGGGTCTTGGCGAACGCGAAGTCCCGGCACGGTTGGTCGGAGAGTTCGTCATGGACGAACTGCGCCACCTCGACGAAGTGGCCTATGTGCGCTTCGCTTCGGTTTATCGCAGCTTTCAGGACGTGGAAGCTTTCCGCGATGAGATTGAGCGCCTGAAGGACCGTTCGGGTAGTGACTCTGCCACCGCGCAGTTGCCGCTCATCACGCCGAGCACGCGCAAGTGAGTGGCCAGTGAGCGAGCCAGTGAGAGAAATTAGGGTGTTGCCGGCCGCAGCTGGCGCTGCCCGCCCCGAAGACACCGGCTTCATGCGCGAGGCCATTGCCGAGGCGCGCCGCGCGCTTTATTCCACGGCACCGAACCCGCGCGTGGGCTGCGTCATCGTTCGCGATGGCGTCGTAGTGGGGCGCGGCTTTCACGCGCGTGCCGGTGAACCGCACGCCGAAGTCTTCGCGCTGCGCGAGGCAGGTGGTGCCGCCCGCGGTGCGACGGCTTACGTCACGCTTGAACCTTGTAGCCATCATGGCCGCACCCCGCCTTGTGCGGATGCCCTCATCGCCGCCGGTATTGCGCGTGTGGTGTATGCGGTGGGGGACCCGGACCTGCGCGTGGATGGTCGTGGCGCGGCAAAGCTGCGTGCGGCGGGCATTGAAGTGTTGCAAGGCGTGCTGGAAGAAGCGGCGAGCGAGTTGAACCGCGGGTTCTTGCGTCGCGCCGGCGGTGGCCTGCCTTGGGTGCGCGCCAAAGTGGGTGCCAGCCTTGATGGCCGCACCGCTTTGGCCGATGGCCGCTCGAAGTGGATTACCAGCGTGGAGGCGCGTGCCGATGTGCAGCGCTTGCGCGCAGAGGCGGGCGTGGTGCTCACGGGTATAGGCACCGTGTTGGCCGACGACCCCGCCCTGACTGTGCGTGAGCCGGCGTTGCGCGAGGAATTGCGTGGACGCGAAGTGGCACGCGCCGTGCTGGACCCCGCGGGACGCTTGCCGGCGAATGCGCAGCTGCGCGATGGTGCGGCACCCACTTGGTGGTTGGTGGCTGAAGAAGTCGCGAGCAAGCCGCGGGAACAGGCTCGCCTCGACAACAGCCCAGCGGTTTCCGATGCAGGAGGGAACCACCCACCGCTCCCTGTGGGAGCAAGCTTGCTCACGACGCCCGGTACGGGCCGCCCTTCACCCCGCGCGGTGCTGGAACTGCTGGCGGCGCAGGGCGTGAACGACGTGCTGCTGGAAGCCGGTGCCACGCTGACTGGCGCTTGGCTCGCGGCCGGCGTGGTAGATGAACTGGTGGTTTACTACGCCCCGCGTCTGTTGGGCGATACCGCGCGTCCGCTGGCGCTATTGTCTACCGATAGCGCCGACCCTCTCGCCGCCAACCCTGCTTGGTGCCTATACGAAGCGATGCCTGTCGGCACGGATCTGCGCGTCACCTGGCGCCGCGTCGCCACCTGATTCTTTCACCCCTTGCCGGCGCAACTAGCGCCGCGGAGCCCGACCATGTTCACCGGAATTGTTCAGGCCGTCGGCCGCGTCATTGCGCTTACCCCCAAGGGCGGTGACGTGGAGCTGCTGGTAGACACCACCACGCTGGGCCTCGAAACCGCCAACATCGGCGACAGCATTGCCGTGGCTGGTGCCTGCCTCACCGCCACGCGGTTCGAAGGCACCTGCTTCGCGGCGGACGTCTCGAACGAAACGCTGGCCTGCACCACGCTGGGCAGCCTCGCGGTGGGCAGCCCCGTGAACCTTGAAAAGGCGCTGTGCGCCGGCCAGCCGCTGGGCGGGCACTATGTGACGGGCCATGTGGACGGGGTGGGCGAGGTGGTCTCCACCGCGGAAGATGGCCGCAGCTGGCGCGTGGTGTTCCGGGTGCCGCCGCAGTTGGCCCGCTACCTTGCTCCCAAGGGCAGCATCACGGTGGAAGGCGTCAGTCTGACGGTGAATGAGGTGGCCGGCGATACCTTCGGGGTGAATTTGGTGCCCCACACGCGCGAGGTGACCACCCTTGGCGCCCTGGTGCCCGGTCGGCCCGTGAACCTCGAGGCTGATATCATCGCGCGTTACTTGGAACGCTTGGTGGGGGAACGTGCCCTGCCGCGCCTCGACGGAAACCGCTGAACGCCCATGACCACTCTGAATTCCATCGAAGAAATCCTTGCCGACCTGCGAGCCGGGAAGATGGTCGTCATCATGGACGACGAGGACCGCGAGAACGAGGGCGACCTGCTCATGGCGGCAGAGTGCGTCACCGCCAAAGACATCAACTTCATGGCACGCTTCGGGCGCGGGCTTATCTGCCTGACGCTTACCCGCGAGCACTGCCGTGAACTGCGCTTGCCGCTGATGGTGTCCAGCACCGACGCCGAGCACACCACGAATTTCACTGTTTCCATCGAGGCTGCCGAGGGCGTCACCACTGGCATCTCGGCGCATGACCGCGCGTTGACGGTGCAGGCGGCGGTGAAGCCTGGTGCACGCGCGGAAGACTTGCGCCAGCCCGGCCACATTTTCCCGCTGATGGCGCAGCCGGGCGGCGTGCTCACGCGCGCAGGGCACACGGAGGCCGGGTGCGATTTCGCACGGTTGGCAGGCTTCCAGCCGGCTTCAGTCATCGTCGAAATCATGAACGAGGACGGCACCATGGCGCGCCGTCCGGACCTCGAGGTGTTCGCTCGCGAGCATGGCCTCAAGATTGGTACCATCGCCGATCTCATCCGCCACCGCTTGGAAGTTGAGCCTTCCGTGGAACGCTTGGTCGAGCGTCCCATCACCACGGCCCATGGCGACTTCAAGTTAGTGGTCTACGAAGACCAGATGCAGCGGCATGTGCATTTGGCATTGATCAAAGGCGACCTGACGGGCGAGAAGCCCCCCTTGGTTCGGGTGCACCTGCTGGATACGCTGCGCGACATCGTCGGTGCTCAGTTGCAGTTTGGTGGCTGGTCGCTGGACCAAGCGCTAGAGTGCGTGGCCGCAGATGGTACGGGCGTCGTGGTGCTGCTGCGGGGCGGCGAAACTTCGCGCGATCTGCTCGATGCGGTGGCGGCTCTCTCGCCGACTGGCCAGCGCGTGCCGCGTGCGGTCACCACCGCCCAGCGAGGCAGCGTGCTGCGCACATACGGTGTCGGTGCGCGTATCCTGAGAGACCTCGGCATCCACCGCATGCGGGTGCTGTCGGCGCCGAAACAGATGTATGGGCTCTCGGCCTTCGGGCTTGAGGTAACGGAATTTGTGGATAGCGCGCTGGCCGGCAAGGCCGAGCGCAACGGGGAAAAGTGATGGCCAACCTGAATGTGATCGAAGGCGGACTGGTGGCCACTGGCGGACAGCGGTTCGCGATTGTGGCTGCACGCTTCAACGGCCTGGTCGTGGACCGTTTGGTGGATGGTGCGGTAGACGCGCTGGTTCGCCATGGGGTGGCCGCTGCGAACATCGACCTCATCCGAGTGCCCGGCGCCTACGAATTGCCATTAGCCCTGCGCAAGGTGGCTGGCAGTAAGCGCTACGCCGCCGTCGTTGCCGTGGGTGCCGTCATCAAGGGCGACACCAGCCACTTCGACTTCGTGGCCGGTGAATGCGCCAGCGGCGTGTCACGTGCCATGCATGAAAGCGATGTGCCTGTGGCCTTCGCTGTACTCACTACGGACACGCTTGAGCAGGCGCTCGACCGTGCCGGTGGCAAGGCTGGCAACAAGGGCGCGGACTGCGCCTTGGCAGCGCTCGAGATGGCGAACCTGCTCCAGCGTCTGGAAGGTTGGACTTCATGAATGACGAACCGAACAACGACGATGACGGCGCTGCGAAGCCCGCGCGCAAGCCGGGCAACCGTGGCCCCGGCGCGCAGCGCCGCAGTAACTCGCGACGTCTCGCTATGCAGGCGCTTTACCAGTTGCAACTGAACCCGCAGCCTTGGCAGGACATCCATCTGCAGTTCACCAAGGACGAAGAGTTTGCCGCTGCCGATGCCGATTACTTCCGCGAACTGCTGAAGGAGTCTGCCGAGGCACAGGCAGAGCTTGAAGCGGTTCTGGCCGGGGTATCGCAAATTCCGCCGCACCAGTTGGACCCCGTGGAGCGCGCCATCCTGCTGCTTTCGATGTACGAACTGCGCACGAAAGTCGACGTGCCCTACCGTGTCGTTATCAATGAAGGCATTGAACTGGCCAAGCGCTACGGCGCCACCGATGGCCACAAGTTCGTCAACGGTGTGCTCGACCGCGCGGCGCGTACGCTCCGCCCGCACGAGCAAGGCGCGCGGCGGTAGCCCGGGCGGTGGGTGAGTTCGAACTCATCGACCGTTTCTTTGCCAAGCTCGGTGCCATTCGGCCCGACGTGCTGCTGGGTGTGGGCGACGACGCTGCGCTGCTGGTGACGCCCCCCGCTGAGGTCCTCGCCTTGTGCGTGGACACGCTCGTGGAGGGCGTCCATTTTCCTGCGGACCTCGACGCTGCCGACATCGGCTGGCGTGCGCTCGCCGTGAACCTGAGCGATCTCGCGGCCATGGGGGCCAAGCCCGCTTGGGCCACATTGGCGCTCACCCTGCCGCGTCTCGATGAAGCGATGGAAGACTGGCTGGAGGCCTTTGCGCTCGGCTTCGGTGCTTTGGCCCGGCAGCACGGCGTGGCTTTGGTGGGCGGCGATACCACCCGCGGTCCCCTCACCATCAGCGTTACCGCAGCGGGCTTCGTCCCCGCCGGGCAGGCGCTACTGCGCTCTGGTGCCCGCGTCGGCGACTTGGTCTACGTGACCGGCTGGCCAGGCGATGCCGCGGCTGGTCTTGAACTGCTGCAAGGCAAGCGGCAGTGTGCTTCGCGCGCGGACCGCTCGACGCTGGAAACCCGCTTCCGGCGTCCGGACCCACGGGTGGCTGTCGGGCAGAAGCTGCGTGGCTTGGCGACAGCGTGCATCGATGTTTCCGACGGGCTAGCGCAGGACCTGGGTCGCCTGGCGGCTGCCAGTGGCGTGGGTGCGCGCTTGCGCATCAGCGAACTGCCGCGTTCGCGGGCGCTGCAGGCATTGGCGGACGAGGCGGCCGCGGTGCGGTTCACGCTCGGCGGCGGGGACGACTACGAGTTGCTGTTTACCCTGCCGCCCGTACGCGCCGAAATGCTGCGCGCCACCTTGGCAGGTAGCGTCCCTTGTCACTGCATCGGCGAGATTGTGGCAACGCCTGGGGTGCGCTGTCTCGACAAGGAAATGCGTGAAGTGAAAGTGGCGGGTTGGGACCACTTCCGGGTCTGAGTGCCAAGTCTCGGTTCCCGGTGACGCCGAGCGTTATGCTGTTCACTAGGATTGCCCCCCATCCTGTCTTGGAGAGCCTGCTATCACTCCCCCGTCGTTCCTGCGTCAGTCCGCCCCAGCGGCTGGCACGGTGCCAGAGCGCATCGGCAAATACGAGATCATCAAGGAAGTTGCGCGCGGTAGCACCGGCGTGGTCTACCTGTCGCATGACCCGTTCTATGGTCGTGACGTCGCCATCAAGGCCTACCATGTGGATGCTGGCGAAGATCCGGAACGCGCCAGCCTAGCGCGCAAGATGTTCCTGTCGGAGGCCCACATGGTGGGCATGCTCCAGCACCCCTATATCCTGCCCATCTTCGATGCCGGTGAAGAGGGCGGCCGCTATTACGTCGTGACGGAATTCGTCCACGGCGCGCGTACGCTTTCCACTTATTGCAAGCCGGACAACCTGCTGCGACCGGATGACGTGGTGGAGCTCGCCTTTAAGTGCGCGCGTGCCTTGCATTACGCACACAGCCGCGGCGTCATCCACCGCGACATCAAGCCTTCCAACATCATGCTCACCACGGACAACGAGGTCCGTATCATCGACTTCGGTATCGCCATCGTGCCGGGGTCGGAAGTGTCGCGGATTGATGGGATTGCTGGCAGCCCCAGTTACATGTCACCCGAGCAGGTGCAGGGTTTGGTTGTCACCTCGCGCAGCGACTTGTATTCGCTCGGCGCCGTGATGTACGAGTTGCTCACCGGCTATCGGCCCTTCCGCGCGGCGACGCTCACCCGCTTGCTGCACCAGATTGTCTATGCCACGGCGCCACCTATTCATACGCTGCGCCGCGACGTGCCGGAAGACATGGAAGCTGTCGTGGCCACAGCCATGCTGAAGGACGCAGAACGTCGCTTCCAGACGGGCCAGCAGTTCGCGGCAGAGCTTACCCGCGTTCACCAGCGGCTCCGGGCACAGGAAGACCGTGTCGACCGTCAAGAGCGTTATACGCAGCTACGGCGTCTCAAGTTCTTCCACGATTTCTCGCATGCCGAAATTCAGGAAGTACTGCGGGCCGGCACCTTCCAGGACTACGCCGACGGTGAGTCCATCGTCGAGGAAGGCGAGATTGATGACCGCTTCTACGTGATTGTGCAGGGCGGCGTTACCGTGGAGCGCGGTGGACGTGGCATTGGCGAACTGGCGGCTGGTGAATGCTTCGGCGAGACGAGCTATGTGCGCGGGGCTAAGCGCACGGCCACCATCCGCGCCGCGGGTGCGGCTGGCGCTGCTGGAGCTACCAGCGTGCTGAAGGTGAGTTCAACGCTGCTGGAGCAGGCCTCGGCCAGTTGCCAGTTGCGCTTCAATAAGATGTTCCTGCGCTCGCTCATCTCGCGGCTGCAAGGCAATAAGTCATAGTCGAGAAAATCTGCAGAGTCGGGAGCAAGCTCCCTCTCACCACGAAATACCGTTGAGGGGAGGCAGCTTGCTGACGACGAACTCTACTCGGCGTCTTTGTTGCGCTCGATGAGCGCGTACGCCGAGTGGTTGTGGATGCTCTCGAAGTTCTCGCTTTCCACCACGTATTCGCGAATGCGCTCGTCGTTATTCAGCCGCACTGCCACGTCGCGGACCATGTCTTCGACGAACTTCGGGTTGTCGTAGGCGCGTTCAGTCACCCACTTCTCGTCGGGGCGCTTCAAGATGCCGAACAATTCGCACGAGGCTTCTTTCTCGGCGAAGTCGATGAGTTCTTCAATCCACACATGGCTCGAGATGCGCGCCTTGATGGTGACGTGCGAGCGCTGGTTATGCGCGCCGTAGGCGGAAATCTTCTTCGAGCACGGGCACAGGCTGGTGACCGGAACCACGACCTTCACCCAGAGGTCCGTAGCACCGCCACGCTTTACTTCACCGATGAGTGTTGCCTGGTAGTCCAGCAAGCTCCGTACGCCCGACACCGGTGCGGTCTTGTTCACGAAGTACGGGAACTTCATCTCGATGTGACCGGCTTCCGATTCGAGGCGTTCGGTCATCTGCCGCAAGATATCCATGAAGCTATCGACGGAAATTTCCCGTTCGTGGCTATGCAATATCTCGAGGAAGCGAGACATGTGCGTGCCCTTGAAGTTATGGGGCAGGTACACGTACATGTTGAAGTTGGCGACGGTGTGCTGCTCGCCGCCTGAACGGTCCTTCACGCGAACCGGGTGCAGAATTTCCTTCACGCCAACCCGGTTGATGGGAATTTGGCGGGTATCGACACGGCTCTGCACGTCTTCAATCGGCAGGGCCGGAGACTGGACAGGGGCTGGTGTGGCAACGGTGGTCATGGCGAATCCTTGAGCGATGGCGGCGGCGCTTGGGATAGGCCACCTGCCCGTATCGATGGGGACAGTTTAGAGTAATTCCAAGCGTCGCGCTTGTGTCTGTACGGAAACTGTACAGTACAAATTCTGTACAACAATGGCTTGTCTCAGGGAAGGGCACGCAGCGAACTTTCGCCGCCACCTTGCCGCGGCAGGCCCTGCCACCAGTTGGCTACGCGTTGGCGCACGGCAGCGAGATCCAGTCCCGCCTCTGCCAGCGATTCCGCCGGGGAGGCGTGGTCGATGTAGCGGTCCGGCAAACCGAGGGCGAGCGTCGGACGCAAGAACCCGGCCGCTTGCAGACACTCCAACACGGCGGCACCGGCACCACCGGCCACGACATTCTCTTCGAGTGTTACCAGTGCGGTATGGCGTTGCGCCAGACGTAGCACCAGTTCTTCGTCCAGTGGCTTCACCCAACGCATGTTAACGACCGTGGCATCGAGTTCTTCGCCGACACGTTCCGCAGCCGCCACCAACGTGCCGAAGGCGAGTAGCACGAGGCCGCTGCGGCCTTCGCGCCGCACCTGCGCCTTGCCCGTGGGTAATACGCTCAGTTCCGCTTGCACCGCCACGCCAGGCCCGCGGCCGCGCGGGTAGCGCACGGCAGCCGGGCGACCAAGCGCCACGGCGGTGTGCAGCATCTGGCGGCATTCGTCCTCGTCGGCCGGCGCCAAGATGTGCATGTGCGGAATGCAACGCAGGAAGCTGTAGTCGAAGGCGCCTTGGTGGGTGGCGCCGTCGGTGCCCACGAGCCCCGCACGGTCGATGGCAAACGTTACAGGCAAGTCTTGCAGGGCCACGTCGTGGATAAGTTGGTCATAGCCGCGCTGCAGGAAGCTGCTGTAGATGGCAACGACAGGGCGTAGCCCTTCGCAAGCCATGCCGGCGGCCAAGGTAATGGCATGCTGCTCGGCAATGCCCACGTCGTAGTAGCGGTCGGGGTAGCGCTTGGAGAATTCCACTAAGCCACTGCCTTCGCGCATAGCAGGCGTGATGCCCACGACGCGGGAGTCGTGCGCGGCTTCGTCGCACAGCCATTCACCAAACACTTGCGTGTAAGTGGGGGTGCCGGGCTTTTCCTTGAAGATGGTGCCAGTGCCCGGGTCGAACGGACCAGGGCCATGCCACTTGATGGGGTCCGCTTCAGCCGGGGCATAGCCCTTGCCTTTGCGGGTGACCACGTGCAGAAACTGCGGCCCGCGCGCTACACGCAAGCGGCTGAGTGTGGTGACCAGCGTGGGCAGGTCGTGGCCGTCGATGGGCCCGATGTAGTTGAAGCCGAGTTCTTCGAACAGCGTGCCCGGCAACACCATGCCCTTCAGGTGCTCTTCGGAGCGGCGCGCCAGTTCCCACATGGTGGGCATGCGCTCCAGCACTTTCTTGCCCGCGCCCTTGATGGTGGCGTAGATGCGGCCAGTGAGTAGTTTGGCGAGGTAGTTGGAAAGGGCACCAACATTTTCGCTGATCGACATGTCATTGTCGTTCAGCACCACGAGCAGGTCGGTGTCGAGACTGCCTGCGTGGTTCATCGCTTCGAAGGCGAGGCCCGCCGTCATGGCGCCGTCACCAATAACCGCGACGCAGCGGCGCTGTTCACCGGCACGGCGAGCCCCCAGCGCCATGCCGAGCGCGGCGCTGATGCTGGTGCTGGAATGGCCCACGCCAAAGGTGTCGTATTCGCTTTCGCTGCGCACCGGGAACGGTGCCAGACCGTCTTTCAATTTGATGGTGGGCAATTGTTCGCGGCGGCCGGTGAGCACCTTGTGCGGGTAGGCCTGATGCCCTACGTCCCACACGAGGCGGTCGTACGGCGTGTTGAACACGTGATGCAGCGCGAGCGTGAGTTCGACGGTACCAAGGCCCGCGGCGAAGTGTCCGCCCCGCTGGCTCACGGTGTCGATGAGAAAGGCGCGCAGCTCCGCTGCTACCGCTGGCAGTTCCTCTGCGGGTAGTTTGCGGAGGTCCTCGGGGGTGTCGATGGCCGATAGGCGAGGGTAGCGCTCACTGGGTTCCATAGCGGGAAGTTTACACCTGTGCTTCAGTAGGCGCGCTGAATGACGAAGCGTGCCAGACCGGCGAGTTCCATGCCTGCCGCACCGAAGGGCTGCAGCGCTTCAAGGGCAGCGGCGGTCAGTTCGGCGGCCTTGGCTTTGGCGGCGGCCACGCCGACAGCAGCCGGATAAGTGGGTTTGTCGCGGGCGGCATCGGCGCCGGTGGCTTTACCGAGCAGGGCGGCGTCGCCTTCCACATCGAGCAGGTCGTCGACAATCTGGAACGCCAGCCCCAGCTGCTCGCCGAAGGTGCGCAGGTTAGCCGCGGCACCGTGCGCGAGACCAGACGCGAGGCTTGCTGCGGCGTGGGCCGCCAATTCAATACTGCAGCTGAGCAGGGCGCCGGTTTTCAGACGGTGCATCTGCTCCACCTCGGCGGCGTCCAACTTGCGGCCCACGGCTGCTAGGTCGATGGCTTGACCACCGGCCATGCCGGCGCTGCCGGCGGCAGCGGCAAGGCAGCGCACCATGCCGAGGCGCGCGCTGGCCGGTAGGGAAACCGGGCCGTGGTGCGCCAAGCACTCGAAGGCGAGGGTCTGCAGGGCGTCGCCGGCGAGCAGCGCCGTGGCCTCGTCGAAGGCCTTGTGGCACGTGGGTCGCCCACGGCGCAGGTCATCGTCGTCCATGGCCGGCAGGTCGTCGTGGACCAGCGAATACACATGCACCAGTTCCACCGCGGCGGCCGGTACGTCCAGCCAGTCTTCCGGCACGCCAAGCATGCGGCCGGTGGCATAAACCAATGCTGGACGCAGGCGCTTGCCGCCGCCGAGAGCGCTGTAACGCATGGCGGCGTGCAGCCTTTCCGGGGAGTGGGTGGCGCTGGGTAACCAAGCCGCCAGCACCTGCTCGATACGCTGCTGGGCGTAACTCAGTGCGGGGTGAACCTTCACGGGGCTGCCAAGGTCCAGCGTGGCGGCCGCAGCCTCGGTCATCGTTCGTCCTCGTCCTGGTCGAACGGCACGCGCGCTTCGCTGCCGTCGTTGCGTTTCAGCAGCAGTTCCACGCGCTGTTCGGCTGCGGCCAGCGCCGCTTGGCAACGTCGCGAGAGTTCAACGCCGCGCTGGAATTCCATGAGCGACGCCTCGAGTGGCAGGTCGCCTTGCTCTAGACGCTCTACCAGGTCTTCGAGGCCTGCCAGCGCTTGTTCGAAGTCGAACGCCTCTTCCGGGACCGGCGTGGCCGGGGCTGCAGACGAGGGCGGACGTTTGGCTGGCATGGGCGGGGGCCTCAGGGAAGGGTCCGGCGAGGGTGGGCCGGGCACTGCCATTGTAAGGCAGTCCGGGCGGGTACGTTCCGTCCGAGGCGGTTTTGTCCGGTGTCCTGTACTGGTCAAAATCTGTGCAAAGTGCGTTTTTCGGTTGACGCCCGCCGAAGCGGCGGTTTATCGTCCGCGTCCCAGCCTAGAATCGGTCTAAGCACACAGGAGTCACTATGGAACTTAAAGGCAGCAAGACTGAAGAGAACCTGAAGGCCGCCTTCGCGGGCGAATCTCAGGCCAACCGCCGTTACCTCTATTTCGCAAACAAGGCGGACGTGGAAGGCTACAACGACGTGTCCGCCGTGTTCCGTTCGACGGCGGAAGGCGAAACCGGCCACGCGCATGGCCACCTCGAGTACCTCGAGGCCGTGGGTGACCCGGCCACCGGCCTGCCGATTGGCAGCACCTCGGACAACCTGAAGGCGTCCATCGCTGGCGAAACCCACGAGTACACCGACATGTACCCGGGCATGGCCAAGATGGCGCGCGACGAAGGCTTCGACGAAATTGCGGATTGGTTCGAGACCTTGGCCAAGGCCGAGCGTTCGCACGCTAACCGCTTCCAGAAGGCCCTGGATACCCTGTAAGGGTTTCGGGCACTCGCCGAAGCGCGGCCCGCAAGGGTTTGCATTACGGCGAGTGTTGAAGGAGGGGGCAGGGCGGGCGTCCATGGCGCCGGCAACTGCCCCTTCTTTTTGGCCCCTGCTTTTTGGGCCCCTTCTTGTTTGGCACAGGAGAACGGCATGAGCGGTACCCCCACGAACTTCGGTTCGCGCGAAGGCAGCTTAGAGGCGCCCACGCGTCACCCCGTCGATTGGCAGAACCCCGAGTTCTACGACGAGGAGAAGCTCTTCAAGGAACTGGAGCGGGTGTTCGACATCTGCCACGGTTGCCGCCGCTGCTTCAGTCTGTGCAATTCCTTTCCCACGCTGTTCGATGCGGTAGATGCCGCACCGAGCGGTGAAATCGACACGGTACCCAAGCCGGTTTACTGGGAAGTAGTGGACCACTGCTACCTCTGCGACATGTGCTACATGTCCAAGTGCCCATACGTGCCGCCGCACGCCTGGAACCTCGACTTCCCGCACCTCATGCTGCGCGCCAAGGCGGTGAAGCATGCCAAGGGCGAAACCTCGTTCCGCGACAAGGTGCTAAGCAACATGGACACCGTCGGCAACCTCGCCGGTATTCCGGTGGTGGCCGAAGTGGTCAACGCGGTGAACAAATCTGCGCTGGGCCGCAAGGTGCTGCAGAAGGTGTTGGGCGTGCACGAAAACGCGCCGGTGCCCGAGTACCACAGCAACACCTTCCGCAAGCAGGACGCGCGCCGTGTGAAACCGGTACTGGCGGCTACGCCGGCGGCAGGAACTACGGGCAAGGTGGCGTTGTTCGCCACTTGCTACTGCAACCGCAACGAACCGGATATCGACACCGATCTCGTCAAGGTGTTTGAACACAACGGCATACCCATCACGCTGGCGCAGAAAGAAAAATGCTGCGGCATGCCGAAGCTCGAACTCGGTGACTTGAAGGCTGTGGAAGAGCTGATGCAAGTGAATGTGCCGCAGCTCGCCGCGCTGGTGGACCAGGGCTACGACATCGTGGCGCCGGTGCCTTCCTGTGTGCTCATGTTCAAGCAAGAACTGCCCTTGCTGTTCCCGCAGGACCCGCTGGTCGCCAAGGTGAAGGCGGCCATGTTCGACCCATTCGAATACCTCATGCTGCGCCACAAAGCGGGCCTGCTGAAGACCGAGTTCGCGCAGGAATTGGGGAAGGTGAGTTACCACGTGCCTTGTCACTTGCGCGTGCAGAACATCGGGCTCAAAACCCGCGATGTGCTGAAACTGGTGCCGAACACAACCCTTGAGGTCATCGAGCGTTGTTCCGGCCACAACGGCACTTATGCCGTGAAAGAAGAATTCCACGCCACCTCCATGAAGATTGGTAAGCCGGTGTTCAACAAGGTGGAAGCCGGCAAGGCCGACTACCACTCGAGCGACTGCCCCATGGCCGGCCACCAAATTGAAAACGGCCTGAAGACCTCGCGCCCACCCACCCACCCGCTGACGCTACTCGCCAAGGCCTACGGGCTGTAGCCCGGGCTTGTGGTTGATTGCCGTCGCTGCTGACAAGGACCTGAACATGCATCTGCAGCCAGAAGATTTGATGACCCTCGAGACTTATGCGCGTGAACGCATGGCTTTTCGTGCGGCCGTTATCGAGCACAAAAAGCGGCGCAACGTAGCGGTGGGGCCGAACCTCACCTGGCTCTTCGAGGACCGCCTCACCATTCAGTACCAAGTGCAGGAGATTCTGCGCACGGAACGCGTGTTCGAGCCGGAAGGTATTGCGGACGAACTCGGCGCGTACAACCCGCTCATTCCAGATGGCACCAACTTCAAGGTGACGCTGCTTATTGAATACGCCGACCCGGTAGAGCGCGCGGCGCGCCTGAAGGTGCTCAAGGGTATTGAAGACCGCTGCTATGTCGAAGTGGCTGGCCATGCGCGCGTCTACGCCATTGCCGACGAAGATCTCGAGCGCGAAAACGCCGAGAAGACCTCGTCCGTGCATTTCCTGCGCTTCGAGGTGCTAGCGGATGCCCGTGCGGCGGCCCGTGCTGGCGCGGCGCTTACCTTTGGCGCCGACCACCCCGAATGCACTCAGCAGGTGACGGTGGATGAGCATACCCGTGCGGCGTTGGTGCTCGACCTGACGGATTGAGGAACGCCCACCGGCACGGGCTCACGCCTTGAGCCCGCCGCTACAGTAGAATAGTGGCCCTTGCGTTCCCCATCGCCGGAGCTGCGACCCTTTGAGCTATAACGCTGCCGATATCGAAGTTCTGTCTGGCTTGGACCCGGTCCGCCGCCGGCCAGGCATGTACACGGACACCAGCCGTCCGAACCACCTCATCCATGAAGTCATCGACAACTCCGTCGACGAAGCCCTCGCTGGCCACGCCAAGACGCTGGAGGTCATCCTCCACACGGACCAGTCCATTGCAGTGACCGACGACGGCCGCGGCATGCCCGTGGACCTGCACCCCATCGAAAAGCTGCCGGGTGTCGAGCTCATCCTCACGCGCCTGCATGCGGGCGGTAAGTTCAGCGGCAAGAACTACGAATTTTCCGGCGGCCTGCACGGCGTGGGCGTGTCCGTGGTGAACGCGCTGTCCAAGCGGTTGGAATGCCGCGTGAAGCGCGCGGGTGAAGAATTCTTCATCAGCTTCCGCGACGGCCATCTGGATGAAAAGCTGAAGGTGGTCGGCAAAGCGGCGCGGGGTGTTTCCGGCACCAGCGTGCGCTTCTGGCCGGACGGCAGCTACTTTGACAGCGATAAAGTGCTGGTTTCACGCCTGCGCCATGTGCTGCGCGCCAAGGCGGTGCTGTGCCCTGGCCTTCGCGTCAAGCTGTTCAACGAAGCCACCAACGAACGCGAGGAGTGGTTCTACGCGGGCGGTCTCGGCGGCTACCTGTCGGACCAATTGGCCCTGCGCCCGTTCCTGCCGGAAGAGCCCTTCTCGGGTTCCATGAAAGGCGGCTCGGAAGTCGCGGACTGGGCGGTGGTCTGGGTGTCCGACACGGAGCCGGGCGTCGGCGAAAGCTATGTAAACCTCATCCCCACCGCTGAAGGAGGTACGCACGTGAATGGGCTGCGTGCTGGCCTTACGGATGCTGTGCGCGACTTCTGCGAGTTCCGCAATCTGTTACCGCGCGGTGTGAAGCTGGCGCCGGAAGATGTGTGGGACCGCGTCAGCTATGTGCTGAGCGTGAAGCTCACCAACCCCCAATTCGCCGGGCAGACGAAGGAACGTCTATCGTCGCGGGAATGCGCGGCATTCGTGGGGGGCATCGTCAAAGATGCTCTCGCGCTGTGGTTGAACCAGCACCCCGATGCCGGTGAGCGTATCGCGCAGTTGGCCATCACCGCTGCGCAAGAACGCCTGAAGGCCGCGCAGAAAGTGGTACGCAAGCGCATCACGGCAGGCCCCGCATTGCCCGGCAAGTTGGCGGACTGCTCCAGCCAAGACCCCGTCCGTGGCGAACTGTTTCTGGTGGAAGGCGACTCCGCCGGTGGCTCCGCGAAGCAAGCGCGGGACCGCGAGACGCAGGCCATCATGCCGCTACGCGGCAAAATTTTGAACACCTGGGAAGTGGAAAGCGGCAGTGTGCTGCAGAGCCAGGAAGTGCACGACATCTCCGTGGCGCTAGGCGTCGACCCCGGCATGTCCGAGGCGGACCTCAAGAACTTGCGCTACCACAAGGTGTGTATCCTCGCGGACGCCGACTCGGACGGCCAGCATATTGCCACGCTGTTGTGCGCGCTGTTCCTGCGCCACTTCCGGCCCATGGTGGTGGCCGGCCATGTGTTCGTGGCCATGCCGCCGCTGTACCGCATCGATATCGGCAAGCAGGTGTACTACGCGCTCGACGACGGCGAACGCCAAGGCTTGCTCGACCGCTTGCAGGCGGAAGGCGTGCGTGGCAAGCCCATGATCACCCGCTTCAAAGGCTTGGGCGAAATGAACCCGTTGCAGTTGCGTGAAACCACGATGGCTACCCAGACGCGCCGCTTGGTGCGCTTGACGGTGGATGGTGAGGATGGCGTCGACCAGATCCTCGATATGCTCTTGGCCAAGAAGCGCGCGGCAGACCGCCGCGAATGGCTGGAGAGCAAGGGCAATCTGGCTGAGATCTGAACATGGCAAACCTTCCCATGAATTTCGAGGGCATCGAGCAGCAGTCGCTGCGCGACTTTACCGAGAAGGCGTATCTCGATTATTCGATGTACGTCATCCTCGATCGCGCGCTGCCCATGCTCGCGGACGGCTTAAAGCCCGTACAACGCCGCATCATCTACGCCATGAGCGAACTGGGCCTCGCAGCCGGTGCCAAGCACAAGAAGTCGGCCCGTACGGTGGGCGACGTCATCGGCAAGTTCCATCCGCACGGCGATAGCGCTTGCTACGAAGCCATGGTGCACATGGCGCAGCCGTTCAGTTACCGTTACCCCATTGTCGATGGGCAGGGCAACTGGGGCTCCCCGGACGACCCCAAGTCGTTTGCAGCTATGCGTTACACCGAGAGCAAGCTGCGGGCCTACGCCGAAACGCTGCTCGGCGAACTGGAGCAAGGTACCGTGGATTGGGTGCCAAACTTCGACGGCACCATGGAAGAGCCCTCGCTGCTTCCCGCGCGCTTGCCCAACGTGCTGTTGAACGGCACCCAAGGCATTGCCGTGGGTATGGCCACGGATATTCCGCCGCACAACTTGCGCGAAGTGGTGAATGCCACCATTCATCTCATGGACAACCCGGAGGCCACCGGGCGTGAACTGGCGAAGTTCGTGCCCGGTCCCGACTTCCCCACAGGCGCGGAAATCATCACGCCGAAGAGCGAACTTCGTGCCATGTACGAGACGGGTAACGGCACTTTCCGTGCCCGCGCCACGTACGTGGAAGAAGACGGCGACATCGTCATCACCCAACTGCCTTACCAGGTGAGCGGGTCCAAGGTGCAAGAGCAGATTGCGGCGCAGATGCGTAACAAAAAGCTGCCCATGCTCGAAGACTTACGTGACGAGTCCGACCACGAAGATCCGACGCGTCTAGTGTTGGTGCCGCGTTCCAACCGCGTGGACGTAGAGCAGCTCATGGCGCACTTGTTCGCCACCACAGATCTCGAGCGCGCTTACCGCGTCAACATCAACGTCATTGCGCTGGATGGCCGCCCGCGGGTCATGGGCCTGCGCGATGTGCTCGCGCAGTGGATCACTTTCCGCTTGGGTACCGTGCGTCGCCGCTTGCAGCATCGCCTAGAAAAAGTGCTGCGTCGGCTGCACATCCTCGACGGCTTGCTTATCGCCTTCTTGAACCTCGACGAGGTCATTCGCATCGTCCGCACCGCGGACGAGCCGAAGCCAGTGCTCATGGCCACGTTTGGGCTCTCGAACGAACAGGCCGAAGCTATTCTTGAGACCAAGCTGCGTCATTTGGCGCGCCTCGAGGAAATGAAGATTCGCGGCGAGCAGGCGGAACTGGCGGCAGAGCGCGATGGCCTGCAGGCCATCCTCGCTGATGACAGCAAGCTGCGTTCATTGGTGCGTTCGGAACTGCAGGCGGACGCCGAGAAGCATGGCGACAAGCGCCGCACCAAGCTGGTGGAACGTGAAGCGGCGCAAGCCATCGACGAATCCACGCTGGTGCCTACTGAACCCGTCACCGTGGTGCTGTCCACGCTCGGCTGGGTGCGTCAGGCCAAGGGCCACGACATTGACCCGGCGTCGCTGTCCTACAAGGCAGGCGACAGCTTCAAGGCCGCGGCCCGCGGCAAGAGCACGCAGCAGGCAGTGTTCCTCGACTCCACCGGGCGCACTTACAGCCTGCTGACGCACACGCTGCCATCGTCGCGCGGGCAGGGCGAGCCCATCTCCGGCCGCTTGGACCCGCCCGATGGCGCTATCTTTGCCGGCGTACTCATTGGCGATGGCAGCGAAAAGTATTTGCTCTCCAGCGACGCCGGCTACGGCTTTGTTGCGCCCTTGGAGGCGATGTTCGCCGGCAAGCGCGCGGGCAAGGCAGTGCTCACGGTGCCGGAAGGCGCGAAGGTGTTTGCGCCGTGCTTGGTGCCCGCCGCGGGTAAGGCCTTGGTGGCGGTCGCCAGCAGTGAGGGCCGCTTGCTGGTGTTCCCCGTGGCCGATGTGCCGGAACTCGACAAGGGCCGTGGCAACAAGTTGTTCGGCTTGCCACCCGCACGCGGTGGGCTGGTGGATGAGACGCTCATGGGCGTGGCGGTCGTGCCGGAAGGCGGCAAGCTCTACGTGCAGTGCGGCGAGCGGCGTATGACGCTCACCTTCAATGAACTGCGCGAATACCACGGCGAGCGTGGGCAGCGTGGCGGCCTGCTGCCGCGCGGCTGGCGCACCGTGAGCTATCTCGAGGTCTGAACTAGCCCAACACCACTTCTTCGGGCTTGTTCAGCAGGTAGCCCTGCATGAAGCCAACACCTATCTGCCACAACACGGCCATGGTGTTGGCATCTTCCACGCGCTCGGCAATGGTGGCGGCACCGGCCTCACGGGCCGCCAACACCAACTGCTGCACCGTGCCCTGCTGCTGCACGCTGTGGGCGAGGCCCTGCATCAGGGTGCCGTCAATCTTGACGAAATCCGCGCCTATCTGCGCGAGGATGCGCGTGGCGGCCGTGGTGGAACCGAAATGCTCGAGCGCGAACCGGAACCCCAGTTGGCGCAGGTTCTCGGCGAGCATGCGGGTGGCTTCGAGATATTGGCTCGCCACTTCTTCCGTTACCTGAAAACACAACTGCGCCGGCGACACCCGCATGGCTGCCAACTGGTTCTGTAACCAAGCAACCAGCGTCGCGTCGTTCACGCTGGCACGTGACAGTCTTACGAACACGGCATCCGGGCGACGCTGCTGACAGAAGGCCATCGCCGCCCCGATGACCCAACGATCGATGGGCTTGGTCAGGTCGTTGCGTTCGGCGGCCGGCAGGAAGGCAGAAGGCAATACTTCTTCACCGGTCTCATCCGTCATGCGGATGAGCACGTCGTACAGACCCTGTTCCTTGCCCAAGAGGCTGGCGATAGGCTGCTGTACCAAGCGGAAGCGGTTGTCGAGCAATGCCGCCTTGATTTGCTTCACCCAAATTTCGTCATAGGCCAGTTCGCGCGTCTCGCTGTCGCTGCGGTCCAGCAACGACACGCGGTTACCGCCCTTGTTACGGACTTGACGCGCTGCCTCCACGGCATCTGCAGCGGCTGCTGATGGATCCTTCACGGAACTGTGCAGCGTGCCGAGGCCGATGCTGATGGTCATTGATACCGAACGGTCGCCGGCACTGAAGGCTTCATTGGCGATGCGTTGCAGCAGTTGTTCTGCCCAGGTCTCGACATCGCGCGTGGTGCCGCGCTCCAGCAGGGCCATGAAGCCGGCACCACCCAAGCGACCGCAGAGGTCGTTGGCGGTGAGACTTTCCCGGACGAGTCGACCGAGATGGACTACCAGTTCTTCGGCAGCGAAAGGCCCGACTTGCGCGATGGCCTCCTCGAAGCCATCGGGGCGGATGAAGGCCAGATGCCGGACGCCGCCGGTGGGCGGGGTGTTCGCCCGTTCGCGCAGGCGGTCCACGAAGACCTGACGATGTAACACGCCGGTGCCTGGGTCCGAGTCGAGTACTGAGGTGAGCGTATGCGCCACCTCCGCAGCATCGCGGCCGGCTGCCGGCACGCTCAACTGCACGGCTGGTTCGCCCTCGAAGGCCGTGGGTGCCAGTTCCAGTTCCAGCCTGAGCGACTCCCCATTACCGAGATGGACCACGGCCGTCAGGGTGTGGTTCTCCCAGCGGCCTTGTTGTGAAGCCACCAGCGCCCCGCGCAGCGCGGGGTGGCTTTCGGGCATAAACAGGTCCATCGCTGGGGTGCCGACTACGCTTTCCACTGAGCGCAGCGCGAGATCCAGCCAAGCCGTGTTGGCTTCGACCACGATGCCCTCCTGCACGATAGCGATGGCATCCGCTGAGCCGGCCACCAAAGCATGCAGTTGGCGCTGCGATGCACGCGCGGAACTGACCGTGTTGGCCAGGGCACGCTGGAGACGGAAGGCCTTGATTTCCCGGCTGCAGACGTGCTGGAGGCGTGCGCGTGCGGTGGCGGTGACAGTGTCTTGTGTGCCGGCCTTTAGGTCCGCTAGTAGCAAGGGCTCGGCTAGGTGGGCGCGGACGCAGACCAAGGGCACGCCAGCGCAGTGCTGGTCGCGTAGGCGCGCGAACTCGGCCGGTTCGGCCAAGCCGTCTTCGGCGAAGAGCAGAATGAGTTCTGGGTGCAGCCGCGCAGCCTCCACCAGTGCGCCCGCACCGGGGAGCCAACGGCAGTGCACGGCGAGGCCCTGGTCGCGCAAGGCGCTGTTGACCAAGGTGGCCGCCTCTTCTTGGCGAGCAAACACCAGCACGGGTATGGCGACGGCGACGATCATCAGATGAGAGGGCTCACGCGGTGGGCAACCGATATTCGCGCAAGTCTACCACTGGCGTTTTGGAGGAGGCTCCCGGGATTTCCCTGACCAGGCGGGGGACCAGGTAGCCCGGGAGGCGCGCCAGCAGGGCAGCCTGCAGTTCCAGCGCCACGGCATCCGGCACGGCAAAATGCGCTGCACCACGGACGCGGTCCAGTTGGTGCAGGTAGTACGGCAGCACGCCGGCCGCAAAGCCAGCCTCTGCCAAGTCCACTTGGGCCTCGACGCTGTCGTTAACACCGCGCAGGAGCACGGCCTGATTCAGCAGAGTCACCCCGGCAGCGCGCAAGCGGCTGCAGGCTTCGCGCAGTGCCGCACCGAATTCCCGTGCGTGGTTGGCATGGAGCACCACCACGACCGGGTGGGGAAAACTTGCCAACCAGCCGGTTAGCGCGTCATTGACGCGTGAGGGCAGCACGATGGGCGTGCGGGTGTGCAGACGCAGCCTGCGCAGTTGCGGCAGGGTGGCCAGTTCCCGAGCGAGGCGCTCCAGTTTGCTGTCTGCCAGCGCCAGTGGGTCGCCGCCGCTGAGGATGACCTCGGTGGCGTCCGGGTCCGCGCGCAGGCGTTCGAGAGCGGGCTGCCAGCCAGCCGCCGCCGCGTTTTCGGCAGCGTAGGGGAATTCGCGGCGGAAGCAATAGCGGCAGTGAACGGCACAGGCACCGGTAGTGATGAGCAGGCGGCGCCCGTCATATTTGTGCAGCAGACCGGGGCTTGCCAGTACGTCCAGATCGCCTACCGGGTCGGAAATAAACCCCGGTACTTCCAGCAGTTCGTCCTCTATCGGCAACACTTGCCGTAACAGCGGGTCGGCAGGGTTGCCGCGCTCCATGAGTGCCACGTAGGCCTGCGGTACCCGCAGCCCGAACCGTGTTGCGGCCTGCTGCATACGTGCCAGTGCGGCACCTTCGGGTAAGGGTAGGCCCAAGGCCTCCAGCAAGGCTTCCGGGGCCGTGATGGCGCCTGCCAGTTCGGTCTGCCAGCGGGCGGGGTGGTCGGTTCGGGCTCGCACGGGTATCATAGAGGGCTGATTATTCCACGGCTGCCGCCTCGGTGGTCCTAAATACGAGTGCACCATGTCCTCCTACAGCACCAACGAATTCAAGGTCGGCCTTAAGATTCTCCTCGACGGTGAGCCGTTCAGCATCGTCGAGAACGAGATGGTCAAGCCCGGCAAGGGCCAGGCCTTCAGTCGCGTGAAGGTGCGTGCCCTCAAGACGGGCCGCGTCACGGAGCGCACCTGGAAGAGTGGCGACAGCGTAGAAGGCGCTGACGTCGTCGATGTCGATATGCAGTTCCTGTATCGCGAAGGCGATTTCTGGACCTTCATGGTGCCGGACAACTACGAGCAGTACACCGCCGGCAAGACGGCAATGGGCGAAGCCGCCCAGTGGTTGAAGGACGGCGTGGAATGCCAGGTCACCCTGTGGAACGGTGAACCGCTCACCGTGCAGGCCCCGGCCCATGTGGAACTGAAGGTGGTCGAGACGGACCCGGGCGTCCGCGGCGACACCGTCACCGGTGGCCAAAAGCCGGCCAAGCTCGAATCGGGCGCAACCGTGCGCGTGCCGCTGTTCATCAACGAAGGTGAAATGGTCCGTTGCGATACGCGCACGGGTGAATACATCTCGCGCGCCAAGTAAGCGCAAGCGAGCAAGCTCGCTGCTAGAGCAGCGAGCGCCAATCGGTGGCGGCGCAGAATAGCGCCGCCACTTGCTCCAAGCCGGCCGCATCAGCGGCATCGAAACGGCCTAGTTTCGGGCTATCCAAGTCCAATACGCCCACCACGCGTCCTGCGTGCACTAGTGGCACCACCACTTCCGATCTTGAAGCCGCATCGCAAGCGATATGGCCTGGAAAAGCGTGCACATCGGGCACTACCTGCGTCTTGCCGCTAGCGGCTGCTGTGCCGCAAACGCCGCGCCCGAGCGCGATGCGCACGCA
>CAIOHZ010000023.1 GCA_903858165.1 uncultured Pseudomonadota bacterium
CTTGGGACGCCCCGGCTACCTCACTGTGCTCGACCGCAACGTGGTGACGGTGGCGAGCCGCCTGCAGGCGGTGGGCTACCGCACCTATGCCACTGGCAAGTGGCATGTGGGGCATGAAAGCCACAACTTGCCGTCGGCGCGCGGCTTTGACCGTTCGCTCATTCAGGCGGATAGTGGCTCCGATAACTGGGAAACGGGGCAGCGTTACCTTGCCCTGACGGATCGGGTGAATTGGTACGAAGATGGGCGGCCGGCACCAATGCCGGAGGACTATTACTCTTCGGAGTTCTTCGTCGACCGCATGCTTGGCTATCTGCGCGGCGCTGCAGGCAAGTCGCAAGCGCAGCAGCCTTTCTTCGCCTACGTCGGCTTTCAAGCCAACCATCTGCCCGTGCAGGCGCCAGCCGCCTTCCGTGACCGTTACCGCGGGCGCTATGCAACCGGTTGGGAAGCGATCCGCGCAGAGCGTGCGAAGCGCGCTGCGGCCCTGGGCGTGCTGCCGGCTGATGTAGCCATGGGGCAGACGCCCACCGCGCCGGCTTGGGGCGCTTTGTCTGCTGCTGACCAGCAGTTCGCAGCACGCAACATGGAGGTCTATGCCGGCATGGCGGAGGCGATGGACTTCCATGTCGGGCGCTTGGTGGACTACCTGCGTGGCGCGGGCCAACTCGACAACACTGTCTTCGTGTTTCTTTCGGACAACGGGCCGGAAGGCTCGGACCCGTACGCCACCATTTCGGGCCGTTTGTGGCTGCAGATGAACTACTCGCGGGATGCGGCGCGTTTGGGCGAGAAGGGAACCTATGGCGTCATCGGGCCGGGCTGGGCCACGGCGGCTGCGGGCCCCTTGGCTGGCTACAAGTTCTACAGTAACGAGGGTGGTATCCGCGTGCCATTGGTCATCGCGGGCGTGCCCGGCGTGGCTGCCGGCAGCGTGCAGCCAGCCTTCACACGGGTGATGGACCTGACACCCACCTTGCTGGAATTGGCGCAGTTACCGGTGTCGGTGTCGCAATGGCAAGGACAGCCGGTGGAGCCAGTGACCGGGCGCAGTTTGCTGCCTGTGCTGCAGGGCAAGGTGCAGCAGGTCTATGCAGACGACGAGCCGGTAGGCTTCGAACTTTCCGGTAACGCCGGGCTGTACAAAGGGCGCTACAAGCTCAGCAAGGTGATGCCTCCGGTGGGAGATGGCCGCTGGCATTTGTATGAGGTGGCAGCGGACCCCGGCGAAACCCGCGATTTGGCCGCGGCCCTGCCCGTGATGTTTGCCGAGATGCAGGCCGACTACGCGGCTTATGCCAAAGCGAATGGCGTATTGCCCATGCCTACGGGCTACGACGCCATCAACCAAGTGCTCATCAACTCACTCCTCAATGTCTACTGGCCGGCGACCAAGCGAGTTCTGCCTGGCGTAATAGCCGGACTGCTGGCGGGGCTGTTGGGCGGCTGGTGGTTCGTCCGCCGCCGCCGCCGCGCTTTGCCTGCCGGTTGAGCGTCCCGCACAATAGCGGGATGGCTTCCCGCTTCCTCCCGCTGTTCATCGGTCTGCGCTATGTGCGTTCGCGCGAAGCGGGCTTTTTCGTGTCGTTCAGCAGTTGGCTGTCGCTGGCGGGTGTGTGCGTCGGGGTCGCGGCGCTCATCACCATTCTGTCGGTCATGAACGGGTTCGAAGGAGAGTTGCGCGGGCGCCTGCTCGCCATGGGCGCCCCAGTCACCCTGACGGCGGCGCCGGGCACTGCGGCTCCCACAGCCGCAGGCTGGCTGCCCGTGGTGGACCGGCTGCGGGTGGCCGGCTTGCCGGTAAGGGGGGCAGCTCCGTTCATCGATCAACAGGCTTTGTTATCGAATGGCGCCGAGATGACTGGCGCCCTCGTGCGTGGCATTGACCCGGCGCGCGAGGCCACGGTTTCAGCGGCGGCCCGCACCCTCATTGAAGGCCGCTTGGACCTGCTGCAGCCTGGGCTGGACCGCATCGTTCTCGGCGTTGCTTTGGCAGACCAACTCGGCGTGCAGGTGGGTGGCACGGTCACCGCGCTGGTTCCCGGCAAAGTCAATGGTGCGCTGGAACTTACCCCCCAGTTGCGCAGCTTCACCGTCGCGGGCGTGTTCGAAGCGGGTATCGCCGATCACGACGCAGGGCTGGCCTTGGTGCATTTGGAAGATGCCTGGGGGTTGACGGGGGGTGAAGGGGAGGTGCGTCCGGCCGGGCTGCGGCTGAGCCTGCCAAACCCACTCGCCGTCCCGGGCCTGCGTGGTGCCTTGCAGCGTGCTGCGGGGCCTGCTGTGCGTGTGCGGGACTGGACCGACGACAACGCCACGTATTTCCGGGCGATTCGTGTCGAGAAGCTGATGGTCACCGCCATCTTGCTGTTGGTCGTAGGTATCGCCGCCTTCAACATCGTGGCCATGCTGGTCATGGTGGTGCGTGCCAAGCGCACGGACATCGCTATTTTGCGCACGCTGGGCCTCAGTCCACGGGCAGTACTACAGGTGTTCATGGTGCAGGGTTTGGTTATCGGTTGGGCTGGCGCAGCATTGGGCGTGGTCTTCGGCCTGCTACTAGCCGGCAATGTAGATGTCATCGTTCCGGCGCTTGAACAGGCCTTCGGGTTCCAAGTGTTCGACGCCGCGGTCTATTACGAAACCGCTATCCCTTCTGACCCGCGTTGGACGGACGTGGTTGCGATTGCAGTAGCCGCGTTCACGCTCACTTGGCTGGCCACGCTCTATCCGGCACGGCGTGCCGCGGCCACGCCGCCTGCTGTGGCGCTACGCTACGAATGAACGGCTTCTCTTACGAATGGCGGCTGGCACGGCGCTCTTTGGGTGGCGGTGGCTTCCTGTCGTTCATCTCGATGGTGGCACTCGGCGGCATTGCACTCGGCGTGGCCGTGCTCATCGTGGTGCTGTCCGTCATGAACGGCTTCGAGCAGGAACTGCGCACACGCATTTTGGGCGTCGCTTCGCACGCCACCATCAGCGGGCTGGAAGGTAACCTGCCAGATTGGCGCCAACAATTGCTGCAAGCTCGCTCGGTTAAGGGTGTGGTGGCGGTGGCGCCCTATGTGGAAGACCAAGGCCTGCTGGCCAGTGCGACGCCGCAAGCAGGGGGGGCGGGTCCGCTCGGCACTGTGGTGCGGGGCATCGATCCCGC
The DNA here is from genome assembly GCA_903858165.1 of uncultured Pseudomonadota bacterium. Classification (GTDB taxonomy): domain Bacteria; phylum Pseudomonadota; class Gammaproteobacteria; order Steroidobacterales; family Steroidobacteraceae; genus CAIOHZ01. Next base: position 3,155 of record CAIOHZ010000023.1, read on the forward strand.
GGCTGAAGTCACGGTGGGTTCGCTGGGTGAGCATCTCACTGCCGGTTCGCTAGCCGCACTGCAACCGGGCGCTTGGCGCGTGGTGCTCGGCAAGCAGTTGGCCGAAGAACTGCAGGTGAAGATGGGGGACCGCGTGGTGTTGGTAGTGCCGCGCGGGACGGCAACGCCGGCTGGCGTGATGCCGCGACTGCGGCGGTTGACCGTCGCCGGCATCTTCGATGTCGGCATGTATGAATACGACCACGGCTTGGTGCTGCTGAACTTGCAGGATGCAGCGCGCCTTTACCAATTGGGCGATGCCGTGACGGGCCTGCGCTTGGCACTGGACGATCCGTTCCAGGCTGGCAGCCGCGTTCACGAGGTGGCGGTGGCGCTGGGTGGTGGGGTTTACGTTAGCGATTGGTCCCGCAAGCACGCCAATTTCTTCCGCTCCATTCAAGTAACCAAGGGCATCCTCTTTGTCATCTTGCTGCTGGTAGTGGGTGTGGCGGCTTTCAATATCGTTGCCACGTTGGTGATGGTGGTGAAGGAAAAGGGCAACGACATTGCGATCTTGCGCACGCTAGGCGCCACGCCCGCGGCGGTGTTGCGGACCTTCATGCTGCATGGTTTCGCGCTGGGTGCCATGGGCACGGCCGCCGGGGTACTTTGCGGCGTGCTGCTAGCGTGGAACATTGGCGCCATCGTGCATGGGCTGGAATGGCTGCTGGGCACCACGCTCGTGGATGGCCGCGTGTATCTCATCGGCGATTTGCCGTCGCGCATCATTCCCGGCGAGGTGTTGTCCGTGGCCTTGGTCGCCTTGGTATTGGCGACGCTTTCGACACTGTATCCGGCGTGGCGCGCTTCGCGCCTTGCCCCCGCGCAAGCTTTGCGCCAGGAGTAACCGCATGACTTCCCCCGTTCCCGTACTGCAGGCTCAGGGCATCGTGAAGGAGTTCCGTTCGGGACCTTCGATGCTGCGGGTGTTGGATGGCGTGAACTTCACCGTACAGCGCGGCGAACGCGTGGCCGTGGTCGGTGCTTCAGGTTCCGGCAAGACGACGTTGTTGCAGGTGTTGGGCGGGCTGGACCTGCCTACGCAGGGCGAAGTACAGATTGCCGGCGAGGCCATGACGCAGTTGGGTGAAGCGGCGCGCGGTGAGCTGCGGAACCGCGCGGTGGGCTTCGTCTACCAGTTCCACCACTTGCTGCCGGAGTTTTCGGCGCTCGAGAATGTGGCCATGCCGTTGCTCATCCGGCGCGTGCCGTCCAGCGAGGCGATGGCGACGGCACGTGCCTTGTTGGAGCGCGTGGGGCTCGGACCACGCCTGCAGCATCGGCCGGCGGAGTTGTCCGGCGGTGAGCGCCAGCGCGCTGCGGTGGCGCGGGCCTTGGTGACCCGTCCAGCACTGCTGTTGGCGGACGAGCCGACTGGCAACTTGGATGGTCGCAACGCCGAGGCCGTGTTTGCCTTGATGCTGGAGCTGAACGTGGAGTTTGGTACCAGCTTGGTGGTGGTGACGCACGATGAGCGCCTCGCAGCACGCATGGATCGCCGCGTCACGTTGCTGGACGGGCGCCTCGTCGAGATGGCCTGAGCGGCCACGCTTCGTGCAGTAATGCGCAGTCGCGCCAGCGGAACGGCGTAAATTTGCGCGAACACACTTGGAATGGCGCTGCCTTGTTGAGCGCGCCGCTGCCACGCTGCGGGCATGCCATGGATTCCTTTTGCCTTGGGTTGGGCCGCAGTTTCAGCGGCAGGTTTGCGGTGGGCTGCATTGCCACAGTGGCCCTTTTGGCTGCCGGGTTTGCATGGGCCGCATGGGCTAAGCGCCCTTGGCTGGGCTGTGTCCGTACTGCTCTGCGCGCTGCTGGCCGTCGCAGCCGTTCTCGCGCGTTTGCGTGGCGTGTGGTGGTGCGCGCTGCTGCTCGCCACGCTGGCTGGGGTTGCCGCTGGTGGGGCTTCGTTCGTGCTGACCGGCCACGAGGCCTTGGCGCACCGCTGGCCGGTCGCGCAGGAATCGGCGGTGGTCACGTTCAGCGGCTGCGTCGTTGGTGTGCCGCAGGTGTCGCCCGGTCGCGTGCGTTTCGATTTGGTGCAGTTGCAGGGGGCGGCTCCGGCGCGGCGGTTGCGGCTTAGTTGGTACCGTTCGCGGGAAACGCCACAAGGCGGTGAGCGCTGGGAGTTCAGCGCCAAACTGCGGGCGCCGCGCGGGTTGGTGAATCCGGGCTCCGGCGACTATGCACTGGCGCTGCTGCAGGCCGGCGTCGATGCTAACGGTAATGTACGAGAGGCACAGCGGCTGGCGGGTTCCGGCTGCCTCAAAGGTTTCGAGCGCTGGCGACAGCCGGTAGACGATGTCCGCGCACTGCTCGCACGGCGGTTGGTGGCGGCAGTACAGCCGTCGCCGTCACTGGCACAGACCGGCACTGGCTTGCTACTCGCGCTCGCGTTGGGCTTGCAGGATGAAGTGCCCGACGCCCAATGGCGGGTTTTCTCGGTAACGGGCATCTCGCATCTGGTGGCTATCTCCGGGCTGCATGTCACCCTGTTCGCGTGGTTGGTCTTGGTAGCCGTACGTTTCGTGAAGGGGCGAGGGCAACTCGCACCGGCGGCTGGGCTGGGCGCGGGGTCCGCACTGCTCGCCGTGCTGGCGGCTTTTGCCTATGCGCTTCTGGCCGGAGGCAACTTGCCGGCCTTGCGGACCGTGTGGATGTTGGCTTTGGCGCTCACCGTGGTGCGCTTGCGGCGCCATGCCGGCATTGCCGATGCCTGGAGTGTCGCCTTGGTGGGTGCGCTGTGGCTGGACCCATTCGCGGCGGCATCACTCGGCTTCTGGCTATCGTTTGGTGCGGTGGGCGCATTGGTGTGGTCCGACGCTGGGCGCCCGGTAGTGGCAACGCACTTCATGGCACCGACTGTGGGACCCACGTCCGCTACCTGGCGGCGCGTGGTCACTCATGCGGGCCCGTTCCTCAGCGCCCAATGGGTGGTCACGTTGGTGCTCGCGCCCCTGTTGGCCGCTTCCGTCGGCTTACCGGCTTGGGTGAGCTTGCCGGTGAATGCCATCGCCATTCCTTTGTTTTCGGTGGGGTTGGTGCCTGCGGTGCTGTTAGCGACGGCGGGTGTGGCTGTGGCACCACTCGCTACGGCAGGGTGGGTTCAAGGCGTCGCCACTGCGCTCGGTGCTTGCGTGGTTGCGTTGCAGTGGTGCGCGGCGCTACCCGGCGTTCACTGGTCGCCCGCAGCGCCCGGTGTGTTGGTAACGGTCGTCGCGTTGGCTATGGCACTACTGGCGTGCTCACCGCTGCTGTCGCGGCGGGCACGCGCGGTCGCGTCCGTCTCGTGTGCCGCCGTTCTGCTTTGGCCGGCGCCACGGCCGGCGGAGGGCGGCTTCCATTTGCAGGTGCTGGATGTCGGGCAGGGCAGCGCCGCGGTCATCGAAACCGCCCACCATGCGCTCGTGTTCGACCCCGGTCCCGCGTATGGCCCGGAGGCCGATGCGGGCGGACGGGTGGTGGTTCCGTTCTTGCGCGCCAGCGGTTGGCATGCCGTGGCGGCGGTGGTGGTTAGCCACGCGGACGCGGACCATTCGGCGGGCCTCGGGCAGGTGCTGCAGCGCTTCCCCAAGGCTGCCGTCTGGTGGGGAGGCGATGGCGGCGCCGCGGCGCATGGTCGGCAGCCGTGCCGTGCCGGGCTGCAATGGCAGCTCGATGGCGTGGAGTTCACCTTCCTGCACCCCGGCCCGGCAGCCGAGCGCGACGACAACTCTGGGTCCTGTGTGCTGCTGGTACGGGCGGCGGGACGGGCGGCCCTGTTGCTGGCAGACATTCCGCGGCGCATTGAAGACCAGATCATCGCTGCGGGGCCGTTGCCCATAGACATCGTGCTGGTGGCCCATCATGGCAGCGCCACGGCTTCTGGTGAGGCTTTACGCGCGGCGACGCGGGTGGTGGAGGGCGGGCACGCGGTGGTCTCGGCGGGGTACCGCAACCGCTGGGGGTTCCCCAAGCCTGCGGTACGCGCCGGCTGGCGGGAAGCCGGCAGAGAGGTTTGGGTCACGGCCGAGGAGGGAGCCGTGCAGTTTCAAGTGCAGCCCAACGGGGCGCTGCGGGTCTTGCCATCGCGCCGTCTGGCGCCGCGATGGTGGCGGCCTGGGGCACCCGTCGCTTTTCCGTAGGGACCCGTTGTGCAGCGAGGTTGCGGGCCGTGGCAGACGTTCGCGGTACACTCCTGCTTTGTCTGAACCCCAGCGCAGGAGCACCCCCGCCTCATGTGGGAAATCTTCAAGACCGGTGGCCCCGTCATGTGGCCCATCCTGCTGTGCTCTATCGTGGCCGTCGCCATCATGGCTGAGCGTTTTTGGAGCCTGCAGGAACACCGCGTGCTGCCGCCGGATCTGGCCAACAAGGTGTGGAAGCTCATTGAGGCCAAGCAGTTGGCAGACAAGCATGTCACCTCGCTCGCCCAGAACTCGCCGCTCGGCCGGGTGCTAGCGGCGGGCCTGTCTAATCGCCATCGCTCGCGGGAGATTATCAAGGAATCTATCGAGGACACTGGCCGCCATGTGGCCCATGAACTCGAGCGCTACCTGAACGCGTTGGGCACCATCGCTGCGGTGTCGCCGCTGCTGGGCTTGCTCGGCACGGTCACCGGCATCATTGCGGCGTTCAATGCCATCACCGCGCAAGGCGTGGGCGACCCGCGCGCGCTGGCCGGTGGTATTGGCGAGGCGCTCATCACCACCGCAGCCGGTTTGCTGGTGGCCATTCCGTCGCTCATGGGCTACCGTTATTTGCGTGGCCGCGTGGATTCGCTGGTGGTCGGTATGGAGCAGGAAGCGTTGCGTCTGGTGCAGGCACTGGATGTTCAAGCGCGTGCTGAACAGGCCTTTATCGCTAGTGGTAACACGGGAAGGTTCGTCCCGGGTCCTACGCCAACCGGGCCTGCCGGGGGTGGGTCGGTTAGCCCAGCCCCGGCGGCTGTCCCGCGCGCTGCAAGCTAGCCTATGCGCTTCCAACCGCGCCGCACCGAAGAACCCGAAATCAACCTCACCTCGCTGATCGATGTGGTGTTGCTGCTGGTCATCTTCTTCATGGTCAGCACCAGCTTTACAGTGGACGGACGGCTGCGCCTGCAGTTGCCGGGCTCGAGTGCGGTGCCCGAACGGCAGGCGGCAGACGCCGTGGTTATCGCCATCACGGCGGATGGCAGTTACAGCGTGAACGATCGCGTGCTGGCCAACGCTACGCCGGCCACTTTGCGGGCAGCACTCGACGGTGTGGTGAAGGCCGGTCGTGGTGCGGGTAAACGACCAGTGACGGTGCGCGCGGATGGACGGGCCACTCACCAGTCCGTGGTCATGGCGATGGATGTGGCGGGCAAGGCGGGCTTCACGCAAGTGAATATCGCCACTGTGAACGACGGGGAGAACTGAACCATGGCACGCCCCGGCGAAATTCCCATTCCGGTCACCAACTTCGCTTTGGCGGACCAGCCCATGCTGGTGTGGAAACGCTTGCTGGGCTATGCGCGCCCGCACTGGGCCATGTTTGCGCTCGGTGTGTTCGGTATGGCGCTGTTCGCCAGTGTGGATACCGCCATGGCGTGGTGGGTGAAGAAGTTTCTGGATGGTGCTTTTGTCGAGCAAGACCCGACGACCTTGCTCATTGTGC
>CAIOHZ010000024.1 GCA_903858165.1 uncultured Pseudomonadota bacterium
CGTAACGAACCCCCGGTACCATCTCTGCCGGATTCACTGCGCGCCCCCTAGCAAGGCGACCGAACGAACCACGCCCGTGGACGGGTTGCGGTCGACCAGTAACCAAGCACGACAGCCCGCGACGTGCTGCCATTCTTCCACGCTGCGCTCCGCGCTATCGACACGCAGGTAGACCTGCGCATAGGCATTGGCACTGTCACCTGCATCAGCAAAAGCATCAGCATCAGCACCTACGCCTGCGCTGACACCGGAACCCGTGCCGACATTCGGCACAGTCTTGCGGAATAGAAACTCTTCCAATGGCCGCAAGCCGCAGAACGGGCACGCCATCCCTGGTACATGCGGGCCGTTCACAGCTTCACCGGATACGGGCCGTAGCCGGGTTCGTCCAGCAAGTGGCCGGTAGCGAAGCGCGACAAGCGATAGGCACGGATGAGGTCCGGCGGCGCACCCTTGGCCACGAAGCTGGCACAAGCCGCACCAGAGGCCGGGATGGCCTTGAACCCGCCGTAGCACCAGCCGGCGTTCAGGAAGACGTTGTCGTACTTCACCCGGTCGATGATGGGGCTACCGTCCATGGTCATGTCGTTGGTGCCCGCCCAGTGCCGCAGCAAGCGTAGCTGCCCCAACTGCGGCAAGACCTCCACGGTGGCTTGCACCACATCCTCAAGGCGGTGCCACGCACCCTCGCGGGTATAGGAGGGGAAGCCGTCGATATGCCCGCCGAGCACCATGCCGCCGCGGTCCGACTGGGAAATGTAGGACTCCGCATGGCCCGGCGCCACATACACCAGCACCGTGTCCAGCAAGGGCTTCACCGGTTCCGTGACCATGGCTTGCAGCAAGTGCGTTTCGATAGGCAACGGCACGCCCAGCATTTTGCCTACCAAGCCAGTATGTCCAGCGGTAGCGAATACGACGGCTCCCGCCTGTACCTCACCCTGCGAGGTTTGCACGGCCGTGGCGCTATTGCCTGTGGTGTGCAGCCCTGTCACTTCGCAGTCTTCGATGATGTCGACACCCAGTGCCGTGGCTGCCCGGGCATAACCCCAAGCCACGGCGTCGTGTCGAACAGTGCCACCGCGGTGCTGTACCAGTGCCCCCACGATTGGAAAGCGGCGGCGACGGCGCGGTGCCAAAGCGGGCACAAATTTTTCCAAGGCGGCCCGGTCCATCAACTCCGCATCAATGCCAGCAAGGCGTAGCGCATTGCCTCGCCGCGCCAACACCGGAAAGTCGTCCTCCGACAAGGCCAAGTCCACAACACCACGCGGGCTGTACATGATGTTGTAGTTCAGTTCCCGCCCAAGCCCTTCATAGCGACGCAGCGCGTCCTCGTAGAAGTAGTGGTTCTCGGGAAGCAGATAGTTCGAACGAACAATGGTGGTATTGCGCCCCACATTGCCATAGCCGACCAAGCGCTTTTCCAATACTGCGACGCGCTTGATGCCATGGTCCTTGGCGAGGTGGTAAGCGGTGGCCAGCCCATGCCCACCCGCCCCTACGACCACCACGTCATAGGCCTGCTGCAGCCGGTTCCCCGTCCACAGCGGACGCCAGAAGCCCGCACCGCTCAAACGGGCGCGGAGCAGGCTCCAAGCCGAATAGTGTCGCGAGGCGCGCTTCACGCGGGGGCAAACTCCGTGGCAACAGCAAGACCGGCCACGCCGAGCGGGCTAGGGTAGCGAAATTCCGCTGGCGCGAAATCTAGCACGACCACGAATGCGGCACCGGCAAGGGTTTTTTCACAAAACGTTCCGCACACCGCCGGGGCAGCCTATGGGCTATAGTCAAGGGCTTGTAAACCGGGGTGAAAATGTCCGTCGAAGTGCCCACCAGCCACCGCCCCAATGGCCGTGAACAACGCCGTGCCGCCCGTGGCAAGGCCCGCGCCGCGCAGCTGCCCTATATTCAGCGCCGCCTGCCCGTGGTCGAGCTGCTCAGCAGCGAAGCTGTGGATGTCATCGAACACAACGCGGAAACGCTGCTCGAAGAGATTGGCGTTGAGTTCCGCCGTGACCC
>CAIOHZ010000025.1 GCA_903858165.1 uncultured Pseudomonadota bacterium
CGACGAGCTGACGGCCGGGTCTACCTGGCACGCAGCCGGTAACTGCCCGAACTTCTCCACTTCGTGGAACATCATCAAACTGCAGCGCCACAGCACCAAGCTGTACGCATCGCTCGGTGAGAAGGTCGGCTACGACATCAACTATCACATCACCGGCAGCATTCGCCTCGCGCATACACGCGACCGTATGGACGAGTTCCGGCACGTGGTGTCGCAGGGCCATGCACAGGGCATCGATTTCGAAATGCTCAGCCCCAGCGAAATCCGCGAGCGGCATCCATTCCTCGAGACCCACGACATTCTGGGCGGCTTGTACGACCCGTATGACGGCGATATTGACCCCTCGCAGCTGACGCAGGCGCTGGCCAAGGGTGCTCGCGACGGCGGTGGCACAATCCATCGCAACACGCGCGTCACATCCATTACGCGTACGCCTTCGGGCGAGTGGCGTATCGAGACGAACCAAGGCGTCATCACGGCCGAGAAGGTCATCAACGCCGGCGGCTACCGCGGTGGTGAAGTGGCGGCCATGGTCGGCGCGTTCCTGCCCATCGTCACCCTGTCGCACCAGTACTTGGTCACGGAAGATGTGCCGGAACTGCTGGCCCGCGGCGATGCGCGCCTGCCGCTCGTTCGCGACCCGGACGTCAGTTATTACCTGCGTCAGGAGCGTCACGGCTTTATCTTGGGCCCCTACGAGTGGGATGCCCGCGTGCATTGGCAGGACGGTATTCCCGACCAGTTCGCGCACCAGCTGTTCGACGACGACACGGACCGTCTCGAGAAGTACATCGAAGACGCGTGCCTGCGTGTGCCGCAGCTTGGTAGCGTTGGCATCAAGCGCGTCATCAACGGCCCCATCCCGTACGCGCCCGATGGCAACCCGCTCATCGGCCCGGCGCCGGGGCTGCCTGGCTTCTACCATTGCACCGCGTTTACGTTCGGCATTGCCCAAGCGGGCGGTGCTGGCAAAATCATTGCCGAGTGGGTAGCGAACGGGCACCCCGAATGGGACGTGTGGCCGCTGGACTCGCGCCGCTACCTCGAGCACGCGAACACCAAGTTCACCACCGCCAAGGCCATCGAAACCTACCAGCATGAATACGGCATCGGCTACCCGGCGGAAGAGCGTCCGGCTGGCCGTCCCGCCAAGACTTCGCCGGCGTATCTGCGCTTGCAGGCGAAGGGTGCGCACTTCGGTGCTCGCGGTGGCTGGGAGCGTGCGGTGTTCTTCCCGCAGGGCGACGATCTCGCCAGCGGCCCGCTGCACAGCTTCCGCCGTCCTTCCTGGCACAGGTCCATCCAGCGTGAAATCGACGCCGTGCAAAACCGCGTTGCCGTGCTGGACCTGCCGGGCTTCACGAAGTTCGAAGTCACGGGCCCCGGCGCTGCCACCTGGGTTGACCACATGGTCACCGGTTCGCTGCCGAAGCCCGGCCGCACGGCACTGAACTACTTCTGTGCGCCGAGCGGCGGCATCGTTACGGAAATGACGATTACCGCGTTTGGGCCGAACCAC
>CAIOHZ010000026.1 GCA_903858165.1 uncultured Pseudomonadota bacterium
GAATGGCGATTGCCCCTGGCCGGTCCATTTCACCTCACGCGTGCTCCACCCCCAGCGCATCCAGGTGCACCCCAGCGTGTTGCCCTATCTGGCGCAAAGTGGTGGCCTGTATGTACAAGCCATCAATGGCTTGGAAATGGGCGAAGGCACCATCATTGCGCCGGGCGTCAAGATTGTCTCGGCCAACCATTCGCTGGAAAACTTCGCGAATTGGGACCCGGCACCGCCACTGCGCATTGGCAAGCGCTGCTGGCTCGGTGCAAACGCTGTAGTGCTGCCTGGCGTGGAACTGGGCGATAACGTGATTGTTGCCGCCGGTAGCGTGGTCACCAAAAGCTTCCCGGCGAACCTCATTGTCGGTGGTGTTCCGGCGCGTGTGCTGAAAGAACGCCCGTCATGAAATGGCCGGGACGTTCAACCGGCACCGGGACGGAAAAGAAAAACAGCAGTTTTCTGGCCAACGTGCTCGCCGTCAGCGGCAGCGCACTTGCAGTGCAGTTGCTCAGCGTTCTTTCTGCCCCCATCACTTCGCGCCTTTATGCGCCGGCAGACCATGGTTTGCTGGCGCTCTTTAGCGCAGCTTTCAGCTTGCTGTGCATTCTGGCCACGCTGCGCTACGAAGCGGCGCTGCCCTTGGCGAAAACCGACCAAGAGGCCGCCCACCTGCTGGCGTTGGGTGGCTTGCTAACACTAGTGGTCTCTGCGCTGGTAGCCATCGCTTGTTGGTGGTTCCCCGAGGCCATCGCCGCGCGGCTCACCGACGACCCGCGGGTCCGGCAATACCTCTGGTTCCTGCCATTGGGCGTGTTGCTCCCGGCGCTGTTCACCCTGTTAACCGCCGGCGCGGTGCGTGCACAGCAGTTCGGCACGCTCGGCAAGGCGCGCTTGGTGCAAGCCTTGGCGGGCACGGCCACCAGCATCGGCTGCGGGTTGGGCCAGGCCGGTGTGCTCGGGCTTATCGCTGGCACTATAGTCACGTGGGCTATAGGCCTGCGTTCCGTAGGACTGGCCGTGGTGCGCAGTCTGCAGGCGGAATGGCGGCACCTGCGTTGGCAAGGGTTGCTGGACGTGGCGCGGCTCCACTATCGCTTTCCGCTCTTCAACACCGGCGCGCAGTTCATTAATGCGGCCAGCTTGCAGGTACCCGTGTTTCTACTGGCGGCTTATGCGGGCGCGGCGGCCACTGGTTGGTTTTCTTTAACCCAGCGCCTGTTGCTGCTGCCAACCTTGCTCATCAGCGGGGCCATCACTCCGGTGTTCTATTCGCGCGCTCGCGAAGCGCATGCCGACGGAACCCTCGCCGCCTTTGCGCAACGCGTGCTCAACGCCATCTGCGGCGTCAACGTGTTCTTCGTGGTGTTTGTGGCGCTGTTCGGCGAACCGCTGTTTGCCTTGTTGTTCGGTGCACCGTGGACGCGCTCTGGCACCTATGCCGCCGCCATGGCCCCGTGGCTGCTGGTGAACTTCATGGTGACGCCACTCGCCACGCTGCCGCTGGTTTTCGCGCGGCAGAAGGCCGACTTGATGTTCCATGCGGCATTGCTGGCGGCGCGTGCCGGCCTGATGTGGGTAGGCGCGACCTGGGGCAACGACCTCACCGCTGTCCTCGCGTTCAGCTTGGGCAGCGCGTTGCTCATATTGTTTTACTTATGGTGGCTGCTGCACTTGGTGCGGCTGCCGCTGCTGCCCGTACTGGGCCGCGTAGCGAAGGAACTGGTGCTGGCCGGCGTACTGCTGGGCGCCTGCCGCTGGGTGTGGCATGCCAGCGATGAAAGCCTCTGGCTAACGGGCGCGGCGCTGGTGCCGGTGTTGGGCTTCGGTGCGTGGCGAGCGCTGGGCCAACTGCGTACCTTAAACGCAGCCTAGGCCCATGTTTGATGTTCGCGGCGCCAACCCTGCGGCAGATAACGGACAACGCGGTGGGCCACGGCCACGAAACCCGTCCACAGCGCGAACAGCACGCAAAACCCGCCGAACATCACGGGTTCAGGTACCCCCATTCGACAGGCCGTCACGCTCCCCGCCACACTCAACAGCGTGAAAGTGAAGTACGTGAAGAAAATAGCGCGTACTGAAAAGCCGGCTACCATCAAGCGGTGATGAAAGTGGGAGTTGTCTGCCGCCAGCGGTGACTTGCCCTGCCTTAGGCGGCGCGTCGTGGAAGCAAACAATTCGAAAATAGGAATAGGCACCAACCACAAGATACAGACCGGGTTGATGTCGGCGTGGTTCGACTGAACCATGCCTAAAGACAAGGCAGCAACGACGAAACCCAACAACGTGCTACCAGCATCCCCCATGAAAGTACGAACACTGCGGTTACGAGAGGTAGGCACGTTGAACAGCAGGAACGCTGACAGCGCGCCCACCATGCAAGTGGCCACGAGCAACGCCGAATCAGAACCGCCGTGGCCGCTAGACAAAGCCACCATACCGACGAATGCAACCAACGCCACTCCGCCGGCCAGCCCGTCCATGCCATCGAGCATATTGAAAGCGTTAATGAGCGCGATGCAGGCCACCACGGTAAACGGCCAAGCCAGCCAGCCCAGCGACAAAGCGCCAACACCGAACAAGTCGCCCAAGCTACTGACTTGGTAGCCGCTGCCGGAAACCAGCAACATGGCGGCCGTCAGGTGGCCCATCAAGCGCACGCTGGCCGGCAGGTCGAAGCGGTCGTCCACGACACCAAGGCCCACAAGCATGGCCGACGTCACCAGCAACATGACACCGTATTGGCCAAGACTTTCTGTCATCAAAGCCGCTATGGCAACGCCACCGAAAATGGCAATGCCGCCGATAACTGGAATGTCGCCGCGGTGACGCTTGTGACCGCCCGGACGGTCGACGAGACCCACAGCCACAGCCACAGGCCGCAGCACCAACAACAAGGTGGCACACACCAAAAACGCCGCGACCGCAGTTATTAGCAAATTCACGACGCCCTACCTCGCATGATTCATCCTTGAATTGACGGCCCGACCCCTTACCTAGAGGCCCACACCAGCCTGCTTGGGCAGTATGCAATGGTGAACGGCTTACTTAACAATAATTTTACTAAATCCTAGTCCTTTGGTGCAGGAAAATTGGTGTCTGAGATTGGCGACAAGGCGCGCCCAACGACGATGCAATACCCGGCTTGAAAAGCCCACGGTAATCGTCAAGCATTTTTTAGTGCATTTCAAAACGATGTCACCAATAACTAGTTAATGATTTCGTGATACATTCCGCACCGTTGTTCGGTAACTCACCGAAATTCTTTTGATGTTCTTTGATTATTGCTTTCCGCGTTAGCGAAACCCGCAACGCATAGACAGGAGATTTTCCATGCCCAAGCTTTCCGAATCGGCCCTGAAGGCCAAGATTGCCGAGCTCCAGAAGAATCTGGACGATCTTAACAAGCGCAAAAAGCCGGCTATCGACAAAATCACCGCAATCATGGCGGAGCACGGTCTGACGCTGGCCGACCTGCAGGGCGCAGCCCCGAAAGCCTCTACCCGTGGCCGTAAGAAGGGCGCTGCCAAGCCAGCCGCCGCCAAGGGCAAGGTAGAAGCCAAGTTCCGTGACGCCGCTACCGGCGCCACCTGGACCGGCCGTGGCAAAACCCCGCGTTGGCTCGTGGATGCGGAAGCTAACGGCCGCAGCCGTGAAGAGTTCCGTATCGTTGCCGAGGTTGCCGCGGCCTAAACCGCGCCCCTCCAGTGCCTGCTCCGGGTTAATCCACACGGGGTTTACCGTGTAAACTCCGGAGCATGCACAAGTTAATCCCGGCAGCTGTGTTAGCCGCCCTCCCCGTTGCCGCCCTGGCAGAAACTACCGCCAGCCCGGTTTCGGTTCCCCTTGAAATCCGTGGCGATTATGAAAGCTGGGTTCTGCCCGGTAGCGAAGCCATGGGTATGGTCGGCGTGGGCGTCCGCCAACAAGTGGGCGAACATGGCTTTTTAGGGGTAGACCTCTACGGCGCTGTGCGCGGCGAACGTGGCGGCTTCATTACCTTGGGCGGCACCGCCGGTTTACGCTGGCCCCTGAGCGAGCGTCTTTCGCTGGAAACTAGCCTGCACCTTGGTGCCGGCGGTGGGCGCGGTGGACGCACCCTTTCCGGTGGCGGCCTACTGCTGCGCGAAAGCGTGGGCTTGCGCTACCAGCTACCCGGCCTCGGTACGGTCCACGCAGGCATTAGCCACGTCGACTTCCCTGACGGCGGCGTCATTCACAGCACGCAGGCCTACGCTGGGTTCAGCCTGCCGTTCAGAGCGCTGTTGCAAGCCGGTGGCCCGGCCCAGTCATGGCAAATGCCGCCAGCCTTTAATGCCGGCACTTATCACCCGCAACAGCAGGCCTTCAGCACGCTGCTGCGTGAAGTGCTCGTCAGCGACGGCTCGCGCATGGACGACGGCCGCACGCAGCAAGACTTCACCCTCATTGGCGCCGAATGGCGCACGGCCTTCCGTGAACATGTTTTCACGCGTATCGAGGCTTCCGCCGCCATGCGCGGTGGTGTGGCCGGCTATATGCAAGTGCTGGGTGGCCTTGGCTTGCAGTACCCCCTGGGCCAGCGTGCCAAGGTGCATGGCTCGCTCTCCGGGGGCTTTGGTGGTGGCGGCGGCGTCGACACGGCCGGCGGTTTTCTGGCCGCAGCGGATATTGGCCTGCAATGGGAAGTGGCCCCTGCCTGGCAAGTAGATGTGGCCGCGGGTTACTTCGCGGCCCCCGAAGGCAGCCTGCGTGCCAAAACGCTAACGCTGCGCGTAGCTCATGCGTTTGGCGGGCTCCCCGCCGGCAGTAGTGCTGCCGCTAACGGCAGCAACGGCGGGTCGGCCCCTACTTTGGCCGGCGTGAACTTCGAACCGCGCGCCTTGCGCGTGCGTTTCGCGGAACAGCATTACTTCAAGGGCAGCGCCGACTGGCGCAGCCTGCCGCAAGTGGAAGTGGGCAACCTCGGCTTCCAGTTCGACTACTTCATGAACCCCCAGTGGTACCTCACGGGCCAAGGCCTTGGCGCCTACACGGGCAAAGCCGGCGCCTATATGACTGGCCAACTGGGCGTGGGCACGCACCGCGCGCTAAGCGCGAATACTTTCGTGGAAGTGGAAGCACTGGTAGGTGCGGCGGGTGGCGGTGGCCTGCGCACGGGTGGCGGGCTGGTTTACCAGGTGAACGCCAACCTGGGTTGGCAGGTGAACGAGAACACCGCCGTGCTGCTCGGTGTTGGTGAACTGAAGGCCGCGAATGGCAGCCTGCGGGCGCATGTGGCGGGCCTAAGCATCGCGTACCGGTTCAACGGGTTTACACCGCGCTAATTCGCTGGCGTTTGCCAACTATCGAATAGCCACTAGCGCGCTACCGTTAGTGCCGGTGTTTCTGCCAGGCGCTTGCGCGGCGGTGTCACGTCGAGAAACGTCCACACGGTCTCTTCGCGTTCCGCGCCTACCCGCACGGCGCACAAGTCTACCCAGGTCGTACACCGCCGTGGCGTAGAGCCACACACGCCGGGTGGCACCACGGCGCGTTACCATCTCAAATTCCAAGCCGTCGATTTGTCCGTGCAGCTGCAGCACAGCGAGGCAACCCGGAAACTGCTCGCGGCTTTCGCTAGAGAAGAACTGAGCGGGACCGCAAAGACCCACCACCTGCTCCGCTTCACAATCAAACCACTCAAGCGCCTTGGCATTCAGCTGTACAAAGCAACCGGCAGCGTCGAGTGTGAAGTGCGCGCAAGGCGCGTGGGCGAACGGGTCCGGTGCGGGCGAAAGCTGGCGCCGCGCAAGGAAGCGGAAACCGTTAGCGATGCGGCGGGCCAGCGACTGCAGAGACTGCAACCAAGTGCGCAGGTGGTACATGCACCAAGCCTGTCGCATAGCACGCTAAGGAATCTCCTGATTCCGCTAGCGAATGATTCCGCCAGCGAAGCCCATGCTGGAGTTCGAAGCCCGCGCGGCAGTTCGCAGGTTCCGCCTACCCCTTCACCCCTCGGCCACCGCTGCCACATGCCCGCCTGCGTCGCGGTCCACCCACTGCAGTAGCTCGGGAAAGCGGTCCAGAAACGCGCTGAAACTGCTGCAGCCCAGCGCGCGTTCATCGAACGCCGGCAGCAAACGCACCAGCAATTGCTTCAGCAAACCGCAGGGAATGTAGTTCTCGCCACGGCGCTCCACGCATTGCCGCAAAGCACGCTGCAAGGCGGCGCGCGCTTCTTCCATGGTAGGCGCGGCGGTGGCTTCGGGGGCGTGGGCCGGCTGCTCTGCCGCCGGTGCGTCGGCTGCCGGCGGCTGCGGAAACAGGTTGTGGTAGAACTTGAACTCGTTGCACGAAGCCACGAGGAAGCGATTCGAGAACCCCGCCACGCCTACGCCGGCGATGAAGCGCCCACTTTGCTTTACCTTCTGCGCCAAGCTGATGAAGTCGCTGTCGCTGGACACCACCACGATGTGCGTCAGGTGCTGGTAAGTGTGCACGTCGCTTAGCGCATCCAGCGCCATGCGAATGTCCGCGCTGTTCTTCATGTTCTGCCCGCGCGGAAACATCTGAATTAGATCGACGCCCGCGATGTTCAGCTGGTGCCGGTAGTTGGCGAACCACTGCCAGTTGCCGTAAGCGCGGTTGATGGTGATGTCGCCGAGCGAAGCGGCGTATTCCAGCACCGGCGAGAGGTCCACGATGGGTGGCTGCGGCGTAAAACGGTTTTCGCGGTACCACTGCTCCCCGTATTCCAGGTTCCCCAAGATGGCGTGGAAGTTTTCGAAGTCCCAGTAGAGGGCAACTTTCGGGGTGGATTCGCGTTCAGCCATGGAGATGTCCTTTCAGGAGGCAGCCGCAGTGTAACGGGTTGGCGCAGCGGGGCTGTGGCAGCGAGCTCCCTGGGGAAGCGAGCTGGCTCTCGACGTTTACAGCCCGAACGACTCCGCTAGATCCACTTCTTCTTCCACGCGCGCTGCCACGCCCGCTAGGCGCACATGCAAGTGCAAATGCGTGGCACCTGCCTGCGTGGCCACAAAACGCGTGGAGCCGGAACGGTGTTCGGCCGCGAGGTCGTCCACATGCCCTAGCGCCAGCGGCACCCAGCCCGGACCCTCTTGGCGGCAATAGATGAACACGCCCGGCTGCATAGGCGGCGCTGCGCTGTCGAGTAGCGCCACCTGGAAGCAATAGCGGCGCCCGCTGGCACCGCGCCATTCATGAACCTGAGTCATCTCGACATATCCCCGTCTTTTGGTGCCGCGGGGCAAACCCGACTGCGAAATTTTGTACTAGCGAAAATCGGCGATTTTGCCCGTTGGTGCAAGGGATCTACGTCACAAGTACAGCGTCAACCCGTGTCGGACGTATGACAAGCAGCCTAAACGGCGCTCGAACCTGCCCACTGGCCCGCCGTGGGACCTAGCAGGCAAGCCCATCTAGATGTTTACGAGTGATCGTCCCAAGGATTCAGCAGGCGCACGCCCAAGTCAGCAAAGTCGCGGACATTGCGCGTTACCAGCACCAAATCGTGCTGGAGTGCAGTGGCCGCGAGTAGACCATCGACCGAAGGCACTGGGCGGCCTGCTGACGCGGTCACCCTGCCCCAGCGTTCTGCGGTGGCCGCGTCAATGCACAGTACGCGCCCCCGAAAGAAGCGCGGCAGTTGAATATCCAACCATTCCTGCAACGCCGCCTTGCGCGCGTCGGCCGGACGAAGCTCAACGCCCTTGCGAATTTCACCCAGCGTTAACACGCTTAAGTACAGCAAATCCGCTGGGCGCTGCTCGAACCAACCCACGACGTTTGCATCCGGCTTGGTGCGGCGCAGTTCGGAAAGCGCGTTGGTGTCGATGAGGTAGTTCAGAGGTCCACCGGGCGCGGGAGGCTGCGGTCGCGCTCGAACTCCAGGTCGTCCATGCCGACGAGCGGCGACTTGCGCATGAACGCCGCCAGCGATTCGCCGGTACCGCTCAGTTGGTCGAAGAGTTCCCGCGAGATGACGACTGCCACCGAGCGGCCGTGCACCGTGATGTCTTGTGGGCCTTCCCGGCCAGCTTCGCGGACCAATTCCGAGAACCGTGCCTTGGCGGCCTGCAGTTGCCAACGGCGCATGAGGGTTTCCTCCGGCAATCATGGGGCTGACCAGAATAGTCAGAATTAAGAGTTTAGCGCAATTGCCACCCTGCAGCGACGCGCCGGAGTCCAAGGATTCGCGAAAACGAAAACGGCTATGCATGGATGACAGGTTAATGTCGAAACGACAGAAACGCTCATCGAATATTCAGCCAAGATATTGAATTATATAAATATTACGAGGTTTTTCGCGCGTGGAATCTTCGGGGAGAGAGCCTGACGCACGTTCCGGCGCTCGCACGGTAATCCCCCTACCACCCCGCCGCCGAAAACTGCATCGACGCGGTATCCCGCCGCAGCGTTACCCCGTGCCGCGAGACGGCCATAAACCAGGTTTGCTGCTCGTCATGCGGCGCGAGCGCGGCAAAGCCGGTGGGTGAAAGTAACGCCAGACACCACGAAGGCTGCGGAGCGCGCACGGACCGGTACAGAATGCCGCCGACGTTAGCTTCGCGCGCCACTCGAGC
>CAIOHZ010000027.1 GCA_903858165.1 uncultured Pseudomonadota bacterium
GGCGAGCAAACTGTAGGTCCCTTCTGCCCACCAAAGGTAGTTGACGTTGGAGAGCCCCGCGAGATGTTGTTCGAACGGGAAGCGCGTGGTGGCCAGTAACGTGGTTTCCGGATAGGTCTCGCCATCGAAGCGCTCACTCACATAACCGCGCACCACACTCCGCCCACCATCAGCGCCGACCAACAGCGCGCAGGCTAACTGCTGTGCTTGTCCGTTAAGGTCGAACTGCACCGTCACGCGTTGGTCGTGCTGCTCAAGACCAGAGACGCGCGCGCCGCGCAACACGCGTACGCTGGGATACCTCAGCGCCAGCCGCTCTGCTACCCGCACCAGTTCATCCTGCGGGCATTGCAGGCGATAAGGGTGGCGCGTGTCATCGGCCAGCAGACCCAAGTCGAACACGGCGGCCTCGCCGGTCTCGTGCAAACGCACCTGCCAAGTCGGGGCTTTCAGCCCGGCGGCGAGCAGGGGCGCGGTCAGCCCGAAGCCCTCCAGCAAATCGAGGGTAGGTGGATGAAAAGTGGAGGCGCGTAGCTCGGGCGGGGCTACCGTCGCTGCCTCCAGCACCGTGCACGGCACGCCGGCGCGGCCGAGGCACAAAGCCAGCACCAGCCCCACGGGGCCGGCACCGACGATGACCACGCCTTGGTCGAAATCCTCGCGGTCATTCACGAAACGACCTCCTTGGGCCATTCACGCAACTGCGTTGCTGCAGGGGAATCGAGTTCACATCGCCGCTATTGTTGCCGCAGCGCAACACAAAACCGCCAATCCGCAGCCGGTGAAACTCAGGCTTATTGACTTATCATAATGATAGGACATTATAGCCACAGGGGACGACGGGAACTGCAGTCACGGGTTACCCCGCCGCCAACACTCAAAACAACAGGCCACGCCAACGCGCCAAGCCTGCGAACAGCGTCACTTTTGGGAGGATACAGGGGTATGAAGATCTCGAACCTGAACCGCAACTTGCTCGCCGGTGCCATCGCCGTCGCGCTCAGCCCGTTGCCGGCTTTCGCCGCAGACGGCCTCGATGAAGTCATCGTCACCGCACGCCGTACCAACGAATCGTTGCAAGAAACCCCCGTGGCAGTGTCTGCGTTCACGCGCGAAGCCATGGCTACCAAGGGCATCCAGGACATCAACCAGCTGGCGGCGTTCACGCCAGGCTTCAGCTTCTCGCAGGCCTTCGGCCGCCAGACGGACCGTCCGGTGGTCCGCGGCCAGTCGAACATTCTGGCTGGCGTGCAGTTCGGCGTGGAGTCGGGCACCGCCTACTTCATCGACGGCGTTTACTACAACGGCGACATCCAGTCACTCGACTTCGACTCGCTGGAGCGCGTTGAAGTCATCAAGGGCCCGCAGAGCGCGCTCTATGGTCGTAACACCTACGCCGGTGCCATCAACTTCATCACCCGCGACCCGGGCAATGAGACAGACGGCTCCATCAAGGTGGGCTTTGGGTCGCACGGCAAGAGCGATATCTCAGGCTCGTTCTCGATGCCCATCATCGCCGACAAGCTGGCCATCCGCATCAACGGCAAGCACCACGAATACGGTGGCGAGTTCACTAACTCGCTAACCGGCAAGAAGGTGGGCACGGAGCAGGACACCAGCGTGTCCAGCACCATCGTGTTTACGCCTTCGGAGAACTTCAAGGCGCGCCTGTACACCTCATACCGCAAGCAAGATGACGGCCCGCTGGCCTTGGTGCTGCAGGGTGCGAACTTCAACAACTGCAAGCCGGGCTTCCGCTCCACGGGCTATCGCGGCCAGAGCTTGGCCACGGGCGCTTCGACGCTTTCCGCTGCTGGCGGGCAGCTGACACCGCTCAACAATACCAACCAGTACTTCTGCGGTACCGTGCAGGCACGCCCACAAGACATCGCACTGAACACCGAGGCCTTATCGGCCAACGGCTTCAATTTCCTAGATGGCACGGCGTTTGACGGCATTGCTGCCCGCGACTTCTTCGGCAGCTTGGCCATGACGTGGAACCTCGAAGGCACGGGCTGGACGCTATCGTCCTTGACTGGCTATCGCCGCAAGTACGACTTGTTCGGCTCCGACTCAGACCACTCGGCTGTGTCGTTGTTCGGCAGCGCCACCAGCGAACCGCTGTTCGCCAATACCAACCGCAACAACACCTCGGAATGGTCGCAGGAGTTCAAGCTCTCCTCGCCGGCGGACCGTAGCATGCGCGGCGCCGTGGGCTTCTACCACTACCACAACGATGACCGCGAGAAGGACCTGACCTTCGCGCAGCCGTACTACGGCGTATACAACGCCAACGGCAACGTCACCGGCATCGTGAACAAAGCCGTGTTCGCCTTGCTCGCGGTGGACATCACGCCGACGTTGACCGCCAGTTTCGAAGTGCGCAACGCCAAGGAAGAGAAGAAGCGTATCGAGTTCGCTAGCGCCGCCAGTCCGAACGCGAACGTCATCGATGGCTTGGCGTTCAACCCCATCAAGGTCAGCTACAACAAGACTACGCCGCGCCTGACGGTGGACTGGAAGGTCCGTGACGGCCTCATGGTGTACGCTGTGGCCGCGAAGGGCGCCAAGCCCGGTGGCATCAACGGCTCGGCCGGCGTGTCCATCGGCAAGGGCACCTACACCATGGAAACGTCCAACAACTTCGAGCTCGGCGTGAAGAGCTCGTGGCTGGACAACCGGCTGCGTGCCAACTTCTCCGTGTACAACACGAAGGCCAAGGACGTGCAGGTGACGCAGGCCTTGCCGGCCGCTTCTGGCGGCACGGCGGTCACTTCCATCGCGGTGAACCAGGGTGGCGCGAAAATCAAGGGTTTTGAAGCCGACATCCAGGCTGTGCTGGGTGCGGGCTTCACCGCGCAGTACACCCTCTCCTTCACGGACTCGAAGTTCAGCAGCGGCTGCGACGACTTCGAGTACGTGCTGAATAGCGGTGGCTACGCCTACCCAGCAGCGCTCGCGGCAGACCCGACCGTGCAGGGCTTGTGCAGCATTGCCGGTAACCGCTTGCCGCTAGTCCCGAAGGTCCAGTCCAGCTTGTCGCTAACGTACGACCGTGCCATCAACGACAACTGGTCGTTCGTGGGCAGCACCACCGGCACGTACGAAAGCAGCAAGTTCGTGCAGGTGCACAACTTGGCCGAAACCGGCACGACGACCGAAATCGGTCTGCGTCTCGGCCTGCGCAGCGAACACTGGAGCATCACGGCTTACGGCAGGAACCTGACGGATGAAGACAGCATCCCGATGGCGACGCGCTGGTTCGACCTGCGCTACGGCACCTGCTCGGCTGCGCAGTGCCGCGGTCCGGCGGGCATCACGCCGGCTGCCACCAGCCCGCTGTCCACGCCGGCCGCCTACGGCGCCGACCGTGGCACGGTACGTGGCTTGTTCTACGGTCTCCGCAAGGGCCGTTCCTTTGGCATCGACGTGCGCTACGACTTCTAAAGTAGCCACGCCGGCCTGAAGGCCAGAACGCAAAAGGCCCCGGGAAGCAATTCCCGGGGCCTTTTCCTTGTTGGATGATTGATAGCGTGGGAACGAGTTTACGCACGCGAGGCGGGAGCAAGCTCCCACCTACCTCAACTGAGCTTTTCCACCATCTCCACCAGTGTGCCGTCCGGCGCGCGCAGCGTTACCGCACGCGCACCGCCATAGACCACTGAAGTGTGAGCCTGTGGTGGCGCCACAAAGTGCTGGCTGCTGTTCGCCACAATGGCATCGAAGTGCGGCGTGAGAATACTGCCGACCGCAATACCTTGCGGCAGCGTGCCGGGAATATGCGGCCGCAGCACGGCCTGCTCGGGGTACTGGTCCATCTCCAGGAACACGTCGCGCCCATCAACCATGGTGGCAATAACGTGCAACTGCTCCACGGGCAAGTTGAACGCGTTCGCCAGCATGGTGTAGACGATGGGCAAGTGCGGACGTCCGATCTGCAGCTTCGTATGTTCCACCATCCAGTCCAACGAAGCCGGCAAGTCGGCGCAAGCCATCACCATGATGAACAAGCGGTCAATCAGCGCTTCAGCGCGCGTGATGTCGAAGTCGGGCAGGTCGCTGCGCACCTGCGTCAGGTAGACAATCTCACCGTCCGGGCCTTTCACCTGCATCGGGAAGATGGCCGGCAGCGTCTCGATTTCCCGCGGCGGGCCAATAATCTCGAAGCCGGAAGCAGCCATGCGCTCGGCCACCTTCAGCACATCCAGCACATTAATCTCGATGGCCGCCCAGCCATAACTACGCAGCGGCACATAGTCCGGGTGGCTGTCGTTTTCCACGAAGCGCAGGAAGACGTCGGCACCGGAGGCAGGGCGCAATACGGCCATGCGACGCCCGGCCGCGTTCGGTGCGCCCCAGCTGGCGGCCAAGGCCGCACCCACTGTGCCCTGCTCGGCCACGGTGTAATCGAGGAAACCGGTGTATAGGTCGACCGAACGCTTAAGGTTGGCGACGGACAGCGTGGCGGCACGCAGGAGTTTCATGTGGCGTATCCCGTGGCAGATTTTTCGAGGCGCCGGGCAAGGCGCCCAGCGATGACGCTCCCGCTGTCCAAGAGTAGCCGCTTGGGTGTTTGGTGGAGCCAGTGCAAATGGTATATCTTTATATCAATTGAAATCCAGCCACCGGGCTGGTGTCCCGGCCCACCTTCAGGAGAGCCCCATGTCCGCCTACATGGTTATCCGCTGCCGCATCAGCGACCGCGCCGCCTTCGGCGCCTATGGGAAGGCCGCTGCCGAACTCGTCGCGAAGATGGGGGGGCGCTACGTGGTGCGTGGCGGCGGCAACGAAACGCTTGAAGAGGGCCTCGGCCTCCGTGACATGACAGCCGTCCATGTCATCTCCGTCTGGCCCAACCGCGAGGCAGCCCTCGCCTTCTGGAATTCGCCCGAATACACCGAGGTGCGCAAGCTGCGCGAACACTGTGCCATCGCCGAAGTGGCACTGCTAGATGGCTTGGAATAAACCCGACACCAAGATGAATACCCACATGAACACCATTACGGGCGCCAGCGTTGCCGCTGGCACCTTGCCCGCAGCCGCTAACACGCGCGTCCCCGTTTACCGGGCGCTGGGCCTGCAAACCCGCACCATCGCTGTCAATCAAATGACCGTAGAAGCTGCGCGCGCACAAATGCTCGCCACCACCGAGCGCATGGGCCGCCAGATTCGCGCAGCGAAGGGCTTCGTGGGGCAAGACCTGAAGCTGGTGGTGCTGCCGGAGTACTGCCTCACGGGCTTCCCCATGGGCGAGAGCCTCCCCGAATGGATAGCGAAAGGCTGTCTTGCGCCGGATGGTGTGGAATACACGGCGCTGGCCGCGGTGGCACAGCAGAACGGCGTTTGGCTGGCCGCCAACAACTACGAAACCGATGCCCACTTTCCCGGGCTGTACTTCCAAGCAAGCACGCTGTTCAGCCCCAGCGGCGACTGTGCGCTGCGCTATCGCCGGCTGGTGTCGTTGTACGCGCCCACCCCGCATGACGTGTGGCCGGCCTATTTGGACCACTACGGCCTCGATGGCGTCTTCCCAGTAGCAGACACGCCGCTGGGACGCATGGCTGCGATCGCCTCCGAAGAAATTCTCTACCCCGAAATTGCGCGTGCCTTGGCGCTGCGCGGTGCGGAAGTATTTTTGCACTCCACCAGCGAAGTGGGCAGTCCGCAGCTCACGCCGAAAGATGTTGCCAAGCGCGCGCGTGCCTACGAAAACATGGCCTATGTGGTGTCCGCCAACAGTGGCGGCCTCGAAGGCTGCGATATCCCGGCTGAATCTACGGATGGCATGTCGAAGGTGGTGGACTGGGAAGGCCGCGTGCTGGCTGAGGCAGGCTTCGGCGAAAGCATGGTGGCCCACGCCGAAATCGACATTGAAGCCTTGCGTCGTTGGCGCTTGCGCCCGGGCATGTCGAACATTCTCAGCCGTCAGCGCACCGAACTATTCGCGCCCGTTTATGGCGGCCGCAGCGTGCACGCGCCCGGCTCGCTGCTCGATGCCAACGGCCAACTGCGCATCCCCACCCGCGCCGAGTTCGCGCAGCGACAGCGTGAAGCCATTGCCGGCCTGGTCACCGCGGGCATCTACAAGGACCCTGCCCAGTGAATGCACCAGTGAATGCACCAGTGAACGCAACAGCCGACGCCAACGGACCCAGCTCTACTAGCACCTACGGCATTCCCGTCCGCAATCCGCGTACCGGCGCCACCGACTTCACCCTGCAGGTCGCAGCTCCTGAGCAAGTCGCCGCCGAAGCGGCACGTCTGCGGGCCGCTCAACCGGCTTGGCGGGCGATGGGCGTGGATGCCCGTGCGGCCGCTCTGCTGGAGTTCCGCGACGCCCTAGGCCGCCACGAAGCGGCCATGATGGCCGCGCTCCATGCCGACACCGGGCGTGCCATTGAAACGCAGTCGGAACTGCGCGGCGTGCGCGACACGCTCACGCGTTGGTGCAAGCAAGCGCCAGCGTTGCTTGCCCAAGGCAGCGCGCCGCGTGACATCGCCATTCCCGGCTTTACCACCCAGCGCTTGTGGGTACCGTATGCACTCGTCGGCGTCATCTCGCCGTGGAACTTCCCGTTCCTGCTGTCGTTCATCGACGCCATTCCGGCCTTGCTGGCTGGGTGCGCCACCCTCATCAAGCCCAGCGAAGTGACGCCGCGCTTTGTCGGGCCCTTGCGCGCCGCGCTGGCCGAAGTACCGGCCGTGGCTGCCGTCGTGGGCGTGGTCGAAGGTGATGGCAGCACGGGGGCCGCGCTCATCGAAGTCGTCGACCAAGTGTGTTTCACGGGCAGCGTGCCCACCGGACGCAAAGTAGCCGAAGCCGCCGCACGGCGCTTCATTCCCGCACAGTTGGAACTGGGCGGCAAAGACCCGGCCATTGTCACCGCCGACACGGACTTGGCACGCGCTGCTGCGGCCATCGCCTGGGGTGGGTTGGCGAATGCGGGGCAGAGCTGTTTGTCGATTGAACGCGTCTATGTGGAGCGCACCGCTTACGAGCCATTTTTGGCGGCACTCGCGGCGCAAGTGGCCGTGCTGCGACTGAACCTCACCGACATTGCTAACGGCGAAATTGGCCCAGTCATTTCAGCCAAACAAGTGGAAGTGGTGCGCCGCCACCTAGACGATGCTCGAGCCCACGGTGCCCGCTTTGTCACGGGCGGCCACCTCATCGAACAGGGCGGTGTGTGGTGCGAACCCACTGTCATCGCCGATGCCACCCCGGAAATGCTCGTCATTGCCGAAGAAAGCTTCGCTCCCTTGCTGGCCATAGCGCCATTCGATACCGATGCCGAAGCTGTGGCATTGGCTAACGCCACTCCCTACGGCTTGAGCGCCGCCGTGTTCTGCAACGACGCCATGCGCTGCGAAGCGCTGGCTAGCCAGCTGGACGCTGGCGCAGTCAGCCTGAATGACGCCGCCCTCACAGCGCTCATCCACGAGGGTGAAAAGCAGGCCTTCAAGTTTTCGGGCCTCGGCGGTTCGCGCATGGGTACGGCATCCATCTTCCGTTTCCTGCGTGCACAGGCGCACCTGCGCAACACTGGTGGCCAGTGGGACCCCTGGTGGTTCCCACGGCCCAACAGCGGCAGCGCATGATCGACAACACGCTTCCCGCCCTGTGCAGTTCGGCTCTGGCCATCGGCGTGTTTCACACACTGCTGGGGCCGGACCACTACCTGCCGTTCGTCGCGCTGTCGAAGGCTAGAGCTTGGTCTTGGCGGCGAACGTTAGTCATTACCGCAGGCTTCGGGTTGGCGCACACGCTAGGGACGGTGCTGCTGGGTGCTGCCGGCTTGGCGCTGGGTTTGCAGTTAGGCTGGCTGCAGAGTGTGGAAGCGCTACGCGGTGATTTGGCCGCCAAGGGCTTGCTTGCCATTGGCATTCTCTACACGGCATGGGCCTTGTGGCGCTTGGCACGGCACCGCCCTACCCGCCATCACACACCCACCTATACCCACATCCATGCTGGCGCACCGGGGCACTCGCATGAGCACAACGGGCACCTGCATGACCACGGGGCCGATGGCCACTCTCATGGCCCACTGCTGGCGCCGCTAACGCAACGGGTAGCGAACAAACTCGCACCGACCCGCAAGCACCCTCATGCCCACCGGCACGAACACCCGGCACCCATCTTGTCCTGGGGCTTGTTTCTGGTGTTCGTGTTCGGGCCCTGTGAAGCGCTCATTCCCTTGCTGATGTACCCAGCAGCACACCACGATGCCGCCGGCGTGGCATTGGTGACGCTGGTGTTTATCATCGCCACGGTCAGCACCATGCTCACGGCCGTCAGCCTTTCGCTGTGGGGCTTGGCCAAGCTGAAAGTAGAACGCCTGACACCCTACGCGGACGTTCTGGCAGGCGCGACGCTTTCACTCTGCGGTGGCGCCATTCTCGCGGGGCTATAGCAGCGCGCGTAGCGCCTTCTTGTCGGTCTTGCCCATGCCGGCCTTCGGCAACGCCGGCAGAAACACCATACGCGCCGGCACCTTGTAAGGCGCCAACCGCTCGCGGCAATGGGCCAGCAGTTGCTCGGCAATGCAGGCTAGCGAGTCATCACCAACGCCATTACCAACGCCAGTACCCGCATCACCAGCCGTACTCTGCAAAACCACAAAGGCTACTACCTGCTCGCCATGGGAAGCCGAAGGCTCCCCCACTACGCCCACATCAGCTACCGCCGCGTGTTCGCGCAGCACGCGCTCCACTTCGGCCGGGTACACATTCACCCCAGCCCGCAGAATCATGTCCTTGGCGCGCCCCACCAGCCGCAAATAGCCGTCGGCATCGCAAGTCCCCAAGTCGCCCGGCAAGAACCAGCCGGCGGCATCGCTCGCGGCCGCTTGCCCATTCTCATCGAGAAAGTCGCGCGCACAGCCCGGGCCGCGGTAACGCACCAAGCCCGTCTCGCCCACGGCAACCACGCGGCCGTCTTCATCAACCAGTTCCAGTTCCACGCCATGCGAGGCACGGCCCACCGAATCCGGATGCGTTAAAAACTCTGTGGGCTGCAGCACCGAGATGCCACCGCCTTCGCTGGAAGCGTAATAACCAATCAAGTTTTCACTGAGGCGCGCGCGAAACTGCGCCACTTCGCTCGGGAAGAATGGCTCGCCGGACACCAGCAACCGCCGCAAGCCGGGAAAGAGCCGCCCTTCGCCCGGCAGCGTCAGCAAACGGCGCATCAAGGTGGGCACCAAAAACACTGCCGTGGACGCCGAAGCGTTGATAGCCAACACCAACTGGTCCGGCGAGAGCGGCGGCGGACGCAGCACCACGGTGCCGCCAACGGCAAGGAAAGCCATGCCGAAGGAACGGCCCGCCCCGAAGCATAGCGGGCTGACCAACGCGAAGCGGTCGGCAGCGGAAAAGCTCAGCGTGGTCCATTGGCTAATGAACCGCTCATGCATCTGGGTGTGCGTCACCAGCGCGCCCTTGGGGCGGCCAGTGGAACCGGAAGACAAGGAGATGAGCCAAGGGGCATCGTCGCCCGCGGTGAGCGGCACTTCCACACCTGCCGCAGCCATCACTACTCCCGCTTCAGGCACAGGCCACTGCGCCGGCGGGTCGTCAGCGATGACATGGCTGGCAGCGAAGGCCGCAACGGCGGCCGCTTTCTCACCGGCACTCCAGCGATGGTCCAGTGGTACCCACACCGCACCCAGGCCGGCCACGGCGAAGTGCAGCAGCAAATGGTCCGTGGTGTCACGTAAGGCGCCAGCTACGCGCTGCCCGGGCTGCACGCCTTGCGCCTGCAGCCATTGCATCAGGGCTTGCGTACGCGCCCACACCGCGGCGTAGGTGTGCAGGCCTTCAGGCGCATCCACAGCCACCTTGTCCGGCAGCCGGGCTGCGTTGTCGCGCAGCAGCCCTGCAAGATTCATGGGCTAGAGGCCCGTGTCTGCCGGCAGCCCGTAAATGCGCAGCACGTTGTCGCGTAGCACCGCCTGCAAGCTTTCCGCCGAAAGCCCCAGCGACTCCATCTCGCGCCGCGTGCGGGCGAAGTCGAGCACTGGAAAATCTGTGCCGAAGATGACCTTGCTGCGGCCATAGCTGTTCATGTAGTTCACGAACGAGGCTGGGAAATACTTCGGGCTGTGCGCATCGCAGCCGATAAACACATTCGGGTGCTTCCAGGCCATGGCCACCATTTCATCGGCCCAGGGAATGCCCACATGAATGCCGATGAGCTTCAGTTCCGGAAAGTCACAAGCGACAGCATCTAGGGTGATAGGCCGGCCAACACTGCGGCAAGGGAAGTCCGGCGAATACACCATGGACTGCCCCACCTGCAGCTGAATGGGCACACCCAGTTCGCAGCACTTGGCGTAGAACGGGTAGTACTTCGCGTGGTCCGGGGCCAGCTCGAACCAGTGCGGGTACAAGTGCGCACCAATGAAGCCTTCGTCCTTCACGGCAATCTCGAGCTCGCGCACGCCCTTCATGCCCTGCGTGGGGTCGATACCCAGCATGGCGGAGAAGCGCTGCGGATACTTGCGCACAGCCTCGCGCACCAGTTCGCGCGGCAAGTGGTAGCAGCCCGGCAAACCCACCCGGCCCGTCTTCGGTGCGAACAAAAAGGCATGGCCAATGCCCGCGGCATCCATGCGGTCAATCATCTCCTCGAGCGACAGGCCGGACATGAGACTGTCCTTGGCTTTCATCTTGTCGACGAAGAAAGTCTTGCCCCAGTTGGGCCGGGCGGCCAGCGCCTCGGGCGTCCACAAGTTCACCACCGCATCGATGGCACGAACTGCGGAGAAAGGCGCCGTGGCCGAAGTGGGCTCCACAAGAGGGTCGGGCGTGGTCATGGGGAGTGGGCTCCAGTAAAGCCTAGCGGCAAACCCGCATCCGGCGTGAATCCGTAAAGCGGCTCGCCCGGCAAATGGGCAGCCAGAATCTTTCGCACTGCCAGCAAGCGTGGCAAGTCTATGCCAGTGCGCAGGCCCATGGCTTCCAGCATGAACACCAAGTCTTCGGTGACCACGTTGCCACTGGCGCCAGGGGCGAACGGGCAACCACCGAGCCCGCCCAGCGAACTATCGACCGTGGTAAGGCCGGCCTCAAGCCCTGCCAGCACATTCGCCAAGCCAAGTCCGCGCGTGTTGTGCACATGGATGCCAGACAAGGCGTGGTCACCCACGACGGCCCGCACGCCACGCACCCAAGCAGTCACCTGTGCGGGGTTGGCATAGCCAGTAGTGTCCGCCAAGCCCACTTCGTCGCAACCGGCCGCCATCAGGCGCTCCGCAGCACGCTGCACCTGCGCCAGCGTAATGGTGCCTTCCAGCGTGCAACCAAAGGCCGTGGAAAGGCTGCCTTCGAACGACGGCCGCCGATCGGCAGGCACGGTATCGAGCAAGGCGCGCACGGCTGCCACTTCCGCATAGACCTGTTCGTGGGTACGCCGCAGGTTGCGCAGGCTGTGCGTTTCGCTCACGGACAAAGGCAAGGTGATCTTGTGGGCGCCAGCGGCCACGGCCGCTTCAGCGCCACGCAGGTTCGGCACCAACACCGCCACCTGCAGACCGGGAATGGTCCGCGCTGCCGCCACCACTTCCGCCGTGTCCGCCAACTGTGGCAGCACCTTGGCCGGCACGAACGAGCCCACTTCAATTTCGCGCACGCCAGCAGCCGCCTCGGCGCGAATCCATTCTATTTTGACGGCAGTAGGCAAGATGGCCGCAATGCTCTGCAGGCCATCGCGCGGCCCCACTTCGCTCACGAGCACGTCAATGCTCATCCTGCCTCTCCGGCGTAAACCCAAGGCCGCAAGCGCCGGTCTCGTTCACGCCACTCTGCCAATTCAGGGGAATAGGCGAGCGTTTCGGCAATTTCATCGCGGCCTTCCAGCAAGCGACTGCGGGCTACCGCCGGCACCACAAACGGCCAAACGTGGCCACCCGTGGTGCGTACCTCACACGCCACCAAGTCCACCGTCACCTGGTGCTGCTGCGGCGCTGCAGCCACCCATGCCGCCAGCACCTGCACTTGCTCCAGCGGCAGTTCCACTGGCAGCAAGCCGTTGCGAATGCAGTTGCCTTGGAAGATGGCACCAAACGAAGGCGCAATGAGCACACGGAAACCGTAGTCGGCTATGGCCCACACCGCATGTTCGCGCGAAGAACCGCAACCGAAGTTCGGGCCCGCCAACAACACGGTGGCGGCCGCATAGGCCGGCTGGTTCAACACGAATTCGTCATTCACTGCCAGCCGCTGCACGCCGTCGTAGTGGTAACGCCACGCAGCAAACAAGGCCTGCCCCAAGCCTTGCCGGCTCACCGTTTTCATTTCCCGTGAAGGAATGATGGCGTCCGTATCGACATTCGCGAGTAGGAGCGGCACGGCCACGCCCACATGAACGGTCAGCGGCTGGGGGGCACTCATGGCTCCTCCTGCTGCGGAAAAAACTCTCGGGGGTCGGTGAGTTTTCCGGCAATAGCACTGGCCGCGACGGTAGCCGGGCTGGCCACGTGTGTGCGCACGCGCGGCCCTTGCCGGCCTTCAAAATTACGGTTGGTGCTGGACACTACCCGCGCGCCGGCCGCGAAGCTTTCGCCGCCGGCAAAGAAGCACAGCGAACAACCCGGCTCGCGCCATTCGAAGCCGGCCTGAATGAAGACCTGGTCGAGGCCTTCTGCTTCGGCAGCGCGCTTCACGGCACCCGAAGCGGGCACGCACAAGGCACGCACATGCTTGGCCACGCGTTGGCCGTCCAGCAGCGCCGCGGCGGCCCGCAGGTCTTCCAAGCGGCCATTGGTGCAGGAACCAATAAACGCCGCATCAATCGGCTGGCCCGCCAACGCAGTCCCAGGCGCCAGCCCCATGTAATCCAAGGCCTTGGCGGCGCGGTTGCGGCTCGCTTCCGGCAGCGACTCGAGCAACGGGACCATCCCACTCACGGAAGCGCCATGGTCCAGCGCCGTGCCCCAAGTCACCATGGGCGAAACATCACGTGCATGCAGGCGAATTTCGCGGTCAAAGGCGGCGCCTTCATCCGTGGCCAACTGCAGCCAAGCCGCAGCCGCTTGCTCGAACGCCGCACCCTGCGGCGCCCATTCGCGGCCCAGCACGTAAGCCACGGTGCGTTCATCTGGCGCCACCAGGCCGCAGAACGCCGAAAACTCCACGGCCATATTGCACAGAGTGAAGCGGCCTTCCATGGAAAGCGCACGAATGGCCGGGCCGGCGAACTCGATGGCTTGGCGTTCACCCCCGGCGCTGCCGTGCGTGGCGATGAGGTGCAACGCGAGGTCCTTCGCGCTCACGCCCGGCGACAATTCGCCGTCCACCCAAACCCGCAGTTGCTTGGGCCGGGCAATACGCAGCATCTCGGTCGCGAGCGCCTGCTCGCAGTCGCTGGTGCCTATGCCCCAAGCCAGCGCACCCAAGGCGCCCAGCGTGCAAGCGTGGCTGTCCGGGCAGACATAGGTGTAGCCGGGCAGCACGAACCCGAGGTCGGCGGCCACCACATGGCTAATGCCTTGCTGCGGGTCGCCCAAGTCGAACAAGCGAATACCGGCGCGGTGCGCGGTGGTGCGCATGGCTTGAATGAAGCTGGCGCCACCGGGCATGGTGGTGTCGTCGGAGCGTGTGGGGTGGGTGTCCACCACATGGTCCATGGTGGCTAGCACCCGCTGCCCCGCGGGCAGCAAGCGCCCCGAATCGAGCACACTGGCTAAAGCAATACTGCCCGTCCGCTCATGCAGGAACACCCGGTCGAGGGCGAGCAACGCCGACCCGTCCGCGAAGCCACGAACCGCGTGCGTCTCCCACAATTTGTCGAACAAGGTGGCAGGCATCGGCGGCAAACGCTATCCCGGTTAAATGTACTAACAATATAACATGCACCCCCGTAGCCGGACTACCAGCGAGCCGCGCGCAAAGGCCGCAGAAGTTGCTACGCTCACGCATCGCAAGGAGTCCGCCATGCCTCTCACGCCCCGCCCATTGCTGCTCGCCACGCTGGCTTTCGGCCTGCTGGCCACCGCCGCCAGCGTCGCCCATGCCGCCCCGTCAACCGCGCGCCGCACCCCCACCCATGAGGACCTCTGGCTGCTGAAGCGTGTGGGCGCCCCCGTGGCCAGCCCCAATGGCCAATGGGTGGCGTTTAACGTCACGGAACCAGCCTACGACGACAAGCAAGTGAGCGACGTCTGGCTGGTGGCCACGAACGGCACGCAACCGCCACGCCGCCTCACCAACACCCGCGCCGGGGAAAGTGGCCTGACGTGGAGTGCCGACAGCCGCCGTCTGGCGTTCAGCAGCAAGCGTGACGGCGACGATGCGGCACAGGTTTACGTGCTTGATCTCGCCCAAGGTGGCGATGCGCAGCGCGTTACCAGCTTGGTGACGGGCGCAAAGGCGCCGCAGTTCTCGCCGGACGGTACGCAGCTGCTGTTCATCAGCAACCCCTACCCGGGTGCCATGAGCGAGGCGGACAACAAGAAAGCCCAGGAAGCGGAAAAAGCCCGCAAGTACAACGCGCGCGTCTACACCGGCTTTCCGGTGCGCAACTGGGACCGCTGGGTGGATACGCGCCGCCCCCATGTTTACGTGCAAGCCAGCGACGGCACTGCCACTGCGCGCGACTTGCTGGCCGGCACCAAGCTGGCGGCCATGCCCGGCTACGGCGGACGGAGTGGCGATGGCGGCGAAGACATGGATGTCACTTGGACGCCCGATGGCAAGGCTGTGGTGTTCGCCGCCAGTACCGACCGCGACCAATCGGCGCACGCGTTTACGTCCATGAACTTGTGGCAAGTACCCACGACCGGCGGGGAACCCCTGCGACTCACGGCCGAAGGCGACAGCTGGGCGCGCCCCCGCTTCAGCGCCGACGGCAACTGGCTGGCAGCGCTGTACGAACGGCGGAGCGGCGACAAGGTCTATGTGGCCACACAGTTGGCGAGCGTTCCATGGAGCACTACCGGTGGGGACTTCAGCAAGCGTGTGCTGGTTACCGCTGGCTTCGACCGCGCCGTGTCGTCGTTCGTGCTCGCGCCGGACAGCAAGCAAGCTTGGTTCTCTGCCGAAGACATGGGCGGCGAAAACCTTTACGCCGTGCCATTGGCCGGCGGCAAAGTACGTACCGTGGTGGCACCGGAGCACGGCGTATACACCAACGTCTCGACCGGCGTAGCAAAAAGCAGCGCCATGGTGGCCGCCTACGAAAGTGCCTCGGCGCCGGTAGAAATCGTCCGTGTGGATGCAGCCAAAGGCACGCACACGGCGCTGACGCATTTCAACGACACGACACTGGCTCAACTCGACCTGCCGCCGGTGGAAGAGTTCTGGTTCACGAGCAAGCGTGGCGCCAACATTCACAACTTCCTGGTGCGCCCACCCGGCTTCGACCCTGCGAAGCAATATCCGCTGTTCGTCATGCTTCATGGTGGCCCGCACACCATGTGGCGCGACCAGTTCGTCCTGCGGTGGAACTACCACCTGCTGGCGTCGCGCGGCATCGTGTTTGTGCTCACCAACTACACGGGCAGCACGGGCTTCGGTGAAGCCTTTGCGCAGGGCATCCAGCACGACCCGCTCATCGGGCCCGGCCTGGAAGTGAACGAGGCGGCTACTGCCGCCATCGCGAAGTATCCATTCATTGATGGCGCTCGCCAATGCGCGGGCGGCGCCAGCTACGGCGGACACCTGGCGAACTGGCTGCAGGCCAGCACCACGCACTATCGCTGCCTGGTGAGCCACGCGGGCCTCGTGAACCTCGAAGCGCAATGGGGCACCAGCGACACCATCTATGGCCGCGAAGTGAATATGGGCGGCCCGCACTGGGAAGGCGGCAAGGGCTGGCAGGAGCAGAACCCCATCAAGTACGCGGCGAAGTTCCGCACGCCAGTGCTGGTCACGGTAGGCGAGCAAGACTTCCGCGTGCCCCTGAACAACTCCCTGGAATACTGGAGCGCGCTGCAGCGCATGCAAGTGCCATCAAAACTCATCGTGTTCCCGGAGGAAAACCACTGGATACTGAAGGGCGAGAACAGCCGCTTCTGGTACGCGGAAGTGCAGGACTGGCTAGCCAAGTACCTGTTGCCGTAGCGCGCAGCACTGAGGCAGGATGTAACCCATGCAACATACGAACTCACCCACCGGGCACATCGCTCACCCGGCAGCCAGTCGCCACGGCGGCACCCGCCTTGGCCGCATGGCCACCCTGGTGCTGGTCTGTCTGGCCACCCTCGCCGGCTGCGGCGGTGGCGGTGGCGGTGGCGGCAGCACGGGCGGCAACGTCACCACCAACGACCCCTGTTCGATCACGGCCCGCAACCAGTGGGTGATCGACACCATGAAGGAGTGGTACCTCTACCCAGAGCTCTTGGTCACATCGCTCAGTGCCACCTCATACAGTTCGCCGCAAGCCACCATCGACGCCATGACAGCCACCGCGCGCGCGCAGAACAAAGATCGGTACTTTTCGTACATCACTTCCATCGCGGAAGAGAACGCCTTCAACAGCTCCGGCGCCACGGCTGGCTTTGGCGTTCGCTTGTATACCGACCCCGCGTCTTCACGCCTGTATATCACTGAGGCCTTCGAAGGCGCACCGGCACTAGCCGCGGGTATCGACCGCGGTGACGAAATTGTGGCCATCGGCACGAGCGAAGCCACGCTCGCCACCGTGGCCAGCTTGCTGGCCAGCGGCGGTTCGCAAGCCCTCAGCGATGCGCTGGGCCCTAGCACCGCCGGCACCACGCGCACCTTGCGGGTTGCCGGGGCGGCGGGCACCCGCACGCTAACCGTTACCAAAGCGGACTATTCGCTGACGCCTGTGTCGAGCCGGTATGGTGCACGCATCCTCGATGACGCCGGGCGCAAGGTGGGCTATCTAAACCTGCGCACCTTCATCAGTTCCGCCAATGCGCAACTGCGCACTGCATTTGACAGTTTCCGCGCAGCGGGCATCAACGAAGTCATCTTGGACTTCCGCTACAACGGGGGCGGCTTGGTGGCCACCGCCGACCTGCTCGGCGACCTGCTCGGTGGCAACCGTTCCAGCGGCCAAATCTTCAACCAGATGACCTACCGCCCGGAAAAATCGGCGAATAACAGCACGCACTACTTCACGCCGCAGCCCCAAGCCATCGCGCCGCTGAAGCTGGCGTTCATTGCCACCGGTAACACTGCCTCCTCCAGCGAACTGGTGGTGAACGGCATGCTGCCGTACTTCACCACCAATCTGGCGCTGGTGGGTACCAACACCTACGGCAAGCCGGTGGGCCAAGTAGCCATCGACCGCGCCAGTTGCGATGACCGTCTGCGCGTCATCGCATTTGCCTTGCGCAACGCCTCTGGCTCCGAGAACTACTTCAATGGTTTGGCCGGCACGGTGAACGTGAGCTGCCGCGCAGGAGACGACCTCACCCGCGCCATGGGCGATCTCTTGGAAACCAGCACGCGCCAAGCCTTGGATTTTCTGGCTGGACGGCCTTGCACGGCCATTGCCGGTAGCAGCACACCAGGCTTGGCGAAACCCGGTGGCCTAGAGGCCCTGCAAACCGAGCCTGAACCTTTGCTGCCAGCGCAACCCTCACCCGCACAACGCGCAGTGCCTGGCCTGTTTTAACGCTTTCGGAGTTCCTGCATGAAGCCTTATTCCCTCCTTGTTGCCCTGACGGGCGGACTGTTGGCTGCCTGTGCCGCCACCCCGCCAGTGGCCAACTCTCCAGCGCCATCGTCCACAGTGGCTGTGGCCGCCATTACGCCCCCCACCAGCCCGGCCTATGCCTCTACCTACCGGCCCATGCCATCCACCAATACGCTGCTCCGCGGCGCCACCGTGCTTACCGGTACCGGTGAACGGCTGGAAAATGCCGATGTATTGCTCGTTGACGGCAAGGTAGCCGCGCTAGGCCAAGGCCTTGCCGCTCCTGCGGGCGCTGCGGTAGTGGATGCGAAGGGCCTGTGGGTTACGCCTGGCATCATCGATGCGCACTCGCACCTCGGCGTTTACCCATCGCCAGGCATGCGCTCGCTCAGCGACGGCAATGAGGCCACTTCGCCGAACACCGCACAAGTGTGGGCAGAACACAGCGTCTGGCCGCAAGACCCAGGCTTTGGAGCCGCACTCGCTGGCGGCGTTACTTCCATGATGATTTTGCCAGGCTCCGCCAACTTGTTCGGCGGCCGCACCATCACCTTGAAGAACGTGGCCGGGCGCAGCGTGCAGGACATGAAGTTCCCCGGCGCACCCTACGGTCTGAAGATGGCCTGCGGCGAGAACCCCAAGCGCGTCTATGGTGAAGGCCGCAAGATGCTGCCTTCCACACGTATGGGCAATATGGCCGGGTTCCGTAACGCGTTCATCGAAGCCCGCAAGTACCGCGATGACATGGCGAAGTACGAACGCGACCGCGCTACCAAGCCCGAAGCGCAGCCGCCCACCCGCAACCTGCAGAATGAAACGCTGGCTGGTGTACTGAACGGTGAAATCATCGTGCAGAACCATTGCTATCGTGCCGACGAGATGGTCCAGATGCTGGACCTCGCGAAGGAATTCGGCTTCCGCATCGGCACCTTCCACCACGCGGTAGAGGCCTACAAAGTTGCCGACGTGCTCGCCGCCAACGGTACTTGCTCTGCCATGTGGGCCGACTGGTGGGGCTTCAAGATGGAAAGCCTCGATGGCATTCGCGAGAACATCGCCATGGTGGATGCCGCTGGCGCTTGCGCGGTGGTGCATTCCGACAGCGCCGTCGGCATTCAGCACCTGAACCAGGAAGCCAGCAAGGCCATGGCAGCGGGGCGGGGCATGGGCCTGACCATCACTCCCGAGCACGCCATCACCTGGCTGACGCGCAACCCGGCGCGCGCCATTGGCATAGCGGACCGCACCGGCACGTTGGAGCCCGGCAAGATGGCGGACGTAACGGTCTGGAACGGCAACCCGTTCAGCGTCTATGCACTGGCCCAGAAGGTCTACATTGACGGTGCACTGGTCTACGACCGCCACGACCCTGCCAAACAACCCATCACCGATTTCGCGCTGGGTATGACGCCCGCCGGAGGTGCCCGATGAACGCACGTAGCCTTGCGCTGGTAGCCCTGCTGGGCACCGGCCTTCTTTCCCCGCTGGCAGCAGCCGAAACCATCGCGCTGCGCGGTGCCACCGTGCACACCGTTGGCCCGAACGGTACGCTGCAAAACGCCACCGTCATCATGCAGGACGGCGTCATCGCCGCGGTCGGCAAGGATGTGCGCATCCCGGCGGGTGCGCGCGTGGTGGATGTCACCGGCCAGTTCATTACACCTGGCCTCATCGACGCCTATGGGCGACTGGGCGTTACCGAAGTGGATGGCGAAGCGGCCACCGTGGACGAATCTGCGAGAGGTCTACCGTACTCGGCAGCGTTCAGTGTCGCGGAAGCCATCGAGCCGCGCAGCCTGCGCATTCAGGTGAATCGCGCCGAAGGTATTACCGCTGGACTGGTAGCGCCTGAAGCTTCGATGGACAGCAGCGGACTCGGCACGATCATTGCGGGGCAAGCCAGTTTCCTGCGCCTGAAGCCCGGCATGGCCATTGATGTGCGTACACCAGTGGGCTTCGTGTTCACCTATGGCGAAGCGGGTGCGGACCTTTCCGGTGGCGCGCGTAGTGCGGTGTTGCTGCGCTTGCGTGCGCTGCTAGACGATGCCCGCGACTACGCAGCGCACCGCGAAGCTTTCAACAACGGCGCGCGACGCGAATACACCGGCACACGGCAAGACCTGGAAGCCCTGCAGCCCTTGTTGGCCGGCAAGGCGCCGCTGCTGGCCGAGGTGCACCGCGCTAGCGACATTCTCATACTGCTGAAGTTGGCACGCGAACAGCAATTGAAGCTGGTCATCATCGGTGGCGCTGAAGCATGGGAAGTGGCGCCGCAATTGGCGGCAGCCAAAGTACCCGTGGTGTTGGATGTGTTCGAAAACTTGCCCAGCAGCTTCGAGATGCTGGGTGCCACCTTCGACAACGCCACCCGCCTGAACGCCGCCGGCGTAGAGATTGCCTTTGCCTATGCGGAGCACTACAACCCACGTAACGCGCGCCAGTTGGCGGGCAACGCAGTAGCTCACGGGTTGCCGTTCGATGCGGCGTTGGCTGCCATCACCCGTAATCCGGCGCGTATCTACGGGGTGGGGAACACGCTCGGCACATTGGAGGTAGGCAAGACCGCAGACCTCGTGGTGTGGGATGGCGACCCGCTCGAAACCAGCACCCTGACCACGCAGGTGTATGTGGGCGGTGAACCCGTCCCCACTACTTCCCGTCAGACGCTCCTGCGCGACCGCTACCGCACTCCGCGCGGCACCCTGCCGCCGGCCTATGTTCACCCTACCGCCAAGTAGCCCGACATTGCTGACGCTGCCGCTGGGCTATCGCGCGCTGGTCATCGGCGCCAGCGGCGCGATTGGTAGCGCGTTCGTGCGTGCCTTGCGCGCCGATAGTCGCTGCGCCACTGTCACGGAGCTGTCGCGTAGCACTCATCCAGGTTTTGCTCTCGAAGATGGAGCGTCTATCG
Source organism: uncultured Pseudomonadota bacterium (assembly GCA_903858165.1). Classification (GTDB taxonomy): domain Bacteria; phylum Pseudomonadota; class Gammaproteobacteria; order Steroidobacterales; family Steroidobacteraceae; genus CAIOHZ01. Next base: position 20,517 of record CAIOHZ010000027.1, read on the forward strand.
CCACCGCCGTGGCTAGCTTGTCTTCACAAGGCCCTTTCCACTTGGTGATTGATGCTACCGGCGCGTTGGTCATAGACGGCGTCGGCCCAGAAAAACAACTAGGCGCCGTCCGTGCCGATTCTCTTGCGCGACAGTTCGCCGTCAATGCCACCGGGCCCGTACTACTACTGCAGGCCTTGGTGCCGAATTTGGCCAGCGGTCGCGTCATTTATGCCAAGCTCTCGGCCCGCGTCGGCAGCGTTGCCGACAACCGCAAAGGGGGCTGGTACGCTTACCGCGCTGCCAAAGCTGCATTGAACATGCTGCTGCAGACTGCGGCCTTGGAACTGGCGATGCGCCGCCCGGAACTGGTGGTGGCAGCACTGCAGCCGGGAACCGTGGCTTCCAAGCTTTCAGCGCCGTTTGTCAGCGCCGAGCACGCCATTACCGCCGATGAAGCCGCGCAGGCCTTACTGCAGGTGCTAGATGGTCTGCCGGCGCAGCGTGGCGCCTATTTTCGAGATTCGCGAGGAGAGAACATTCCGTGGTGAGCCGATTGAAAACGAAAGCGCTGCTGGCCGGTGCCCTAATGGTTACTGGCCCCGCGGTCGACGTAGCGTTCGCTGCAGGCAGCGAAATCGTAGCGCAAGACGCTGAACTTACTGAAGTCGCCGTGCTCGGCAGCCGTCGTTCGCAACGCACCGTCGCCGAAGCCGCGGTACCCGTAGATGTTATTTCGTCCAGTGAAGTGATGCACCAAGGCGATCGCAACCTACTTGATGTGCTCGCCAGCAGTGCGCCTTCGTTCAACGTATCCCGCGAAGCCATCAGCGACGCCGCCACGATGGTGCGTCCCTTCAGTCTGCGCGGCCTGCCCAGCGACAGCACCCTGGTGTTGGTCAATGGCAAGCGGCAGCACCGTGGTGCCGTCATTGGCGAGTTTGTGTCGGGTGTGCAACGCGGCGCGCAAGGCGTAGACCTCTACGCGCTGCCAGGCATCGCTTTGGCGCAGGTAGAGCTGCTGCGCGATGGTTCGTCCGCGCAGTACGGTTCCGACGCCATCGCCGGCGTCATCAACCTCGTGCTGGTAGACAACCCCACCGCCCGCACGGTGGACCTGCAATGGGGCCGCTATTACCGCGGCGACGGCGCCATCGCCAACATCGGTGCGCAACTGGGCTTTGCTCTAGGCGCCGAGGGCGGCCTAACACTAAGCGCCGAATGGCGCGATGCCCGCCCCACCAGCCGTGGCCTACAAGACCCTGCTGCTGCGGCACTCACTGCTGCCGGCGTGCCTGGTGTGCCGAACCCGGTCGTGGTTTGGGGCAACCCGCGTGGCAACGACGACTACAAGTTGGTGGCTAACGGCCATGTGGCCGTAGGCAGCGCAGAAGCCTACCTGTTCGGCAACTACGCCAGCCGTGCGGTCGATGGCAGCTTCTTCTACCGCAACCCCATCCGACGCACAGGCGTTTTCAGCAACGATGGCGGACAAACACTGCTGGTGGGCGACCTCACCCCGGCCGATGGTGTGGCGTGCCCGGCAGTACCCATTGTCGGCGGCAAACCGGAGGTGGCGGCGCTGGCGGCAGTAGCCAGCAACCCGGCGTGCTTCGCGTTCAACGAACGCCACCCCGGTGGCTTTACGCCACGCTTCGGCGGCACCGTGGAAGACTACTCGGTGGTGGCCGGCGTACGCGGCGAGCTCGCCAATGGTTGGCGCTATGACCTGAGCGGCTCGATTGGCCAGAACGGCATCAAGCTTGGCATTAGCAACACCGTCAACGCCTCGATGGGCCCGGCCTCCCCAGCCGACTTCCAGCTGGGGCAACAGGTACAGCGGGAAGAACTGCTGAACCTCGACTTGCAGCACGACTTGGAAA
>CAIOHZ010000028.1 GCA_903858165.1 uncultured Pseudomonadota bacterium
ATCACTTCCCGCGTGTCGCACATGAGCCTGCAGTGGAAGTTTTAACTAGCGTGAGCGCGGGCCCCGAAAACGGGCTCGCCTCGGGAGTAAGTGCATGAAGAATATTTTTACAAATCGTTCTGGACGGGCGGATGACAGCCTAGTGTTGCGCGCAACTGCGGTAGCACTTCTGGTTGCCATGCCCTTGGGTACGATGGCAAAGCAGCAGGCGCCAGCCGCCGCTCCGGTGAAGGCCCCTGTGGAAGCCGCGGCGCCCACCACCGCCACTTACGGTGATTGGTTGGTGACGTGTCCGCCGCCGGCGGCCACCGGTGCTGCTGCCGCTTGCGAGGCGACGCAGACTTTATTGCTGGAAGGCAAGGGGCCTATTGCTCGCATCGCTGTCGGCCGACTCACCAAGGGCGGCGATTTGTCCTTCGCCGTCATGTTGCCGGCGGCGGTGGAGTTTTCGGCCCCGGTAGTGTTGGGTTCCGAGACCACTGAGGCCCCGGGCATCGCGCTCGGCTGGCGCCGCTGTATTCCCACGGGTTGCTTCGCCGATGCCACGCCCGCCGGCACGATGTCGATGGCGTGGATTGCCCAGACCGTGGCGGGCCGCATGACGTTTGTGGATGGCAATGGGCAGCCCGTAGCGCTGCCGTTTTCGTTCAAGGGGCTGGTGCAGGCGGTGGCGGCGCTCGACAAGCGCTGAGGCGACAGTATTGCCGCTGCCGGGGAGGCGGGTAGCGCCCACGGTAGCGGCCAATAGGCCGTGGTGATGACGCTGTGATCATGGCGAGCGGCTATCATTCGTCCATGAAGACTCCGACCCTGCCCGAAGGCTATGCCATCGGTGCCATGTCCCGCGACGAAGCCGAGGTGCTGATCGGCTGGGCAGCGGCTGAAGGCTGGAACCCGGGCCTCGCTGACCTCGAGGTGGCCTGGAGCTTCGACCCGCAGGGGTTCATCGCGCTGCGGTACGCCGTCCCGGGCAAGCCTCCGGAACTGGTGGGGGGTGGCGCTATCCTCTCCTATGGCGGCGAATGCGGCTTCATGGGCTTGTTCATCATGCGGGCGGATCATCGGGGCCAAGGGCTGGGCCGCGTGCTCTGGCACGAGCGGCTGCGGCGCTTGCAGGCGCGGCTAGTGGCCGGTGCCTACATTGGCATGGACGGCGTCTTGAACATGGCGCCGTTCTATGCGGCTGGTGGTTTTGTTCACCATTACTACGACTATCGCTTTCAGGGCCCGGCCGATGCCACGGCACTTGCGGTGCCGGCGGGTGTTCTCACCGCGCCTTTGGCCAGCGTGCCGTTTGCTGAAGTGGATGCCTATGACCGTGAAGTGTTCGGGCGGTCGCGGACGGGCTTCCTGAGGCGCTGGTTGGCGGTGAATGGCGGCCATGGCTTGGCGGTGCTTGGCGAGGGCGGCGGCCTGCGGGGCTATGCTTTCCTGCGGCCCTGTCTCAAGGGGCATAAGTTCGGGCCAGTGTTTGCGGACGACGCGGCCACGGCCCGTGCTCTGCTGCGCGACTTGATGGCGCGAGTGCCGGGTGAAACCGTAGCGCTGGACGTGCCTGAACCCAATGGCGAGGCCATGGCCATCGCTGCGGAATTGGGTTGGGCCAGCCCATTCAGTTGCGCCAAGATGTTCTATGGCGCCAGCCCGCCGGACACCACGGCGCGCGTGTACGGCGTAACCTCTTTCGAGTTTGGCTGAAGGCGCTTTACACTCGGGGCCATAGGTGGGCTGCCGGTCCGCCGCCGTTAAGTGGAAACGCGCCCATGGAAATGTCCGACAAGACCGCCCGCCAGCTGTGGCTGGAAGTGAAGGCGAACCCGAACCGCGCTCGCTTCGGCTACGGCCGCAAGGCGGTGCTGGTGAACATCGACTTCCAGTGCGCTTACACGCGCGTGGACGAGTTCAAGACCGCTTACGAAACGGACCCGCGCCAGATTGAATACGTGAACGAACTGGCCAAGCGCTGCCGCGCGCTGGGCTGGCCGGTGGTGTGGACCCACGTGGCCTATGCGGACTCCGCAGAAGATGCCGGCGTGTGGGGAACACGCACGAACACGCCCGATTCGCTGCAGAACATCAAGCAGGGGTCGCGGCGCGCCGAGTTCGACGAGCGCTGTGACATTCACCATGGGCAGGACTTGGTCTACTGCAAGCGCATGCCGTCGCCGTTCTTCGAAACGCCGCTGCAGTCGCTGCTGGTGTGGCACCAGGTGGACACGGTCATCATCACCGGTGGTTCCACTTCGGGCTGCGTGCGCGCCGGCGCGGTGGATTCGCTGTCGCGCGGCTACCGCACCATCGTTCCCGAGCAGTGCGTGGCGGACAAGCATGAAAGCTATCACTTCGCGAACCTTACGGACCTGATGCTCAAGTACGCCGATGTGGTGGACGTGAACGAAACTCTGGGCTGGCTGGATGGCCGCGTGGCGGAGGGCGCATGAAGGCGGAGCCCGGCTGCTACGACTACTGGCCCTACATGGGCCGGCCGAAGATTACTTGGCCGGGCGGCAAGCGCCTAGCCTTCTGGGTGGCGCCGAACATCGAGTTCTACGAACTCGACCCGCCGAAGAACCCGCACCGCGCGGCCTGGCCGCATCCGTACCCGGCGGTGCCCGGCTATTCCATCCGCGACTATGGCAACCGTGTGGGCCACATGCGCCAGATGCGTCTGCTGGAAAAGTACGGTATTCGCGGGTCCATCTCGCTTAGCACGGCGCTTTGCGCCCACCATCCGGAAATCATTGAACTTTGTGCGGCGCGGGACTGGGAGTTCTTTACTCACGGCATCTACAACACTCGCTATACCTACGGCATGAGCGAGGACCAAGAGCGCGAGATGATTCTCGACTCCATGGACACCATCGAACGTGCCGTGGGCAAGAAGCCAGCCGGCTACTTGGCACCAGCGCTATCACATAGTGAGGTAACGCTAGACCTCTTCGCCGAACTTGGCGGCCTTTACACCTGCGATCTCTTCCACGACGACCAACCCACGCCGGTGCGCGTACGCAGCGGACAGAAGTTTGTTTCCGTTCCCTATTCGCTGGAGCTGAACGACACCATTGTTTATGTGGTGAACAAGATTGAGCCGCGGCGTTACGGGCAGATGATCAAGGACGCCTTCGACCGCTTGTATGCGGAAGGCGCGGAGTCCGGCACCGTGATGTGTATTCCGACGCACAACTACCAAGTCAGCTGTCCGCATCGCTTGAAGGCTTTTGAGGAAGCGTTGGAGTACATCACCGGCCACAGCGATGTGTGGGTGACCACCGGTCGGGAGATTGCCGAGCACTATGCCGCGAACCACTACGATGCGGCACTGGCGGATATTGCCGACCGAACCGTTGGGAGCCTTGCGCACGCTGGGGCCGAAGCGTCAGTCGGTCGAGTCGGCAGCCGCGGGCAGGAG
>CAIOHZ010000029.1 GCA_903858165.1 uncultured Pseudomonadota bacterium
CGGCACGTAGGCCACGCTCGGCACGCCGGTCGCTAGCACCGTGCCGCGCGGCGTCAGGCTGAGGTTGTCCGGCGAGATTGGCAGCGCGACACGGCCGGTCACCTTGCCTTGCTGCAGGTCATACGCGATGACGGCGCGACCGGTCCACGAGGCAAACGCGAGCTGCTGACCGCCGCGCGCGACCACGACGCCGTTCGGTGTTGCTGCCTCGGTACCGGACAGTCGATGGAAGCCGTTCGCTGGCGAGTAGGCCAGCAGGTAACCGGTCACCTCGCCGCTCAGCAGCCGCGTGAGCCCGTCCGGCGCATTGAAGTGGCGCTCGTCGCCGATGATGCTGACCACAAAGCCGCCATCGGGTAGGCCGGCAACATCATTGGGGTGCTGGTTCGCCGGCAGTACAGCGCAACCCTGCCAAGTTAGCGTCAGGTCCGTGCCGCGCATGGATACCGCGAAGGCCTCGATACTGGTGCGCGATCCTTGGTTGACCACTAGCAGCCGCGAGCCGCGTCCGGCCGCTCGCGTGAGGCTTAGGCCACCCCAAGACGGCGCGGGGTCCGGCGCGAGGCAGTCCGGCGTGCCCCAGCGCTTCGTAGCGTCAGTCGCGGCCTGCAGGGATGCTGGCTTTACAGCCCCGGTCCGCGTGTCCAACACAGCGAGCCGACTCATGCGGCTGCTGCCGGGAAGACGGAACTCCGAGAGCAGCAGCGCGCGACCGCCCGGCAAGGGCTCCATATCTTCCGGCGCGCTAACGCCCGAGAGCACCTTGGGCACCTGTGGCGTTGCTGCCCTAGCGGCGCAAGGCGACAGGATCGCTCCGCTCAGCCCGACCAGGCCCACTAACCAAGTGAGGCTTGTATAGTGATTAGCGCGCACTGGGGCACCTCTGCTTTTATGGCTTGCGACAGTCAACGACTGTCTCGCGCGCGCTGACGCAGGTAGTGCCGTAGCGCCTCCACCTGTGCGTCCTCCAGTTCCTCGAATTTGGGCATGCCGCGCAGTTCCAGTGCGCCGCCTTGCACCACACTGCGGAAGTTCGCCGCGGACAGGCCCACAGGGGAGGCGCGCAGATCCGGCGCGAAGCCTGCAGCCACCGCGGCCAGTCCGTGACATGCGTTGCAGCGCCGCGCATAAAGCGTTTCGCCTTGCGTGACGAGTTGCGGGTTGATGGCCATTGCCGGGTCGTCCACGGGAACGGCGCGTGAAGGTGGAGGAGTGGGTGGCAGCACGGCTGTGCCATCAAGCACGAAAGTGAGCGCACGGTGCGGGTGCACTCGCGCTTGCCAACCATGCTGCGCGCTCAGTGAACCGAGGAAAGCAGGACCTGCTCCACCCCACCCAGCCACTACCGTGATGTACTGCTTACCACCAGCCGTGAAGGTGATGGGCGCGCCGGTAATGCCCATCTTGGCGTCGAACGCCCAGACGCGCTTACCGCTGTCGGCCGCATAGGCGTTGAACTGCCCGTCGGCCTGGCCTTGAAACACGAGATTGCCGGCGGTGGTGAGCGTGCCGCCGTTCCACGCGCCGGGCGTGGGAACGCCCCAGATTTTTTTCTGCTGCAACGGGTCCCAAGCAATCAGTTCGCTGGTGGCCGCATCCTCGGGAGCATCGGCCTTGAAATCCAGAACGCCGGTGTTCAGTTCCGTGGGTATATTTTTCCAGTTGACCCTATCAATGCCTGCATCCGAATACAGGCCGGCAATGGTCACGGTGGGGATATAGACCAACCCGGTTTGGGCATTGAGCGACATGGGTTGCCAGTTGTGCACGCCGATACCGCCCGGCCAGATGAGTGCCGGCGCATCTTCGTAGCGAACCCCCGGTGCCTCCACCGGACGGCCAGTCGCCAAGTCGATGCGTTCTGCCCAAGTGGACTTGCCAAACTTCTCCGCCGACAACAGCTTGCCGGTCTGGCGATCGATGACATAGAAAAAGCCGTTCTTCGGCGCGTGCAAGATGACATCGCGCGGCACGCCGCCGACAGGCAGCGTGGCCAGCGTGATATCCATCGCCGAGTTGTAGTCCCAGCTCTCACCCGGCACGGTTTGGTAGTGCCACAGATACTTGCCAGTCGCAGCGTCCAGCGCTACCACGGAACACACGAACAAGTTGTCGCCGCCACCGGGGCTGCGAATTTTCCGATTCCATGGGCCGCCGTTGCCGGTACCGATGTACACACGCTTGTACTTCGGGTCGTAAGTGATGGCATTCCACGCCGTGGCGCCGCCACCAAATTTCCACCACTCACCGGTCCAGGTTTTCGCCGCCATCGCCTGGGTGTCGTCTTCAAAGCCATCGGCGGGGTTACCCGGGGCCGTAAAGAAGCGCCAGCGCTGTGCACCAGTGTTCGCGTCATACGCCGTGACATAGCCGCGGGTGACGCCGTACTCGGAACCTGCATGCCCGATGATCACGAGGCCTTGGAATACACGCGGCGCGCCGGTAATGGTGCGCGCGTCGTCCTTGCCTACCGTCATGACACTCCATACCGGCTTGCCAGTACGGGCGTTGATGGCGATGAGCCGGCCATCGGTGGTGCCCACGTAGACCCGGCCCTCGTAAAAGGCCAGACCGCGCGGACCCCAGGTGTTGCGCAGCTTGCGACCGGCGACTTTGGCTACTTCAGGGTCGTAGCGCCACAGCAGCTTGCCACTGCGTGCATCTACCGCATGGACCAAGCTTTGGTCCACCGTGAAATACACCACGCCATCCACCGCCAACGGCACCGTGGCGCCGTTATGCACGCCGGGCAGTTCCAGTGACCAGGCCAGCTTGAGCCGCGAGACATTGGCGGAAGTGATGCCAGTGAGCGGCGAGGCATGGGTCTCGGCGTAGGTGCGGCCATAGGACGGCCAGTTGCGACCATCGGCTTCATTGCCGAGCTGTTGGTCATCGACGGGCGGCTGGGCCACCGCCGCGAAGACGACGTTAGCGGCTAGCAAGAAGCCG
>CAIOHZ010000030.1 GCA_903858165.1 uncultured Pseudomonadota bacterium
GATGACTACGTGGCCGCCGGCTGCGGCATGAGCAAGGACGCCACGTTAGCGCTGCTAGAGAAGGGCGTGCGCTTGACGGGCACCGATGGCTGGAGTTGGGATGCGCCGTTTTCCTACACAGCGCAGAAGTACGCTGAGACCGGCGATGCCTCGCTCATCTGGGAAGGACACAAGGCCGGGCGTGACATCGGCTACTGCCACCTGGAAAAGTTGCACAACCTCGAAGTGTTGCCCGCCACGGGTTTCACCATCTCATGCTTCCCCTGCAAGATCCGCGGAGCCTCTGCCGGCTGGACGCGAGCCGTGGCTATTTTCGACGAATAGGATTTCAAGTGACATTTTACATAATGTATGAAATTCGTCATCCGCCATAATCTGCTGTAAGTTGCTCCAAAAGGCAGGCACACCAGACAATTGTTAGTACGTGCCGGTTGGGGAGCGAAAAATGTTTATGTCACATCCCGCACGCTTGGTCGTGTGTGCATTTATGGTTTGGGCGACGGCATCGGTGGCCGTGGCTGCGCCACCCACTTACGTGGACGGCGTGGTGCTGGTGGGCTACAGCGCCAGCGCTCCTGCGCTCGCGCGGTCCACGGCGCGTGCATCGGTCGGTGCGCTTACCGTGCAGCCCTTGTCGCGTTCTGATCGCAACGCCGAGAAGTTGCAGTTCAAGGCGGGCACGAATATCGATGCGGTCATCAAGCAGTTGCTGCGTGACCCGAACGTTCGCTACGCGCACCCGGACTACCACATCAACCCGGTGCTGAGCCCGAACGACCCCAGCTACACCAACGGCACGTTGTGGGGCATGCTCGGCGACGCTTCGACGCCTGCGAATGCCTTCGGTAGCCAAGCCGCCGAAGTGTGGGCCCAAGGCTTCGTTGGTTCGCAGCAAGTGGTAGTGGGCGTCATCGACGAAGGTATCCAGGTGAATCACCCGGACCTGCGTGACAACATCTGGCGTAACCCTGGCGAGATCGCTGCCAATGGCATCGACGATGACGGCAACGGCTTCATCGATGACATCAACGGCTGGGACTTCGTCAACAACGACGCCACGGTCTACGACGGTCTGGACGATGCGCACGGTACCCATGTGGCCGGCACCATCGGTGGCAAGGGCAACAATGGCCAGGGCGTGGTGGGCGTCAACTGGGACGTCGCCATTATCTCCGCCAAGTTCCTTGGAGCCACGGGTGGCGCCACCTCCGATGCGGTGCGTGCCATTGACTACCTGACGGACCTGAAACTGCGGCACGGCATCAATTTGGTGGCGACCAACAACTCCTGGGGTGGCGGTGGCTACAGCCAAGCGCTGCTCGACGCCATTAACCGTGGCGGTGACGCCGGCATTCTGTTCATAGCGGCAGCCGGCAACGACTATCTTTCGAACAACGACACCGTCGCCAACTACCCGTCGAACTACCAGTGCGTAACGGGGACCCGTAGTTGGGACTGTCTGGTGGCGGTGGCTTCCATCACCTCGACCGGTGAGCTGTCCTCGTTTTCGAACTATGGAGCCACGACGGTGGACCTCGGTGCCCCCGGCTCGGCCATCACCTCTACCGTTCCCGACAGCACTTACGCCAGCTACAACGGCACTTCCATGGCGACCCCGCATGTGACCGGCGCCGTGGCCTTGTGTGCCGGGGTGGACCAGACGCTATCGGCGCAGGAACTGCGCGCGGCCCTGCTGGGTTCCGCGGCCCCGACGGCCTCGTTGGCAGCAGGCACCGTGACCGGTGGTCGGCTGGATGCCGGCGCCATGTTCCCGGCTTGCCGTCCGCCGTCGACGGAAGTCGTTGGTGCGCCATCGAACCTGGTTGGCACTGCCAGCGGCCATACGGCTGTCCGCCTGACTTGGACCGAAGGCGTGAGCGGCGAGTCTTACTACGAAGTGGAACGTGGCGAGGCCACGTGTAGCGTGTTCGTGAAGATTGCCGAGATTGGTGCAGGGGCTGCCAGCTATACGGCGACGGGCCTGCAGGGCGACACGGCATATTGTTTCCGGGTGCGTGCCGGCAACCGCTTCCCGTCCGTCAGCGCGTTTTCCAACACCGTGACGGTAGCGACGGCGCCCGCGCCGCAGCCTTACCAGTGCCGGGTCGATGCTTATGCTTGGCAAGACACCACCGGCGGCACCTCGCTGGGGCTGGCCGACGACGCCGAGACGGTAGTTGCGCTGCCTTTCACGTGGAGTTTCCACGGCGTGCCGGTGCAGAGCATCAAGGTGGGCTCCAACGGCTTCATCCGTTTCGATGGTGGTTCCGCACTCGAGTACCTGAATGCCGGTATTCCTTCCACTGCTGAACCCAATGCCTTCATCGCGCCGTTCTGGGACGACCTCAACCCGGGCGCTGCCGGTGCGGCCATTCGGACGCTAGTGGTGGGTGCTGCGCCCACGCGCCGGTTCGTCGTCTCCTGGGAAGCGGTTCCGCATTTCTCGGCGGCAACCAACCCACTTAGCTTCCAGGTCGTGTTCCAGGAAGGTAGCAGCGACGTGGTGATGAGCTATCGCGATGTGCTGACCGGCAACACTGCCTACGACCGCGGCATGAGCGCCACGGTGGGTATGGAGTCGCAAGGCGGCGAGTTCGGCACGCAGGTCTCGTTCAACAACCGTTCGCTGAGCGATAGCACGACACTGCACTGCGCCACTGCACCGGCAGCTACGGCGGTGCCGTTGGCGCCAAGCACGGCCACGGCGACTGCGACCAGCAGTACGTCCGTGACGGTGTCTTGGGCGAACGTGGCCAACGAGACGGGCTATACGCTGGAGCGTGCCACGGGTACGGGCGCTTACGCCGTCATTGCCACCTTGGCAGCCGACGCGACGAGTTACGTTGATACCCAAGTGACCGCCGGCAGCAACTACAACTACCGTCTGCGTGCGGGTAATGCCGCGGGCTCCTCGGTGAACTACAGCCCGGTGGCGAACGTGAGCATCGGTGGCCTGTTGGCTCCCGGTGGTTTGGCGACTTCCAACATCACCGCCACCAGCATCACTGTCAGTTGGGCCGCCGTGACCGGTGCGGCCAACTACACGCTGGAGTGGTCCACGAGCAGCACTGGGCCGTGGACGGCGTTGGCAGCGCAGACGACGCGTACTTTTAACCATACGGGGCGGACCGGCAGCACCACGTACCACTACCGTGTACGCGCCAACGCCACCGGTGGCGCCACCTCGCCCTATGCCGGCCCGGTGTCGGCGACGACCTTGGCCGCTGTGCCGACGGTACCCACCACTGTCCGCGCTACCCGTACGGGGGCGAATATGACTGTCACGTGGGTTGACCGTTCGAACAACGAAACGGGCTTCGAGATTGGGCGCCAGACGCGGGTGGGGACGGTCTGGCAGGCCATCGTGCCCGGGGTGGGCAATGTAGGGGCCAATGTTGTCACCTTCACGCACGCAGTGACCGCGGGTACGTACCGCTACGTGGTCCGGGCGAAGACGGCTGTCAATCAGTCGGCGTGGTCGAGCGCCTCTGCCACCATCACGGTGCCCTAATGGCCGACGAGCAGGCTGCGACGTCTTGTCGCGGCCTGCTTGGTTGTCCAACTGAACTCGGCTGGCAACTCAGAGCCTATGCGCTTCCTGCGGTGCAGGTAGTCAGTGCGCAGCGTACAATGCGGCTTCGCGCGGGCCTGTAGCTCAACGGTTAGAGCAGGGGACTCATAATCCCTTGGTTCAGGGTTCGAATCCCTGCGGGCCCACCATTTTTTGCGAGCCATCGTTCAAGGTCGTGCGGCATTTTTCCGACGCCAGTCGGGAGCTCTGGCC
>CAIOHZ010000031.1 GCA_903858165.1 uncultured Pseudomonadota bacterium
GAGATGCGTCCGCGGAACACGATGACCGTCTGCGGTGCCGACAGCTTGCCTTGCCGTGAATCAAATACCTGCACGTGTCGGAAGGCGACGTGTTGGGTGTAAGTGTGCTTGGCGTTACTCGCCAACTTCGCGAGTACCACCTCGTCCGCCGCTTGCTGCCGTGCTGCCAATGCCGGTGCGGCGGCTTCCCAGCCTTCCCGCACTACGCCGTAGAGACCATCGGCCATATCGACATTGGCGAACAGTGCGCCAGTCGTGTCCAGCCACAGGTAGCTCGGCGTCAGGCCGAGCCCTGTCACCGCATGGAGCGTAACGCTGAGTTTCTGCCCTGCGTTGTTCGTTACGACAGTCGATTCGATGGTAGCGACGCTGAGTTCGCCGGCCGGCAATAAGCTGAGGCGGCTGCCACGGCGCAGCGCTGCGCGCACGAGGGCGGCCAGATAGTCAGGTGTGTAGACCATGGGCAGATAAGCCGGTGCTGCTGCCTCACCGTTTCTACCGCTAGGCAGGTGCGCTTGTCCCTCGTCACCCACTGTCTTCCAATGGGCTTTTTGACCGGTAAGGCGGAACACTTCGTTGGCGCGACTGCCGAAGGTGGTGGTGCCGGTGATCTTCCAGCGGTCCGGTACGCCGTCTGCCCCTACGTGCCACTGCGCCTGCAATTTGGGGCCGCGTCCGTTGTCCAGATAGGCGTACTGGCTCGCCACCTCGCCCTGCGCCGTCACCGTGGTGATGAGGCTGCCCCCGGCTACCGTGCCCGCTAGCCAAGTCCAGCGTCCTGGGGTTTCGGCATTGGCTGAGTTGGCTACCAGTAACAGCAGACCGAAGATAGAGGCGAGTAAGCGCATGAGTATCTCCTCGCAGGAAAGGGGGCACAGACAGGGAACGAACCGCGGGCGCCCGACCACGAACTGAAGCCCATTGTATGCTTGTTGCATGAGCACCCCCCCCCGTAGGCCCCGTACCCTTGTCACCCATCCCCCGGTTATCGAGTTGCCCCCCGGCAACCGGCCGCTGGTGGCACCCATCTACCAGTCCGTGAAATTCGAGACCGAAACGGTCGACGATTTGCTCGCGATGTTGCGCGGAGAGGTGAAGGGTTTTTTCTACAGCCGCGGCAAAAACCCCACCACGCGACAATTGGAACTGACGCTGGCGCAGTTGCAGGGTCGCGAGGATGCCGTAGTCGTTGGGTCTGGTATGGCTGCCGTCTCGTTGCCGCTGTATGGCTTGCTGTCGGCGGGCGATCACGTGGTCAGCTTCATTGAAAGCTATGCGCCAACACGGCAGGCCTTGAAGGGACCGCTGACCCGCTATGGCGTCACGCATACCCTGCTGCCGGTGGGCGACCACGCGGCACTCGAGGCGGTTTTGGCCGCGCGCCCGGTGAAGTTGGTGCAGTTTGAAAGCCCCACGAACCCGATGCTGCGTATCGCAGATGTAGAACGCATCTGCGCCTTGTGCCGCCAGTACGGTGTGCTTTCCGTCATGGACAACACGTTTGCCGGGTTTCACCAGTACGGCCAGTACCCGGTGGACTTGTTCGTTCATTCGCTCACGAAGTATGCGAGCGGCCATGGCGATGTGCTAGCAGGGGCGGTCATCGGCTCTGCTGCGATGGTGCAGAAACTGCGGACCGAATCCGTGCTCATCGGTTGCACTTTGGACCCGCACGCCGCGTTTCTGGTGCAGCGCGGCTTGAAAACGTATTTCGTGCGCTATCAGGCGCAGTGCCGCACTGCTCACGAACTCTCGGCGTGGCTCGAAAAGCAGCCGGGTGTCAGTCGGGTTATTTATCCGGGCCTCGAGAGCCACCCCCAGCAGGCGCTAGCCGCTGCGCAGCAGCAGGACTTCGGCACCCTCAATTGCATGGAGCTGGCGGGGGGGCTCGCGGCCGCTACGCGCTTTGCCGAAGCGCTGGAGCTGTTCGCCATGACGGCGAGTCTCGGCAGCGTCGACAGTTTGGTGAACCCGCCACCGTTCATGAAGCCGCTGGACCTGTCGCCGGAACAACTGGCTATCTCGGGCATCACCCCGGGTATGGTGCGGCTGTCGTTTGGGCTGGAGGATGTCGAGGACTTGCGCGCAGACTTGGCGCAGGCCTTGGCCGCGGTGAGCGGTTAGGTCAGGCTTCGTCGAGCACGGCCAGGCGATAGCCTTCGCCGTGGACGGTGTGCAGCAGCTTGCGGTCGAAGGGCTTGTCGACGGCAACGCGGAGCGCGTACATGTGCGCGCGCAGGACATCGCCGGTCGGTGGCGAATCGCCCCAGAGGGCGGCTTCCAACTCTTGCCGGGTGACCACCCGCTGGGTGTTTTGCAGCAAAATTTGCAGAATGCGGCGGGTGCTCGGGTTGAGCCGCAGCACTTGTCCTGAGCGTTCGGCTACCAAGGTTGCCGGGTCGAAGGTCAGGTCTGCCACTTGCAGCAGTTCGGGCGCGGCATTCGGTGCGGGTTGGACGCGTCGGAGCAAGGCCCGAACGCGTGCCTCGAGTTCCGCCAGCGCGAAGGGCTTGACCAGGTAGTCGTCGGCACCGGCGTCCAGTCCGGCCACGCGGTCCGCGACAGTGTCGCGCGCGGTGAGCATGAGGATGGGCAGTTGTTCCAGCCCTTCCTGACGCAATGCACGGCACACGCTGAGCCCGTCGAGTCGTGGCAACATGACATCTAGGATGAGCATGTCGAAGTGCCCGTTGCGCGCGGCGCTGAAGGCGGTTTCGCCGTCCGCGCAGAGTTGCACGTCGTGCCCAAGCCCCGCAAGGTGGTCGGCCACGTTGGCGGCAAGGTCGGCTTGGTCTTCAACGAGCAATAGTCGCATACGATGATTTTAGC
>CAIOHZ010000032.1 GCA_903858165.1 uncultured Pseudomonadota bacterium
GCGAGTGGCAGCGTTTCGCAACCGCATCACGGACCTCATCCAGTACGTGGTGACGGATTTCACCACGTTCGACGGCCAGAACCAGAACCTGGAACAAGCGCGCATCCAGGGCGTGGAACTGGCCTACCACTGGCGTGGTGAAGCTTGGAGTGCGCACCTCGAGGGCACGCGCTCAAGCCCACGCGACATCAGCAACGACACTTGGTTGTTGCGTCGCGCCCGCACCTCGGTCACCGCCGGCGCCGAACGCCACTTCGGCGAGAATGGGCGTCACTCGATCAGCCTGAACGTACTCCGTTCGGGGGCAAGGGCGGATTTCGGTGACGTGCGCCTGGCACCGTATACGGTGGCCACTCTGTCGGCGAACGTCGAACTACTGCCGCGCTGGACAGCGCAGTTGCGCCTTGAGAACCTGACGGACGAACGCTACGAACTGGCGCAGGGCTACAACACCCCGCGCCGGGCCCTGTTCGCCGGTACCCACTACTCTTTTCGCTAAAGGCCAACACCATGGGCGCACGGCTTTCCCGCATCTATACCCGCACCGGTGACGACGGCACCACAGGCCTCGGCGACGGTAGTCGTGTCCGCAAGGACGCACTGCGGGTAGAAGCCTATGGCACCGTCGACGAGGCCAACAGCCACTTGGGCGTCGTGCTGGCGGTCCCTGCGGTTCCGGAAGCCGTGCGTACCTGTTTGCTCCAAGTCCAGCACGACCTTTTCAACCTTGGCGGGGAGCTCTGCATTCCCGGTTACCGCATGGTGCAAGCCACCGCCATCGAGCGTCTCGAACGCGAGTTGGATGCGTTCAATGAACCCTTACCCACGCTCAAGGAGTTCATCCTGCCAGGGGGCGGTGCCGCCGCCGCCGCCTGCCATGTGGCGAGAACCGTGGTGCGGCGGGCGGAGCGGCGGGTATTGAGCCTGGCGGCGGAAGAAGAGGTCGCCGAAGAGGTGCTCCAATACCTCAATCGCCTGTCCGACCTGCTATTTGTCATCGCCAGGGTGCTGGCGCGCGTCGAATCGGGCGGCGAGGTGCTCTGGCAGCGCTAGATTCAGGTTGGCGTAGAGCCAACCACTCCCTACAATGGGGTACAGGTCGGTCCCCCATGCGGCGGTCCGAACCCGCTTGAATTCGCGGCCCCGCGCCCTGAAGTCTGGTGGGTCTTGCCATTTATTGCCAGGGGGCTTTTCCATGCTGCAGCTCAATGTGAACGGTCAGTCGGTCGATACCGATGCCGCGCCGCAGACGCCGCTCCTGTGGGTCCTGCGCGATCACCTTGGCATGACCGGCACCAAGTTCGGCTGCGGCGCTGCCCTATGCGGCGCTTGCACGGTCCATCTGGATGGCGAGCCAGTCCGTTCTTGCCAGCTTCCGCTGGAAGCCGTGGCAGGGCGCAAAGTCACCACCATCGAGGGTGTCTCCACGGACGGTTCCCACCCCGTGCAGCGAGCCTGGGTGGAGTTGGATGTCCCGCAATGCGGCTACTGTCAGTCGGGACAGATCATGTCCGCTACCGCACTGCTCACCCGCAATCCTGCCCCCACCGACGCGGACATCGACGCCGCTATGTCCGGTAACCTCTGCCGCTGTGGTACTTATCCGCGCATCCGCAGCGCCATCCACCGCGCGGCTGAACTCATGAAGTCGAGCCAAGAAGGCGCACGTCCATGAAGTCGGCCCTCTCTCTCAGCCCTGCCCTCCCTATCGCGAATCAGCAAGTGGTGAAGATCTAATGTCTAACTCCGCCGTCGAACCGGTCCGCTCCATCAATTGGCCAGCCTCGCTGGTTTTCTTCATCACTGGGGCCATCGCTCTCGTGGTAGCGCCTTGGTATGGCTTCACCCATGGCTACTCGCTAGCTACCGTGCTCTGCACGCTCTTTCTGGTGGCCGCCAATGGCATGTCCATCACAGCGGGGTACCACCGCCTGTGGTCGCACCGCGCCTACGAGTCGCATTGGCTGGTTAGGTTGCCGCTGCTGGTGTTCGGCACCATGGCCATTCAGAACAGTGTGCTGGTCTGGTCCGCGAACCACCGCGTCCATCACCGCTTCTGTGATGACAACGAAGTCGACCCGTACTCGGCAGGCCGTGGCTTCTGGTACTCGCACATCGGTTGGATGCTGCGCAACTACCCAAGCGCCACGCCGGATTTCAACTTGGTCAAAGACCTCGAGCGCGACCCGATGCTGCGCTTCCAACACCAGTACTACTTGCCCTTGGTGCTGCTCACTAATCTCGGCATTCCCGTTGCCCTCGGTCTGTACTTCGGCGATTTCTGGGGCATGCTGCTACTGGCCGGTGTCACGCGCTTGGTCATCAGCCACCACGTCACCTTCTTCATCAATTCGCTCGCGCACATGTGGGGCACCCAGCCCTACAACGACCGCAACAGCGCCAAGGACAACCCGGTACTCGCCTTCTTGACCTACGGCGAGGGGTACCACAACTTCCACCATCACTTCCTGCATGACTACCGCAATGCCATTCGTTGGTGGCAGTGGGACCCGACCAAGTGGTTCATTTGGGCCCTGTCGAAGATTGGCTTGACGCACAGCCTGCGCCGCACGCCGGATGTCACCATCCAGCGCGCCGTCGTGGAAATGCAACTGCGCCGCCTCGGCGCCGGTGCTGCCGCTTCGGCTGATGTCGACATCAGCGAAAGCCTGGCGCGGTTGGCTGCGCCGTTGCGTGCCCGCGTGCAGCAGGAAGTGGAGGCGTTCCGCGCCACTTTGGCAGAATGGTCAAAGGTGATGGACCTGCGCCAGCAAGACCTCGCCCACTTCCGTGAGCGCTCAAAAGAAATCGTGGCGGCACTGCGCGAGCAGCGTCGTCGCTTGGCCGAGTTGGTTGCTGCCGTGCCTGCCACGGCAGCCGCCTGACCCGCCCACTGCAGAGCATGTCGCTGGATTCCCCGCCGCCCTGCCCGCAATGTGCTTCAGCGCTGACCTACGATGACGGGCAGCGTTATGTCTGCCCCGAGTGTGGTCATGAATGGGAACGCGGATCCGCAGCGGCGGAAGCAGAAGGCCCGAAGGTCATCAAGGACTCGAACGGCAACGTGCTCACGGAAGGTGATAGCGTCACCGTCATCAAGGACCTGAAGGTCAAGGGGACCTCCAGCGTCGTGAAGGTTGGCACCAAGGTGCGCAATATACGCTTGGTGCTGGAAGCCGAAGACGGCCACGACATCGACTGCAAGATTGAAGGCTTCGGCGCCATGCGCCTGAAATCGGAGTTCGTCCGCAAGGCGTGAAGCCTTGCGCGACCGATAACCCAGACAGCCCTTGCGGCTAGCCCGCCACGGCTTGCGTTCTGCCGTTTTCTTCAGCGCCCGCCGCTGATGCCCTGCAACTTGCCGCATACCGTCGCTATACCGACCAGTATTCGCGGCGTGGCCCGCGCCAAGGTATTGGAATCCACCGTGTAGACGTGTCCGGCGCGCACCGCGGGCAACTGCCGCCAGCGCTGCCAAGCCTTGGCCGAAGCACCACCATCGCGCCCATCATCCAGTATCAAGATCACTTCTGGACGAGTAGCGACAATGTCCTCTTCCCCAACCACTGGCGCCAATTGCGAGAGCCTGCCAAAGACATTGCGACCACCGCACAGCGCTACCACCTCGCCGATGAGGTGTTGGTCATTCACCGTGTAGTACGGGTTGCGACCGACCTGGATAAAGACTCGCGGCGGCAATCCCCGTTGCTTGGCGAGTGTCTGGCGGCGCTCGGCTAGGGCCACACGAAAACGTGCCGCCGCTGGCCGGGCTATACCAGCAGTGCCTGCCCAATCACCAATCTTCTCGAGTGCCAGCGGAATATCGTCCAGATGGTCGACCGCCAAGGGCTCGACCCGCAAGCCCAGTTCGCGGAGGCGCTCCACATTCTCCCGCGGCGTGCCGCTGCCCCACGCAAGGATGAGGTCCGGCTGCAAGGCTATCACCCGCTCGAAATCCAGACGGAAGGCGTCGCCAATCAAGGGTAACTGCTGTGCCGCTACCGGATAGTCGCTATAGGCCACCACACCCACCAAGTGCGCACCTGCACCGGCTGCGTAAACAAGTTCGGTGAGATTCGGCGCCAAGCTCATCAGC
>CAIOHZ010000033.1 GCA_903858165.1 uncultured Pseudomonadota bacterium
GGCATGCAGCGCTCTGCCCGCACCCCCGGCGGCAATGTACAACCGCCCGCTGCCGAGGCGCATGTGGACTTCACCACGCGCTGCTCGCAGCGCATCGCCGAAGGGCTGTATCGGCGTAGCCGCCCGGAAGGCAAAGGCTATGACCGCTTCGTTATCTTCAGCCTGTGGCGCGTGCTAACGCCACCGCCGCAAGACATGCCACTGGCTCTGTGTGACGCGCGCAGCGTGCGCGATGACGAAGGCACCCACAACACCAAGGTAGACGTAGACGTCATTCCCACCGGCGAAGCGCTGTTCGCACCGATTGCGGGTGAGGAAAACATGGCAGAAGCCACCATTTTCCATCACTCGCCAGACCATCAGTGGTGGTATTTCCCGGACATGGCGCTCGATGAAGTTATCTTCATCAAGTTCCACGACTCGGACCATAGCCGCGCTTGGCGTGCCCCGCACACAGCCTTCAAGGACACGAGCCGTCCAGACGCCGTGGGCCGGCGCTCCATGGAATTTCGCGGCATCGCCTATTTCACGCGCGATTAAGCGCCTGCGTTCCGCGCGTCAACACGCGGTCCGTTGGCAGCACGGTCGCGGGGTCGAGTTCTTCGGCACCTGCCAACGCTTTGTATAGCGGGCCGAAATCCGTGCGCAGGGTTTGCTCCAACAGATCCTCGAAGCTGTCGATGACAAAGTACGTCTGCTGGAAGTCGTCGATGCGGTACCGCGTGCGCATGACTCGCTGCAAGTCGAAGCCGAGCCGGTTTGGCGATACAGCATCCAGCGAGAACAACGACTCGGTCCGCGACGAGACAATGCCCGCGCCGTAAATACGCAGCCCTGCCGCGCTCCGCACCAAACCAAACTCCACCGTGTACCAATACAAGCGCGCCAGGAGCGGCAGTACCCCTAGCCCCTGCGCTCGTTGCCCACCCTGGCCGTAAGCTTGCAGGTAGTCCGCAAACACCGGATGCGCCAACAAAGGAACGTGGCCGAACACGTCGTGAAACACATCGGGTTCCTGCAGATAGTCCACCTGCTCGGGCTTGCGCAAGAAACTGCCAGCCACAAAGCGGCGGTTGGCGAGGTGCTCGAAGAACACCTCGTCGGGGACCAGTCCCGGCACGGCCACGACGCGCCAACCGGTAAGCGCCACCAACTTCTCGGACAACCGCTCGAAGTCAGGAATGCCCGGCTCGTCTAGTCCCAGCAACTTCACGCCGTCGAGAAATTCTGGCGTAACGCGGGAGGGAAGCAACGCACATTGCTGGTGAAACAGCCGGTCCCACAGCGCGTGTTCCGCTGCCGTGTAGTGGCCCCAGCCTTGCGGCACCGTCCAGTCTGCTGCACACCCCGCCGGAGCAGTCGTGTGCACCGCCATGGAAGCGGCCGCCGGGTCACTAGTCTGCACTGCCATCGCCTGGAACCTTTTTTCAGTTTATAGTCTTAAAACGAAACAAGGCGGCCGCATGGACCTCATTGACCGAAAAATCCTTACCGCCCTGCAGCAAGACGCGGCCATCAGCCACGCGGACCTCGCTGCGAAAGTAGGCACCTCTAGCGCCTCGTGTTGGCGCCGGATCAAGGCCTTGGAGGACCAAGGGGTGCTGGCACGTACCGTGCGCTTGGTGGACCCCGGCAAGGTCGGCCGCAACGTCAACGTGCTCTGCAACGTGCGCATGCGCAGCCACGCCCGGCCCTCGCGAGAAGCCTTCGAGGCCTTCGTCGAGGGCTGCCCGGAGATTGTCGAGTGCTTCTCGATGTCTGGCGAATGGGACTACCTGCTGCGGATCGTGGTGGCAGACGTGGCCGATTACGACCGCTTTCTGATGCGAACGCTGCTGTCGCATGCTTCGGTCGCCGGCGCTTCTTCGCACTTCGCACTGTCGATGACGAAGTACACGACGGCGCTGCCCGTTTAGCCGCCCATCTGGCGCTGCGGCTAGCCGCGGAGCGCGCATATACGTCCCGAGCACTCCCCGAAACCGATGCTGCGCCAACCGGCACGCTCGGCACGCGCCGTCATCACGAGTTCGTCGCCCTCTTCCAGCCAGGTTCGGGCTTCGCCAGCCGGCAGTAACACCGCTTCGCGACCGCCTTGCGAAATTTCCATGAGGCTACCGAAGGTGCCGGGGGCCGGCCCGGAAATAGTCCCCGTACCCAACAGATCTCCTGGCTGGAGGTTGCAGCCGTTGCTGGTGTGGTGCGCCACCAACTGCGCAAGGGTCCAGTAAAGGTTTGTGGCCGGCCCGGCGCTCAACCGCTGCGGCGCACTGCCGTCACGACGCATTCTCGCCGTAGACAACGCCACCTCGAGCACCACGGACAAGGCGCCCGAAGCGCGATCTTGGGAATCGTCGAGATAAGGCAGAGGTTGCGGGTCCCCTTCTGGGCGTGTTGGCTGCGGAATACGGAAAGGCTTGAGCGCTTCGCGCGTTACCACCCAAGGCGAAACACTGGTGAGGAAGTTTTTCGCGAGGAAAGGCCCCAACGGTTGGTATTCCCAGGCCTGCAAGTCGCGCGCGGACCAGTCATTGAGCAAGCACAGCCCACCGATATGCTCCCAAGCCTCGCCGATAGGCACAGGCTCGCCCAACATATTACCTTCGGCCATCCACACGCCCAGTTCCAATTCGTAGTCCAGTCGGCGGCAAGGCCCGAACTGCGGTAATGCCTCCTGCGCCGCTTTTTGCTGCCCTTGTGGCCGAATGACTGGCGTTCCCGAGACGCGGACCGAAGAAGCACGGCCGTGATAACCGATGGGTACGTGCTTGTAGTTCGGCAACAGCGGACTGTCCGGCCGAAACAGCCGCCCAATGTTGGTGGCGTGATGGATGCCGGCGTAAAAGTCGGTGTAGTCGCCAATGCGAAACGGCAAATGCATTGTGCAGGCAGCAGCTTCGTGCAAGAAAGGTTGCACCTGCGCGCTAACTGCAGCGTCCGTCAACGCAGCGAATAACCCGTGCCGTAGCGCCACGCGCTCAGCGGCCGGCAGTGCGAACAGCGCGTTCAACTCGGTCGCCGCCAGCGCCGCGAGGCAAGGCGACGACAACGCCGCGCCGCCACGCGAAGGCAACAGCCCGGCCGCGGCCATCGCCGGCAAATTCACTACCCAGTCGCCAATGCGCGAGCCGATGAATGGTGCGCCAGTACCCAACGTGACGATGCCGAGCGGCAGGTTCTGCACCGGAAAATCCGGATGCGTGTCGGCGCCGGATACCCAACTGGTCGCCGCCGGGTCGTGGGTGTGGTCGGTCATGCGGACGCTTCCGGGGGTTGGTGCAACCAAGCCGCCTGCCGCGGCGCGCGCCGCGTGCGGCTCCATTCCTCCAGCATCACCGGTGCCAGCCGGGCCAATTCGGCAAGCTGTTCAGACGTGCCGATGTTGCAAGCCAGTTCCAGTCGGTGGCCATTGGGGTCGAAGAAATAAATGGACTTGAAGATGCCGTGGTAAGTAGGTCCCAGCACCGGAACGCCTTGCGTCTCCAAATGGGCTTTCGCTGCTAATAAGGCAGCCTCATCCGCGACTTCGAAAGCCAGATGCTGTACCCAAGCCGGAGTGTTCGGGTCACGGTCCATCGGCGGTTGGTTAGGCAACTCGAAGAACGCGAGCACGTTGCCGCCACCGCAGTCGAGAAACACGTGCATGTAGGGGTCGAATTCGCCGGTGGAAGGCACATGATCTTCAGCGAAGGCCGTGGTGTAACGCATGCCCAGCATGCGCTCGTACCACTCCACCGTGGCCCGCGCCTCTCGGCAGCGATAGGCCACATGGTGGATACGACGCAGGACGGGCGTGGTCATGCCTTCTGCTCCGCGACCGCCAATGCGCCGCGTCGCAACTGATCGCGCTCCATGGACTGGAACAGCGCCGTGAAGTTGCCCTCACCGAAACCGTCATCTTCCTTGCGCTGGATGAACTCGAAGAACACTGGGCCAATGACGGTCTCCGAGAAAATCTGCAGCAGCAGTCGCGGCGGTCCGTCGCCGGTTTTGCCGTCCAGCAAGATGCCACGCGCCTGCAATTCCCCCACGGGCTCCCCGTGTCCGGGTAAGCGCTCGGCCAGCATCTCGTAGTACGTTGCCGGCGGCGGCGTCATGAAGCGCGTACCGGCAGTACGCAACCGGTCCCAAGTGGCTAGCAGGTCATCGCAACTGAACGCGATGTGCTGGATACCCTCACCGTTGTAGGCGCGCAGGAATTCCTCGATCTGCCCACCTCCGGCCTGTCCCTCCTCATTCAATGGCACACGGATACGCCCATCAGGCGCCGTCATGGCGCGCGAAGTGAGCCCCGTGTATTCGCCCTTGATGTCGAAATACCGGATCTCACGAAAGCCGAAGATGCGTTCGTAGAAGCCGGACCAATGCGCCATGCGCCCACGGTAGACGTTGTGGGTGAGATGGTCGATGGTATGTAGTCCCGCGCCCACCGGTTGTCGCTCGACCCCGGGCAAGTAGACGAAGTCGATGTCATAGATGGACAGCGCATCGCCGTAGCGGTCGATGAGATAAATGATGGAACCGCCGATACCACGCAGTGCCGGTAGACGCAGTTCCATGGGCCCATTGCGAATCTCTACCGGTTCGGCGCCGCGCTCAATAGCCAGTGCATAGGCCTTGGCGGCGTCCCGCACCCGCCAACCCATGCCGCAGGCAGAAGGGCCGTGCTCGGCGGCGAAGTAGTCGGCAGGACTGCGTGGCTCGTAGTTGATGATGAGATTGATGCCACCCTGCCGCCAAAGATCGACATCTTTGGAGCGGTGATGGGCCACCAATGCGAAA
>CAIOHZ010000034.1 GCA_903858165.1 uncultured Pseudomonadota bacterium
CGCTGCGGCGTTGGCAGGACGCGTCATCCTTGTGACGGGTGCCGGCGACGGCATTGGCAAGGCCATCTCGCTCGCGCTAGCCGGCCACGGCGCCACCGTGGTGCTGCTCGGCAAGACGCTGCGCAAGTTGGAAAAGGTGCACGACGAAATCGTCGCGGCCGGCGGCCCCATGCCGGCGCTGGCCCACCTCAATCTGGAGACGGCACTCGCGCCGGAATATGACGCCTTGGTGAGTTCGCTGCAGGCGGAGTACGGGCGACTCGATGGACTGCTGCATAACGCCGCCATTCTCGGCACTTTGGCGCCGGTGGAACTCTATGACGTACCGACATTTGGGCGCGTGATGCACGTGAATGTCACAGCTGCCTTCGCACTCACCCACGTTTGTTTACCCTTACTGAAGGCAAGTGAGGACGCGAGCATCGTGTTCACCACGAGCAGTGTCGGCCGCAAAGGCCGTGCCTATTGGGGCGCCTATGCAGCCTCGAAGTTTGCCGTGGAAGGACTGTCGCAGGTACTGGCGGACGAACTTTCCACCGACGGACGGGTGAGAGTGAATTGCCTAAACCCTGGTGCGACACGCACCGCCATGCGCTCGCAGGCCTTTCCGGGAGAAAACCGGGAACGGCTCCCCCTACCCGAAACGCTTATCGCCCCTTACCTTTTCCTTTTGGGCCCTGCGGCGCGCGGCGTGACGGGTGGCTCGTTCGATTGCCAGGAACCCGCCAAGCCGGCGTAATCGACACCAGCGCATAGTGCGTCGACCTCTTCTGCTTCCAGTTCGACGCTGCGTCCGCGCGCCATGTTGCGCGGCATGGAAAAACCCAGGAACCGCGTACGCATCAGGCGACCCACATCAACGCCGATGGCAGCCAGCGCCGCACGAAGGTCGCGCGCGCGGGCGCCACGCGTGGTGACGTTAAGCCACGCATTGGACCCCTCGCCAGGGTCGGCGCCACACTTCAGGACTTCGAACGGAGGATCGCCAGCAGCCGCTGTCGGTCCAAGGCGCGCCAGTTCAGCTTCATCCGGCAGACGACGCACTCGCACCGAGTAGTGCGTTTCATGGGCGTTCGCCTTTTTGGAAACCGCTGCGCGCAAGGCACCGTCGGTAGTAAACAGTTCCAGTCCGCCGTCGGAAGGCGCCATGGCGCCCAGCGGCAGCCAACGGGCGCCCTTTACCTTGGGCAGCCGGTCTTCGACGGGGGTCGTTCCCTCGGGAGCGTCGGCGGCACGAGCAGGCTCGCCCGGGGAGCGGTGATAGGCAATGACGCGGGTTCTATCGGGCGACGTGGCGGCGAGCCGCAAGCGCCGTCCATCCAGTGCCACTACGTCCTTGGGCCCCAACGCTTGACCAGGAGCCGCGGGCTGCCCGTTGACCGTCAACCGCCCTTGCACGAGCCAAGCTTCCACCTGCCGACGGGAGGCAACACCAGCGGCCGAAAGAACCTTCTGGATCCTCAATTCAGTTCTGCCGGGCTGACGGCATCTGCAGCGCCATCGTTGGCGCCGCTGTCGGCGGCAGCAGGTTCGGCAACTGCGGGCAGTTCAGCAGCAAGATCATCGGCCGCGGCTTCGGCAGCCAAGGCAGCGGCGGCCGCGACGGCCGGCTGCGTCTCAGGGAACTCCAACTGCACACCGAGGTTCTCGACATCGCGCAACTGCGCCAGCGTGGGCAGGCTGTCAAGGCTCTTCAAGCCGAAGTAGTCGAGGAATTCACGTGTGGTACCGAGCAACTCAGGCCGGCCCGGCACTTCACGATAGCCCACGACGCGAATCCAACCGCGCTCCTGCAGGGTACGAATGATGTTCGGATTCACCGCTACACCGCGGATGTCTTCAATCTCGCCACGAGTGATGGGCTGCCGATAAGCGATGAGTGCCAGCGTTTCCAGTAGGGCGCGCGAATACTTCGCTGGACGCTCTTGCCATAAGCGCGACACGACGTTCGCCGATTCAGCTCGCACCTGTACGCGAAAGCCGGTGGACACCTCGCGCAACTCGATGCCACGTGTCGCGTAGTCCGCGGACAGGGCTTCCAGCGCCATCCTCACCTGCTGATTACCGGGACGTTCTGCTTCGTCGAACAACTCGGCAATCTGTTCCACCGTGAGGGGACGCCCGGCGGCCAGCAAGGCAGCCTCGCAGACATTGCGCAGCGCGAGGTCGTTAGCGACCGTCATGGCAGCGTCTGCGGCCGCATCGGCAGCCTCCAAGGCATGGCTGGTCATCGGATCCTGCGCCGCGTCGTTCGCGGTCTCGTGGTGCTGTTCAGTCATGACCGTCCTCAAAATCCGTTATCGACCACTGGTGCCCGAACAGGCGCCGGTTCGTCTTCCTGCTGCAGCGCTATCACCGCGCCGCTAGCGGCCTGCACTGCCGGCACCGTGGGCTCTTCGAACACCGGTTCGAGAGCCAGCACCAAGTTGCCTGCGGCGCTATCAACATCGGGCGTCGCCGCTTCAGACCAGTCGCGTGGCGCGGTGGCGGGACGCACATGGATGGAGCCATAGGCCTCCGTCTGCACAAACTCCACCAACCCTTCGCGCAGCAACTCGAGCAAGGCCACGAAGGTAACCGTAACCCCCATACGCCCTTCACTCACCTCGAACAACCGGATGAAATCGATGAAAGTATCCGCCTGCAGACGCTGCAACATCTCGCTCATGCGCTGGCGGACCGATAAGCGTTCACGCGCCACATGGTGACTGGCGAACATGGCAGCGCGCTGGATGACGTCCTTGAAAGCCAGCAACATCTCCTGCAAGGACACCGTCGGAACGATGTTGACCACCTTGCGCTCGGTAATTTCAGCCGAGCCCGGGAAGACGTCGCGCTCCAGACGCGGGAGCCCGTCGATATCTTCGGCCGCCCGCTTGAAGCGCTCGTATTCCTGCAGACGGCGCACCAGTTCCGCACGCGGGTCTTCTTCCTCGCTCACTTCCACCGCCGGACGCGGCAGCAACATGCGCGATTTGATCTCTGCCAGCATCGCGGCCATGAGCATGTACTCACCGGCCAGTTCGAGCTCCATGCCATGCATCAACTCGATGTATTCCATGTACTGCCGCGTAATCTCGGCAATGGGGATATCGAGAATGTTGAGGTTCTGGCGACGGATAAGGTAGAGCAGCAGGTCCAGTGGGCCTTCAAACGCCTCAAGGAATACCTTCAGCGCCTGTGGCGGAATGTAGAGGTCGCGTGGCGGTTCGCTCATGGGTTCGCCATCCACGATGGCGAACGGCATTTCCTGCTGGACCGGCGGCGGTGAATCGGGCGCCGCGGCCGCCAGCGCGGCCTGCACCTCGGCTTCCACGGCGGCTTCCGCTAACGAGATACCGCCTTCGATGACACGCAAGTCCGGTTTCATACTGGTCACTTGAACCCCAAGCCCATGGCGTTACGGACCTCATTCATCGTCTCGTTCGCCACCACGCAGGCACGCTCACAGCCGTTGTCGATGATGCTGCGCAGCCGCGCCGGATTGGCCGCGAACTCCGCCGAGCGATTGCGGATGCCACGGATTTCGGTAACTACCGCTTCAATGAGTGGCTGCTTGCAATCGATGCAACCGATGCCAGCCGAACGGCAGCCCTGCGCCACGTCAGCTTGGGTTGCAGCGGTGGAATACACGCGGTGCAGGTCGAACACGGGGCACTTGTCCGGGTCACCCACATCGGTGCGCCGCACCCGCGCAGGGTCAGTCTGCATGGCTCGCAATTTCTTCGTGACGTTGTCCGGGTCTTCGCGCAGACCAATGGTGTTGCCGTAGCTTTTGGACATCTTGCGACCATCAAGGCCGGGCACCTTCGGGGTTGCCGTCAGCAGCACTTCCGGCTCCGGCAGGATGGCGCGGCCGCTACCATCGAGCCACCCCGCAAGGCATTCCTTTTCGTTGGCGTCCAGAGCGGCCACTTCCAGCCAAGCTTGCGCCCGACTACGGCTTTCCGCGTCACCCTTCTGCTGCCAAGCTTTGCGCCACTTCTTCAGCCGCTCGGCACCTTCCGCGCCAGCGCGCTGCAGTGCAGCCGCCGCTGCCGCTTCGAACGCCGAGCCGCGGCCATAAAGATGGTTGAAGCGCCGCGCGACTTCGCGCGTGATTTCCACATGCGCCACTTGGTCTTCGCCGACGGGCACGTATTTCGGGCGGTACAAGAGAATGTCCGCACTCTGGAGCAAGGGGTAGCCCAGAAAGCCGTAGGTAGCGAGGTCTTTCTCGCGCAACTGCTCCTGCTGGTCCTTGTAGGTGGGCACGCGCTCCAGCCAACCGAGGGGCGTAACCATCGACAGCAACAAATGCAGTTCGGCATGCTGCGGTACGCGAGACTGAATGAACAGCGTGCACTTTTCCGGGTCCAGCCCGGCACCCAGCCAGTCGATGACCATGTCCCACACATGCTCTTCGAGTTTCGATGTGTCCTCGTAGCCGGTGGTCAGGGCGTGCCAGTCCGCCACGAAAAAATAGCAGTCGTACTGGTGCTGCAGGTCCACCCAATTGCGCAGCGCGCCATGGTAGTTTCCCAGATGCAACTGGCCCGTCGGGCGCATGCCGGAGAGAACGCGGCGGTGTGAAGGTAGGTTCGAAGCGCTCAAGCGGGCATCCTCTGGGCGGCCGTATTCACGTGAGTAAGGAGAACAGCGACGCGTAAACGCCGCTGATGAAATTCACTGGCCTGCCGATGATGGCACCGAGCAAACCCGTAACCGCCAGACCCATGACGAGGTACAGGCCCCAAGGCTCCACCTTGTCCAGCACTTGAGCAAAGCCATTGCGCGGCGGCAGCAGATTGACCAGTACGCGTCCCCCATCCAACGGGGGAATGGGCAGGAGATTGAACACGCCGATGACTATGTTGAACAGCACTCCGAAATTCGCCATCTTCAACAGCCATTCCGCGTAAATGTTGCCGCCGGTATTCATGGCCAACTGCAAGGTGAGGACACCCAGCAGGCCCCACAGGAGTGCCATCGTGAAATTCGCCGCTGGACCGGCGGCGGCCACCTTCACCCAATCGGCGCGATAGTGCTTGAAACGACTGGGATCGACCGGCACGGGCTTCGCCCAGCCGAACAGAAACGGGGCGCCGGACAGCAATAACAGCCCGGGGAGAATGACGGTTCCCACTGGATCAACGTGGTTGATGGGGTTCAGACTGAGCCGCCCTTGTGCTTCCGCCGTGCGGTCGCCGCAGGAGCGGGCTGCCCAGCCATGGGCCACCTCGTGCAGCGTGATGGCGGTGAGGATAGGCAAGCCCATCACTGCAACGTTCTGCAAAATCTGGTTAAGGTCCATGCAACTCCAGGGGGGCGAGACACCACACCGGGCCCAAAGGGCCCGGTGGGTCGCCGATTATACGCTCCCCCTCATCTAGTCCCCTAGAGGAACGGGGCCGGGTTCCCGCGGCCCTCCCGCACGACCACCGGCGCCTCCCCAGACAGGTCAACGACCGTGGTGGGTTCCAAACCGCAATTGCCGCCATCCAGCACGATATCGACCATTTTCCCGAGGCGGACGTGGATTTCAGCGGCGTCCGTCTTGGGGAACTCGTCACCAGGTAGCAAGAGGGTACTGGTCATCAGGGGTACGCCCAGTTCCTCGAGCAGCAACTGCGGCACCCGATGGTCCG
>CAIOHZ010000035.1 GCA_903858165.1 uncultured Pseudomonadota bacterium
ACCAGTTGGCTGCGCCACCTGACGGAAGCCGGTTTGCAGCGCCGCTACCCGGGCGGTGTGCCGGCCAAGGTGCGCGCGCAGGTGGAACACGAACTCGCACTGATCGCAGAACTACGCTACGAGCCGTATTTCTTGACCGTGCAGGACTTGGTGGCTTTTGCGCGTAGTCGCCATATCTTGTGTCAGGGCCGCGGGTCGGCCGCGAACTCTGCCGTGTGCTATGCGCTCGGGGTGACGGAAGTGGACCCGGCACGCTTGCAACTGCTGGTGGAACGCTTCATCTCGCGCGAACGCAACGAGCCGCCCGATATCGACATCGACTTTGAGCACGAGCGCCGCGAGGAGGTCATTCAATACCTCTATGAAAAATACGGGCGCGACCGCGCCGCACTCGCCGCCACCGTTATTACTTATCACCCGCGCAGCGCCATCCGCGATGTAGGCAAGGCCTTAGGGTTCGACGGCTTGCAGGTGGACCGTCTAGCGCGCTCGCTGCAGTGGTGGGATGGAAAGGAAGTGGACGAAGCCCGCGTACGCGAAGCGGGCTTTGAGCCTGCGAATCCGCAAGTGCAGCGCTTACTTGGGCTAGTGGCAGCGCTGGACGGTTTCCCCCGGCACTTGTCGCAGCACGTAGGCGGTTTCGTCATTGCGCGCGGTTTACTGGAGGAACTGGTGCCCGTGGAAAACGCGAGCATGCCGGGGCGCACGGTTATTCAGTGGGACAAGGACGACCTCGACGAACTGGGTCTACTGAAGGTGGACGTGTTGGCGTTGGGCATGCTCACCGCCATTCGCCGCGCACTCGACTACATAGCCGCTTGGGAAGGGCGTCCGTTCACCATGTCCGACGTGCCAGCGGAGGACCCGGCCACTTACGCCATGATCTGCCGCGCGGACACGGTGGGTGTGTTCCAGATTGAATCGCGCGCGCAGATGGCCATGCTGCCGCGGCTGCGGCCACGCCACTACTACGACTTGGTCATCGAAGTGGCTATCGTGCGGCCCGGACCTATTCAGGGCGACATGGTCCACCCTTACTTGCGCCGCCGTAACGGCGAAGAGCCTGCCACTTACCCGAGCCCTGAGGTGAAGAGCGTGTTGGAACGCACGCTGGGCGTGCCCATCTTTCAGGAGCAGGTGATGCAGGTGGCCATTGTCGCCGCAGGGTTCACGCCGGGCGAGGCGGACCAACTGCGGCGTGCCATGGCGGCGTGGAAGCGTCGCGGTGGTCTGGAGCCTTTCGAAGAGAGGTTGCTCGAAGGCATGCGTTTGCGGGGCTACCCGACACAGTTCGCGCAGCAGTTATTCCGCCAGATTCGCGGCTTTGGCGATTACGGTTTTCCGGAGTCGCATGCCGCCAGCTTTGCCTTGCTGGTTTACGTGTCTTGCTGGCTGAAGTGTCACGCACCGGCGGCGTTTTTGGCCGCCTTGCTCGACAGCCAGCCGATGGGCTTCTATGCGCCGGCGCAACTGGTGCGCGATGCACGAATGCATGGTGTGGAAGTGCGTGCGGTGAACGTACAGCACAGTGCTTGGGGTTGTCGGTTGGAACGGGCGGACGATGGCCAACCAGCGGTGCGGCTGGGAATGGCCCGCGTGGCCGGGCTAGGCGAGCCCGCAGCGCAACGCGTGGCTGCGGCGCGGGAGGCGGGTCCGTTCACCAGCGTGCAGGAACTGGCAGAACGCGCGCAGTTGGTACGCCGAGAGTTGGCCACATTGGCGGCAGCTGGAGCGCTGGAAGGGTTGGCAGGCCACCGGCACCGCGCTGCCTGGGAAGTGGCAGGCGTGGAAGAAGGCTTGCCACTGTTCGATGAAGTGCGCATCAATGAGGCCACGCCTTTGCTACGGGCACCCACGCCTGGTGAGAACGTGGTGGCGGACTATCGACAACTGGGCCTCACGTTGGGCCCGCACCCCGTAGCTTTGATCCGTGACGGGCTGCAGGTATTGGGGACTTGCACCGCGGAAGACACGCTGGCGCTGGCCCATGGTACGCGCGTGCGTGTGGCGGGGTTGGTGTTGGTGCGGCAGCGTCCAGGCACCGCCAGTGGCGTCACGTTCGTCACCTTGGAAGATGAGACGGGCGTGGTGAACCTGGTGGTGTGGAAGCGCATTGCCCAACGCGACCGCCGTGCGCTGCTGGGTTCGCGCTTGCTGTGGGCGGAAGGCGAAGTGCAACGCGAAGGCGACGTGGTGCACGTGGTGGTGCGTCGCCTGAAAGATGAATCGTTGCGGCTTGGTGAGCTACTGGCGCGCTCCCGCGATTTTCATTAAGCCTCGCCTACATCGGGCTATGGTGCGAGCGAACGCGCGAACGCGCGGGGCGCTCCGGCAGTACTCAGCCCAGTTCTTTTTGCAGCACGGCAATGGCGTGGTCAATGCCTGCCGTATCCACATCCAGATGCGTGACAAAACGCAGGCGGTACAAGCCGGTGGCGAGCACGCCCGCTGCTTTTAGTCGGTCCATGAGGCCCACCGCACGGTCGCGGGGCACGTCGACGAAGACGATATTGCTCTGCGGCGGTTCCACCACCACTGCTGGCAGGCCCGTCAGGCCTGCAGCAAGTCGCGCGGCGAGGGTATGGTCCTCGGCCAAGCGGACCACATGATGGTTGAGTGCATGGTGGGCCGCCGCAGCCAGAAACCCGGCTTGGCGCATGCCGCCGCCTGCCATCTTGCGAACGCGCAAGGCCCGCTGGATGAGTTCGCGCGAACCACACAGCACGGAACCCACTGGTGCCCCCAACCCCTTCGAGAAACACACCGAGACGCTGTCGAACGGTGCGCAGATGGCGCGTGCCGCAGCGTACGGGTCGTCGTTGAAGCCTTGCGTGGCGTCCGCGGCTAGCGCTACGGCAGCATTGAACAGACGCGCGCCATCGAGGTGCGTTGACAAGCCATGTTGGCGAGCTAGCGCGGTTGCAGCCTCGAGGTATGCCACTGGCAGCACTTTGCCACCGATGGTGTTTTCCAGAGCCAGCAGGCGCGTACGCGCGTAGTGCGGGTCGTCGGGCTTGATGTTCGCTTCGATGTCCGCCAAGGCCAGCGAGCCATCCGGTTGGTGGCGCAAGGGCTGCGGCTGAATGGAGCCCATGACAGCCGCACCACCGGCTTCCCAACGGTAGGTATGGGCATATTCGCCCACCAAATATTCATCGCCGCGGCCGCAGTGGGCGAGCAGGGCGCAGAAGTTGCTTTGCGTGCCGCTGGGCATGAACAGTGCCGCTTCGAACCCCAAGCGCTCCGCCAACGCGGCTTGCAGCGCGTTCACGGAAGGGTCGTCGCCGAAGACGTCATCGCCAACCGGAGCGGCGAACATGGCGGCTTGCATGGCGGCGGTAGGGCGCGTGACGGTATCGCTGCGCAGGTCAACAGGGCGGTTCATATCACTGCACCAGCGTATTCAGCTGGAAAATGGGCAGCAGCAAAGCGATGACGATGAACAACACGAACGCGCCCATGAACAGGATCATCACCGGGCCCAGAATGCCCACAGCCGTAGTGATGAGATCGTTCATCTCGCGTTCTTGGTTCGTGGCGGCACGCTCCAGCATGGTGTCCAGTTCGCCGCTCGTTTCGCCGCTGGCGATGAGGTGGATGAGCATAGGCGGAAACAACTTGCGATGCGCCAGCGAGCGCGCGATAGGTGCGCCTTCCCGCACGCGCACGGCGGCTTCTGCCACGGCCTCGCGCATGGGCACGTTCGCTACCACTTCGCCAGCGATACGCATGGCGTCGAGCACGGGCACAGCGCTGGAAGTGAGCGTGGACAGCGTGCGAGCGAAGCGGGCGGCGTTTACGCCACGGGCCACACGACCAATGAGCGGCAGGGTGAGCACCCAGGTGTCGAAGCGACGCCGCGCAGCAGGGTTTTGCAGCCAGCGGCGAAAGCCCCATACGCTGCTGCCGATGCCAGCGAAGATGGCCCACCACCAGGCGCGGAACAAATCGCTGAAGCCGATGAGGAACTTGGTGGCGAAGGGCAGTTCCTGCTTGCCCGTGCGGAACACGTTCACCACTTCCGGCACCACCTTTAGCATGAGCACGGTGACGATGATGGACGAGACGATGACCAGCAGCGTGGGGTATACCATCGCATTGCGGATTTGCGATTCGGTGATCTGCCGGTTCTCGGTGTATTCCGCCAAGCGCTCCAGCACCGGGTCGAGACGACCGGATTGTTCGCCAGCCGCCACAGTGGCACGGTAGATGTCCGGGAACGACTGCGGGAAGGCACCGAGCGCATCCGCGAGGCTGCGGCCTTCCATGATGCGGGCGCGAACGCCGGCAACGATGTTGCGGACACGTGGCTTTTCGGTCTGCTGCGAAACTGCCAGCAAGGCTTCTTCCAATGGCAGACCAGCCCGGGCCAGCGTGGCTAGTTGGCGCGTCAGCATGGCGAGGTCGCCGGCGGAGATGCCGCGACTGGAGCCGAGGCTGCCCTTGCCACGGGCGGCTTCCTTGCGTTCCACTTCCTGAATAGTGGTGGGCAGCAGTCCACGCTCGCGCAATTGTTGCCGTACTTGGCGCGCAGTCTCCCCTTCGAGCACACCCTTGTGGGTGCGGCCGGCGGTATCGAGAGCCGAATATTCGAAGGCGGGCATAGTTGGTGGTTAGTCCTCGCGTGTGACGCGCAGGACTTCCTCGACGGTAGTAACGCCCGCCAGCACCTTGTTGCGGCCGTCGTCGCGGATGCCCGGCGTTAGCGTACGGGCATGACGCTCCAATTCCTGCTCACCGGCGCCGTCATGGATGAGCGTGCGCATTTGCTCGTCGACGAGGGTGAGTTCGTAGATGCCGGTGCGACCCTTGTAGCCCACTTCTGCGCCGGGATGATAGAGCGTGGGCGCACCGTCTTCCGCGGGTACATTCAGCAGGCGGCGTTCGTATTCACCGGCGGTGTAGGGCACGCGCGTGCCAGGGTTCAGCGTGCGCACGAGGCGCTGCGCCACCACACCGAGCAGCGTTGACGACAGCAAGAATGGTTCCACGCCCATGTCGCGCAAACGGGTGATGGCGCCGACGGCCGTGTTGGTATGCAAAGTAGACAACACTAAGTGACCGGTGAGCGAGGCCTGCACGGCAATCTGAGCCGTTTCTAAGTCGCGGATTTCGCCGACCATCACCACGTCCGGGTCCTGGCGAAGAATGGCGCGCAGACCGCGAGCGAAGGTCATGTCGACCTTGGTATTCACCTGCGTTTGGCCAATGCCATCGATGTAGTACTCGATCGGGTCCTCGACGGTGAGGATGTTGCGCGAGTTGTCGTTCAGCTTTTCCAAGCCCGCATAGAGCGAGGTGGTTTTACCGGAACCGGTGGGGCCGGTGACGAGGATGATGCCGTAGGGCTTGTGCAGCAGTTCGTCGTAGCGTTCGCGCGTCTGTGGGTGCATGCCGAGCGCAGTGAGGTCGAGGCGCCCGGCCTGCTTGTCCAGCAAGCGCAGCACCACACGTTCGCCATGGCCGGCGGGGATGGTGGAGACGCGAACATCCACCGGGCGGCCGGCAATACGCAGGCTGATGCGGCCATCTTGCGGTAGACGCTTTTCGGCGATGTCGAGCTTCGACATGACCTTGATACGCGACACCACGAGTGGCGACAACGCACGGCGCGACACGAGAACTTCGCGCAATACGCCATCGACGCGGAAGCGCATGACCAAGCGATTTTCGTAAGGCTCGATGTGGATGTCGGAGGCGTTTTCTTTGACGGCTTGCGTCAGCACTGCATTCAGCAGCCGGATGATGGGCGCGTCGTCTTCGCTCTCGAGCAGGTCTGAAGGCTCGGGCAGCTCTTCGGCGAGTAACGTCAGGTTGGTGTCGCCCTCGAGACCTTCTGCTGCTTCCATCGCCGCTTCGGTACCTGCTTCATAGGCCTTCTGCAGCATCTCGTCGAAAGTGTCGGCAGGAACGCGTTCCAGACGCAGACGCCGACCCAAATGGCGACGGACCTCAGCGATGCCGCGCGGGTCGGCACCTTCGCGGCAAGTGACTAACGCATCGTCGCCATCGAACCCGCGCACTAGCACACCGTGCCGCTTGGCGAAGGTGAAGGACAGACGCGCGGCTGGCGGTAGCGCGCTGAGCACTATGGCCTCGCTCACGGCTTCTGCACCGCCGACGCTTCGCTAGCTACCGGCGCGGCTACCGTTGTTGGCGCTGCTACAGGTACTGCCACTGGCGCTACTACTGGCGCTACTACTGGCGCTGGTTTGGCAGGCGCAACGGCTGGCGACAATTGCTCCATGGACGGGAGTGTCGGCTGGCGTTCGCCCGGCAGCATGGGCGCGCGGCCGTTGGTACGACCGGTCTGGATGCCGCGCAGGTAGTTATATTTGGCTTCCGTTTCGGCAGCCACCTGATTACCGTCCATAAGAATCTTCGGACGAATGAAGACCATGAGGTTGGTCTTGTTCTTTTTGGCATTGCGGGTACGGAACAGTTCTCCCAGCACAGGTATGCGGCCGAGGTAGGGTACGCGCTGCTCGCCGTCCGTGAGGCTGTCCGAGATGAGGCCGCCCAGTACGATGACTTCACCGTCGTCCGCCAGCACCTTGGTGCTGATGGTGCGCTTGTTGGTGATGAGGTCCGCCGCGCCGGCGGAGGAGGCAGCCAGACTGCTGGCTTCCTGTTCAATCTTCATCACGATGGTGCCGTCGTCAGTAATCTGCGGGGTGACCTTCAGGATGGTACCCACTTCCTGACGCTGGATGGTCTGGAAGGGGTTCACGGAGCCGTTGCTGCCGCCGCTGCCCGTGTTGGTGAACTGCCCGGTGATGAAGGGTACTTCCTGCGCCACCTTGATCTGCGCTTCCTGGTTGTCCAGCGTGATGATGGACGGCGTGGAGATGATGTTCGTACGCGCATCGCCACGGATGGCACGCAAGATGGCACCGAAGTTCGTGCCGCCATCCTTGAAGCGGCCTACCCCGATGGTCATGCCCGAAGGCACGCTGGTGACGGCGGAGGGGTTCTGAATGGCGCGGGCGATATCGCCGATGCTGGTACCGCCGATGGGCGAGACAAAGCCACCGGCCGCGATGTTGTCCGCGGAGCCATCGAGAATCCAGTTAACGCCGAGGTCGACATTCTTCTCGCCGGAGACCTCGACGATGATGGCTTCCACCAGCACCTGGGCGCGGCGAATGTCGAGACGGTCCACCACGGACATGAGCGAACGCATGATCTTGG
This sequence comes from uncultured Pseudomonadota bacterium, assembly GCA_903858165.1. Classification (GTDB taxonomy): domain Bacteria; phylum Pseudomonadota; class Gammaproteobacteria; order Steroidobacterales; family Steroidobacteraceae; genus CAIOHZ01. The sequence goes on from CAIOHZ010000035.1 coordinate 7,192, forward strand.
GCGGCGCAGTGACCACCAAAGCATTGGTTTCAGGGTCGGCCCAAATGGTAGTGCCGCCTTCGCCGCGGCTGGCCGAGGGGCCCGAAGGCGTGCCGCCACCTGAAGACTGCAGGCCGTTCAACTGTTCCTTCAACTTCACGGCAATCTTTTCGGCATCGGAATAGCGCAGATAGCGCACTTGGGTGTCGCCACCGGCTTCGAGCGGCGTGTCGAGGTGGGCCACCAGGGCCTTCATGCGTAGACGCTGGCCGCTTTCGCCGCTAAGCAGCACGCTGTTGGTGCGTTCGTCCGCTACCAGTTTCACGCCACCGCCCTCGGCGCCGGCTTGAGCAGCAGCGAGCGAATTCACCACGCGCACCACTTCCGCGGCCGAGGCGTGCTCGAGGCGGATGACGTCGATGTCTTCATCGCCACCTTGATCGATGCGCTTGATGATCCGGGTGAGCCGGTTCACGTTGTTGGCGCGGTCCGAGATGATGAGGATGTTCGACGACGGGTAGGCGGCCAGATGGCCGTACTGCGGGATAAGCGGGCGCAGGATGGGCACCAACTGCGCCGCACTGACGTTCCGCACCTGCAGGACCTGCGTGACGATTTCGTCGGAGCTGCTGCTGACTTTGTCGGGCAGGTCGTTCGCGGGAACCTGCCGGGCGTTGGCGTCGGGAATAATCTTCCACACGCGCCCCGAAGGCACGGCCACGAAACCATGCACCTGCAGGATGGACAGGAAGGCTTCGTAGAACGCGTCCGGCGACATGGGCGTCGCCGAAAGCATGGTGACCTGCGCCTTGGCGCGTGGGTCGACGATGAAGTTCTTGCCGGTGACTTGGCTCACGGCATCAACAATCTGCCCGAGGTCGGCGTCTTTGTAGTTCGGTGTAATGAGCGGGCCGTTGGAGCGATTGCTGGCCGGCGTAATGACAGGATTCACGGCAGACACGGCTGCAGGGGTAGCACCCGGCTCTTGCGCCAAAGCGGCAGGCACGAGACCTGGGCCGGCAGCCAGCACGGGCAGCATGGCCAAGGCGAGCGCCAGAGTACGTGAACGCAGTGAAAGAGACAGTCCGGCTTGTTCGGTCGTCATTCGGTAGGCTCCGGAGGCGGGGCGGCCGAGTTGGCCGCTTTGGCTAACTGGTTGGCTTCGATGGTGACATCGCGGGTGACGCCATTGCGCGAGACCGTGACGTTGACCCGGTCGCCCGGCTGGAGGCCAGTGATGGCCGACAGGCCGCGGGCGGGGTCGGTGAGCGGCGAGCCGTTCACCTGCGTAATCATGTCGCCGGGCTGGAGGCCCAGGCTACCGAAGGCAGCGCGGTCGCGGCCCGGGTACACCCTAAAGCCCTGCAACTGCCCATCCATCAGCACCGGCGTGGGGCGAATGATTTCCGCCACGAAGGCCGGGTCGTCGGCCATGGCGCGGTTGACGCTGGGTAGGCCTGCTGGCCGGTTCGGGAAGGAGGGCATGACCATGGGGGACATGGCCACCGGCATTGGCGCTGCGGGCATGCCGATACCTGCCAGCGACTGGCGAGGCAGGGCGAGCGTTTGGATGGACCCGTTTGCGTCCAACTCCACGCGGTCGGCATAGACGGCGCGCAGTTTCGCTCCGCCAGGCACGGCATCGCCGATACGGTAGAACTTCGCGGACTCGGCAGATTCACCCAAGATGGCAAACCCAAGGCCCGGGTCCCGGTAGGCGATGGTGCCAGCCAGTACCAAGTTTGAGGCCGACTGCGCAGCGCCGGCGGCGTCGGCGCCGCCCGGGGCGCCAGCGATGCCGAACAGATGGGCGTTGGCGATGGCGCCAGCATCGATGCCACCGGGGGTGGCACCGGTGATGGCGGGCAGGGCGACGTTGGCAATTTGCGCGTTCTGCGTACCCGGTTGGGCGGCAAGGAAACCAAGCACCAGACGGGCAGCGAGCGCAGCGACTGCCAGCGCCAGCGGCACAGCCGCCAACAGCGGCCCACGACCTTCCACCCAGCCGGCCACTCGGGTTCCGGCGGCACCGGCAAATGCGAGCTTCATCGGGCGCTTTCCTGCATCCTCCCATGATACGGGGCGAGAGGGACAAGGCTCAAGGTAATACGCTGAGTTGGCGTGCTTTTTGGGGTGGCCGTTCACAAAAACAGGACTGGAACGAGCGGTTAGGTGGAATGTCCATGTCCAGTACTGAATCCGACCTTGTCATCGGGGAGGGGCGGCCCTATAAAGGACGGGTGAATCGCTATCCCCTGAATGCCGGCCCCGCCGACCCGCCCCAGCGCCCTATCGGTGAAGAACCGGGTGGCGGATTGGTGGTCGAGGAAGCCGCGCCCCAACTGAAGCGCCCCTCGCGCTACCACGTCCTGCTGCTGAACGATGACTACACTCCCATGGAGTTCGTGGTCGATGTGCTGCAGCGCATTTTCGGCCTGGACCGTATCCGGGCGACGCGCGTGATGCTCGAGGTGCATACCAACGGCAAGGGAGTCTGTGGCTCCTTTACCTATGAAATTGCCGAAACGAAGGTGGCGCAGGTGACTGCCTACGCCCGTCAGCACCAGCATCCGCTGTTGTGCACTATGGAAGAGGCGGACTGAACAGTGCTTTCCAGTGAACTCGAATACTGCCTGAATGAAGCCTTCCAAGCGGCTCGTGAGGCGCGGCATGAATACATGACCGTGGAACACTTGCTGTTGGCCATTCTCGAGACCCCCAAGGTGCGGGAGGTGCTGCGCGCTTGTGGTGCCGACCTCGTCAAGCTCAAGAAAGACTTAGAACAGTTCATTGCGGATGGCACGCCGAAACTGCCTGAAGACGATGAACGCGAGGTTCAGCCGACCCTCGGCTTCCAGCGCGTGCTCCAGCGGGCGGTGTTCCATGTGCAGTCCAGCGGGCGCAAGGAAGTGGGCGTGGCTAATGTGCTCATCGCCATCTTCAGCGAAAAGCAGTCACATGCCGCGTTCCTGCTGAGCCAGCAGGACATCGCGCGCCTCGATATCGTCAACTATGTTTCGCATGGCCTTTCCAAACTGAAGGAAGAGCCGGCGGAGAAGGACGAAACGCCGGCCGCCGAAGGCGAGAAGGATGGCGCGGAGGGTGGCAACGCCCTCGAGAAATACTGCTCCAACCTCAACAAGCTGGCCTCGGAAGGCCGTATCGACCCGCTTATCGGGCGACAGCTCGAGGTGGAGCGCACCATCGAAATTCTCTGCCGTCGCCGCAAGAACAACCCGCTTTACGTGGGTGAGGCAGGCGTTGGCAAGACGGCCATTGCTGAAGGGCTCGCGCGACTGATCACGGAGGGCAAGGTGCCCGACGTGCTTTCGGACTGCACTATTTGGTCCTTGGATATGGGCTCGCTCATTGCTGGCACCAAGTACCGTGGCGACTTCGAAAAGCGCCTGAAGGGCGTGCTGACGGAGCTGCACAAGCAGCCTGGCGCCGTGCTCTTTATCGACGAAATCCACACGGTCATCGGTGCGGGTGCCGCGTCGGGCGGCGTCATGGACGCCTCGAATCTCATCAAGCCCGTGCTGGCCAATGGCCAACTTCGCTGCATTGGCTCCACCACCTACCAGGAATACCGCGGCATCTTCGAGAAGGACCATGCGCTGGCGCGCCGCTTCCAGAAGATCGATGTGGTGGAACCCACCGTGCAGGAATCCTTCGAGATATTGAAGGGCCTGAAGGCGCGTTACGAAGAGCACCACGGCGTGAAGTATCAGGATGAAGCGCTCCGCTCCGCTGCGGAGCTGGCAGCCCGCTACATCAATGACCGCCATTTGCCCGACAAGGCCATCGACGTGATGGACGAAGCAGGCGCGAACTTGCGCCTGAAGCCCGTGGACCAGCGCCCGGCCGAAGTGGATGTGGCCCAGGTGGAAGCGGTGGTGGCGCGCATCGCCCGCATTCCGCCGAAGCAGGTGTCGTCTACCGACCGCGAAGTACTGAAGAACCTCGAGCGCAACCTCAAACTCGTTATCTTCGGGCAGGACCCGGCCATCGATACGCTTTCCGCTGCCATCAAGCTGGCGCGCTCGGGCTTGGGCGACAACCGCAAGCCGGTGGGTTCGTTCCTGTTCGCTGGCCCGACGGGCGTGGGCAAGACGGAAGTGACGCGCCAGTTGGCTATTGCGCTCGGCGTGGAACTGCTGCGCTTCGACATGAGCGAATACATGGAACGCCACACCGTGTCGCGCCTCATCGGTGCGCCCCCGGGCTATGTGGGCTTCGACCAAGGCGGTTTGCTGACGGAAGCCGTCACCAAACACCCGCACTGTGTGTTGCTGCTCGATGAAGTGGAAAAGGCGCACCCGGAAGTGTTCAACCTGCTGTTGCAGGTGATGGACCACGGCACGCTCACGGACAACAACGGTCGCAAGGCGGACTTCCGCCATGTGGTCATTGTCATGACCACCAACGCCGGCGCCTTCGAGCTTTCGCGGCCGTCCGTTGGCTTCGTGCATGCGGATAACACCAGCGATGGTATGGAAGCGCTGAAGCGCTTGTTCAGCCCGGAGTTCCGCAACCGTCTCGACAGCATCATCCAGTTCGCGTCGCTAGGCGAGGCCACCATCGAACGGGTGGTGGACAAGCTGCTGGTGGAAGTGGAAGCCCAGCTGGAGCAGAAGGGCGTGCAGCTGCACGTGGACGACGCCGCGCGCCGTTGGCTGGGCAAGAAGGGCTATGACCCGAAGATGGGTGCCCGCCCCATGGCACGGCTCATCCAGGATCAGATTAAGCGCCCGCTGGCGGAAGAACTGCTGTTCGGCAAGTTGGCCAATGGTGGCAATGTGCATGTGACGGTGACCGGCGAAGACGCCGCGGCTTTGAAGCTGGTCACCCGCGCCATCAATGAGCCGGAACTGCTGACGCTGCACTAGAGCGTCGGGAGCAAGCTACCTCGCACAAGGAAGCTTTGCTGTAGGAGCGAGCTCCCTCCTAAAGCAAGGCGCTCCGTCAGGCCGTACGCCGCAAACGCAACGACGGCGTGGTGCTGCTCCGTTCCAATTGCAGGGTAACCATGTCCAGCGTGTCGCTAGCCAGTGCTTCCAGCGTGGCGCGGCAATTCACGCCACTGTCGGGGTTGGCGTGCAACTCACAGCCGGATTGAAGTCCGTTCCACTTTGGTAAATCGAACCCGGCCAGCATCAATGGCGCGTCCACAGTGCCGAAGGAGACTGACAGCCACTCCCCATAGGCCTGCCGCTCGCATTCTATGAGCAGGCCATAGCGATTCGGGTCAAAGGCGAAACGTTGCTCGCCAATCGTCACGATGCCATTGCCATTGAAGATGGCGAAATGACGGTTACTACCATTGTCAGCGGAGAAACGGCAGGCAGAAAGCTCTACCGTGATGGAGGCATCCTGAAAAGGGATGGTGTTGTTGATTAGGCCACTGGCTGTGGCGCTCAGCGTAAAGTTCCAGTCCATGGATTGCTCAGTCGCTGTCCTGCGAGCTGGTTGGCCACGTTGCTTCAGCGCTGCAACGGCCACAGCGATAACGCCTCTGGCGCTGGCTGCCGAACCGTTCCCATAATCTATCGCGCCAATTGCGGGAAATTCGCATCACGTCCGGATGGCCGCATTTACGGCAGTATTTCCGTTCCTGTTCTGCAGTTTTTACTTCGACAAACATTCGGCGCGTATCCCCTACCCGGCGCAACCAGTGCGCGTAACCACCACGTGCGGTTACTGACGGGGAAGATTCTGGTGGGCGCCGGCAGCGGAACCTTGCAAAACCATGCGTTTTCGATGGGTATCGCTATCTTTGAACGGTCAAAAGTCTGAAATGTGACCGTTTTCTCGGGAAAGCCTAGATAATTCTCAAGGAGATGCAGAGTTGGTAGCCCGTGCCCCGCATCGGCCGCAGGCATTCTGGCGATGCGCCGGCCAGCAGCAGCTTTTTGCGCAAGCGCGACAGGCGGACTTCGATACGGGCCTTGTCTTTGATGGTGGATTTGATCTGCAGGAGCTCTAGCAACTGCCAGTTTTCCAGTTGCTGGTCCGGGGAACGCACCAAGGCTGCCAGCACCACAGCCTCGTCCGCTGAAAGACGTTGCTCGCCTGACGGTCCGGTCAGGCAGCGGCGGAGGGGTTCCAGTGTCATGGGAACCTGCGCCACTGGTAGGGCGTGCTGCGAGCGTTGTGCGCAGCGCGCCACGGCCGCCAGCAGTTCGCGCGGATCTACCGGCTTGATGAGGTATATGTCTGCACCACTCTCGTAACCGGCCACCCGGTCGTGAATGGCCGATAGGGCGGTCATGGCAATGATGGCTAGCCCCGGCTGGGAGCGGCGCAGGCGTTGCATGAGTTGCAGGCCGCTCTCGCCGGGTAACTGTATATCCACCACCACAACGTCGATACGAGCAAGAGCTACTTCGTCGCCCAGCGCTTCAGCGCTCTCCACGCCCGCTACTCGGTGTCCGGCGATGGTCAGCACTTCGACTACGGACTCGCGCAACAGCTGGTGGTCTTCGACCACGACAATAGTCAGCAGGGGATCCAAATTTTGAACCTCGTGGTGTTCGGGAGCTGCTCGTAAGTAATCTGCCCGTTCAATCGTTCCATCAGTTGCCTAGACAGGTAAAGACCGAGGCCGGCGCCAGAGTACTGGTGGGCTCCCGGACTGCGATAGTACTTATGGAACACACGCTGCGGGTCCGGCAAACCGGCGGATCCCGGGGTGTTGTCCACCACTATGCTGACGCCAATCGCTCCGTTCAGTACTTCCGTCTGAACCCCCAGTCGAGTGATCCCGTCATTCATACCGTATTTCAAGGCATTATCCAACAACACGGAAATGATCAAGCTGAGAATTCTGCGGCGGGTGAATGCGGCAGGGGAATTGGCGGCGATGTGCAACTGCACGCTTTCGGGTGCCCGGCATTGCTGCACGAGTAATGGAATTTCCAAGGCCGGGTTCCAGCGGTCCGGGCTTTCCGCTACGGCGTCCCTTTCCAGATGGGCCGCTTGTAGGCAACGTTCCACCAGCGAATCCATGTTGCGGATCGCCTCTTCCGCGCGGAGGCGTGCCGCGGGCATAGTGCGCGCTGCATCGAGCGAGAAACGCAACACGCCAAGCGGCGTGCGCAGTTCATGGGTGAGCATGAGCAACAAATCGCGGGTTTCGGCGTGTTGTTGGCTCTGCAGTGTGGCTTCGCGCTCTGCTTGTTCGCGCGCGAGTCGGTCGGTCAAAGCGGTTGTCAGGGCTTGTCGGGAATTTTCCGCAGCCTCGCTAAAAACGCTGGCGCCCATGGCCAGGTAGAACGCCATAGCGAGCAAGAGGGCGGTGTCCGGCGTCAATTCCGCCAGCATACCGACCGTGCTGATCCAAACTACCAAGACGAGGGCGACTGTGCCCCACTTGGCACGGGTCAATGGCATTTTTCCAAACGCCTTGCCTGAAAGCGGCAGGCTGCGGGAAACGTTACCCAGAGCGATGATGAGGGACAGGGGGAGAGAAATAAACATCAAGCCCCAGATAATCTCAGTGTGGTCGGACGAGGCGCCAACAGCTGCTGAAACGAGCGCCAATACCCCGGCACCAGTCAGCACAGCCAAGGCGCGGTGCCACTGCGACCATTGTTTGCCGACCGACAGCAACAGCAATATGAAGACGAGATAGCCGACCGGAACGGCGAGCCGCCAGAACTCAAGGGGCAAAAAACTGGCGGCTAGCTTGAGTTTGCCAATGTTGGTGAACGGGGGCGGGGTAAGCGTGTTAGCCCAAAACGTCATTCGTGACAGTTGCTCCACCAAAAAACCGAGAGCCACAGGGTCCCAACCGCGGCTGCCGATACGGAATAGCGCGAGCAGACAAGAGAGCACGCCTAACCCGCCTGCCGCAAAGACAGACGCCGTCTCGATGAAGTTGAGGGCGATCGCTTTCTCTGGAGCGACGACACGAAAATTCACTCTTGGGTAGCCCGCATGGGGCGAGAACCGAACATAAGCCTCGGTAGTACCCGGGCAAAGGTGAAAATCACGCCAGTCGGAGAAGGAGTCTGGGAGGGTGTCGTTGGCTGGCGGTTTGGTTGCGGCGCAGTCATTCGGGAAGTCGGATTGAAATACCGCGATGTCAGCGCTGCTGCCGTGTCGTATCTGCAGCAGCAGTGGCTCGGGCGATGGGCTCCAGCGAATATGTACCCAGAAGTAGCGTCCATGCCGACGGACGTCGATTACTCCGTGAAATTTCTTGAAGTCCTGGCGTCGTGCCTGAACTTCAGCGAAGGAGAGGCGCTGGTCGGCTTCGTCCAGGATGAACGCCTCGGCTAAGCGGTCTGAGTGGGGAATGAACGGCGCAGAGCCAGCCTGCGTGCCGGCGTTGAACAGCAGCAAGCCCACCAGCGCCAAGGCGCCGGAGGCTAGCCGTTTAAGGGTAGAGCCTGGGGAGAAGAAACCCGCGCCCGTTCGCATGGGTTCCCTCGAGGCGGCTTAGCGGCCGCGGTAAGTGATGCGGCCCTTGCTCAGGTCGTACGGGGTCATTTCGACCGTGACGGCGTCGCCCGTCAGGATGCGGATGTAGTTCTTGCGCATCTTGCCCGAGATGTGGGCTGTGACGATGTGGCCGTTCTTCAGCTTCACGCGGAAGGTGGTGTTGGGCAGGGTCTCGACGACCTCGCCCTCCATCTGGAGTGCGTCCTCTTTGGACATTCTGTGCCTGTTGCCTGCTTTGTATAGGGCGCTGTCGGAATGACAACGCCACTTTCGCGCGCGGATTGTGCGTCAAACGCGCCCATCTTGCAATGAAACCCCGTCAATGGGCGCCGGTACCTGGTGCCAGGAAGCCCGCACGCCGACACTCTCTGTGCGCTTGGCTACCTCCGCGATGAAATCCGCTCGGAGCATTTCGAACCCGCCCAGTGATTCCAGATGGGGCGTGTGGAACTGCGCGTCGATGAGCCCAATGCCATGCCGGCGGCACTTGGCGGCTAGAGCCAGCAGGGCGACTTTGGAGGCGTCCCGGGCACGGCTGAACATGGACTCGCCCCAGAACATGCCGCCCAAGCTGACGCCATAAAGGCCACCGACCAGTTCGCCGTCCTTCCAGACTTCGACGGAATGCGCGTCGCCGGCGGCGTGCAGGGCGGCGTAGGCGGCGGCCATTTCGGGAACTATCCATGTAGCATCAGGGCCCTGTGGTTCGTTGCTGCCTACCGTGGTGAGGATGGACGATTCAGTATCAGTAGGCAGATAGTTATTTGAATCAGCATCCTGATTTGATGGGTTGACATGCTTGCCTCTGCTGACGCAGCCCGCCATGACACCACTGAAATTCGTATCTAAACCAATGAGATAGCCACGGTTTCTCGCTGACTGTCGCAGGCTTCTCGGCACCCTCAAGGCCTCCGGTCGGAACACCATCCGCTGCGGCGGGGACCACCAGAGGATGGGTTCGCCAGCGGAGTACCACGGAAAGATGCCGTGGCGGTAGGCGTGCCTTAGCCAGTCGGGCGTCAGTGCGCCACCCGCGGCGAGCAGGCCGGGTGGGTGGTCAAGCGCGGAGCCGGCGGGCGGCAGCGCGCTGGGCGGTGCGTCCGCGTCGAGGTAGAGCAGGCGACGCCGCCTCAACGTTGCGCGTCCCGCGCATGCGACGCGCTCAGCGCCGCCAAGTCCAGCGCTTCAGGCAGTTCCAGCGCCACCGGCTCGGCCTTGAACGGCACATGTTCCCCGATAACGGCGGCGTACTGCTGCACCTGTCGCGTCTCCGCCGCCACGTAGCGGCCTACGGCGTCGTGGAAACGCTCGTCTGCCAGCCAGTGCACGGAGTGGGTGAGGGTAGGCGCGAAGCCGCGTGCCACCTTGTGTTCGCCCTGGGTGCCAGGCTCGAAGCGCTTCAAGCCGCGCTCCAGCGCCAACTCTACGCCCTGATGGTAGCAAGCCTCGAAATGCAGACTGTGCAGGGCCTCCGCGGAACCCCAATACCGCCCATAGAGCGTGTCGGCGCCGGCAAAGAACACCGCCACGGCCACGGGGACGCCTTCGAGGCGCGCCAGTTTCACGATGGGCTGGCCAGGGAGGGTGCGGACAATTTCGGCGAAAAAAGCGCGGTTCAGGTACGGCTCGTTGCCACGGCGCCGGAAGGTGTCCGCGTAGAACTCGAAAACCTGGTCCCAGCCAGCCTCGTCGAGTTCGGTACCCGCGTAGGTGGTGAACGTTATTCCGGCTTCCAGCACCCGGCGGCGCTCGCGCTTGGCTTTCTTGCGCTTGTCAGCGGTGAACGTAGCCAGAAAGCCGTCGTAATCGCCGAAACCGCGGTCTTCCCACAGGAACTGGCAGGCCACACGGTGCAGGAAGCCGGCGGCCTCGAAGGCGGGGACTTCGGCCGCCTCCAGAAACTGTACGTGCACGCTGGAGATGCCCTGAGCGCGGGCGAGCGCCTTCAAAGCTTCGGCGGCCGCGGTGCGCACTAGCGCGGAATCGCGCTCTAGCGCCACCAGCACCCGTGGACCGGTGGCGGGGGTGAACGGGCTGCAAGACAGCAGCTTTGGGTAGTAGTCGAGCCCGTGCCGGGAATAGGCTTCGGCCCAAGCGAAGTCGAACACGAACTCGCCCCAACTGTGCGCCTTCAGGTAGAGCGGCATGGCGCCGGCGAGGCCGGCAGCGTCTTCGAGCAGCAAATGGTGCGGCTGCCAGCCGGTTTGCGGGCAGACGGAGCGGGAGTTTTCAGCGGCCGCGAGGAAGGCGTGGCGCAGGAACGGTACGCCCCGCTGGTTCAGCGCGTCCCAGTCCGCGGCGGGCACGGCGGCGATGCTGGAGACGGTACGCGCGGTGAACATTCCTTAGCTCTGGGCGTCCTGATGGTCCAGCCAGCGGTCCGCGTCTAGCGCGGCCATACAGCCAGTACCGGCCGACGTGATGGCCTGGCGGTAGGTGTGGTCTGCTACATCGCCCGCGGCAAACACGCCCGGAACGCTGGTCATGGTGGCCTCACCCGCCAGCCCAGACTTCACCTGCAGGTAGCCACCCTTCATTTCTAGCTGCCCTTCGAACAGTTGGGTGTTCGGCTGGTGGCCTACGGCGATGAACACGCCGGTGACGGCTAGGTCCTTGGTGCCGCTGCCGTCGGTGGCCTTCACGCGCAGTCCGGTAACGCCGGTAACATCGCCGAGCACTTCGTCCACCTCATGGTTCCACAGCACGGTCATCTTGCCGGTGGCTACGCGCTCCATCAGACGGTCCGCCAGAATCTTTTCCGAGCGGAAGCGGTCGCGGCGGTGCACCACGGTGACGTGGCGCGCGATATTCGACAGGTAGAGCGCTTCTTCGACCGCCGTGTTGCCGCCGCCAACCACTACTACGTCTTGCTCGCGGTAGAAGAAGCCGTCGCAGGTGGCGCAGGCGGAAACACCGCGGCCACGGAAGGCTTCTTCACTGGGCAGGCCGAGGTATTTGGCCGAAGCGCCCGTAGAGATGATGAGCGCGTCGCAGGTGTAGGTGCCGGAATCGCCCTGCAGGCGGAACGGGCGCTGGCCCAAGTCCACGGTATGGATGTGGTCGTTCACCAGTTCCGTACCGAACCGCAGAGCATGCTGCTGCATACGCTCCATGAGCGCTGGGCCCATCAGCCCATGCGGATCACCGGGCCAGTTATCCACTTCCGTAGTGGTCATGAGCTGCCCGCCTACCTCGAGGCCAGTGACCAACAAAGGGGAGCGGTTGGCGCGGGCGGCGTAGACGGCGGCGGTGTAGCCGGCCGGGCCGGAACCGAGGATGAGGAGGCGGCTGTGGCGGGTATTGCTCATGGCGGTTTTCTGCGGTGGGCTGGTGCTGCCGGCGAGGTGCCGGACCGGACGGTAAGGTATCATGCAAGCCGTGACTGACAGCGCCCCCTCGTTCTTCGAACGCCTCCCCGAAGTCCTCATCCGCACCTTGCGGGAGGGCTTGCTGTGGGTATTCGGCGCCGCGGCCCTGCTGCTGCTGCTGTCGCTGCTCACGTTCGACCCTGCCGACCCCGGTTTTGCTTACACCGGCGAGCCTGGTCAGGTCACCAATCTCATCGGCCCGCTGGGCGCCTGGGTAGCGGATGTCCTGCTGTTGCTGTTCGGTGGTCCGGCCTACTTGTGGCCGGCCGTCGTGTTCGGTTTGGGTTGGTGGCTGTTCCGCGGCCAGCCGGAAGTAGACGGCGGCGGGCGGGCCAGTTTGCTGCTGCGTTCTGCCGGCTTCATTGCCACGCTGGTGTCCAGTTGCGCTTTGGCCACGCTGCACTTTGCGCCGGGTCTGCTCCGTAACACTGCGGGTGGAATCCTTGGCAGCGTCGTCGGTACTGCTACGGAACAGGCGATGGGGCTGCTGGGTGGCACGCTGGCGCTGTTGGCGCTCTGGTTCACGGCCGTGTCCATTGGCACGGGCGTTTCTTGGCTCACCGTCATGGACCTCATTGGCAAGGGTGTGTTGGACGCCATCGACTGGTTGCGCCAGCGTCTGGCGGCGCGCCGCGAGGCGGAGATTGGCCGCGAGGCTCGTGAGGAGCGGCAGGAAGCCGTCCAAAAAGAACAGAAGAAGGTAGCGGCGCGCCCGCCGCCGAAGATCGAGAAGCCAGCCGTGGTGGTGGTGCGCAGCGAGAGGATTGAAAAAGAGCGGCAGGTATCGCTGTTCGAGCGGCCAGCGAATACCGCCTTGCCGGCTTTGAACTTGCTCGACGACCCGCCCAAGCGCGAGGAAGGCTATTCGCAGGAAGCGTTAGAGGCGATGTCGCGGTTGGTGGAAATCAAACTGCGCGACTTCGGCATTGAAGTGGAAGTGGTGGCCGTGCACCCCGGCCCCGTCGTGACGCGCTTTGAACTGAAGCCCTCGCCCGGCGTGAAGGTGAGCCAGATCACTAGCCTGTCGAAGGACCTTGCCCGCTCGCTTTCCGCCATCAGCGTACGCGTGGTCGATGTCATTCCCGGCAAGGCTGTCATCGGTCTGGAAATTCCCAACGAAAAGCGCGAAGTCGTCACGCTTGGCGAAATTATCAAGAGCAAGGCCTACGACGACATGGCCTCGCCGTTGGTGCTGGCGCTTGGCAAAGATATCGCCGGCCTGCCCATCGTTACCGACTTGGCGCGCATGCCACACTTGCTGGTGGCGGGTACTACCGGTTCCGGTAAGTCCGTGGCCATCAACGCCATGATCCTCAGCCTGCTGTACAAGGCGACGGCCGAGCAGGTGCGGCTCATCATGATTGACCCAAAGATGCTGGAGCTTTCGGTCTACGAAGGCATTCCGCATCTGCTCGCGCCGGTAGTCACGGACATGAAGCAAGCGGCCAACGCGCTGCGCTGGTGTGTGGCGGAGATGGAGCGTCGCTACTTCCTCATGGCGAACTTGGGTGTGCGCAATATCGGTGGCTTCAACCGCAAGATTACGGATGCGCAGCAGGCAGGTAAGCCCATCAAGGACCCCATCGCGGCGCAGAAGGTGGCGCAGGGGCTCATTCTTGAGGACGGCACGCAAAACGTACCGGACCTGACCACGTTGCCGTATATCGTAGTGATCATCGATGAACTCGCCGACCTCATGATGATTGTCGGCAAGAAAGTGGAAGAACTCATTGCGCGCTTGGCGCAGAAGGCTCGCGCCTCGGGCATCCACCTCATTCTCGCTACGCAGCGTCCGTCGGTGGACGTCATCACGGGCCTCATCAAGGCCAATATCCCTTCGCGCGTCGCCTTCCAGGTGTCGGCGAAGGTGGACTCACGCACTATTCTCGACCAGGGCGGTGCTGAGGCTTTGCTCGGCAACGGCGACATGCTCTACCTGCCTGCCGGCACGTCGGTGCCCACGCGTGTGCATGGTGCGTTCGTGCAGGACCACGAAGTGCATCGCGTGGTGGAAGCGTTGCGCTCCAGTGCGCCCGAATATATCGATGCCATTCTCGATGGCCCACAGGGTGGTTTGCCCGGCATGCCCCATGAAGGCGGCGAGGGCACCGGCGGTGAAGTGGACCCCGAGCAAGATGCGCTCTACGACGAAGCTGTCAAGATTGTGCTCGAGACGCGCAAGGCTTCGGTGTCTGGCGTGCAGCGGCGCTTGAAGATTGGCTACAACCGCGCCGCGCGGTTGGTGGAAAGCATGGAGTCGGCCGGTCTCGTGGGCGCGTTGCAGCCAAATGGCTCGCGCGAGGTGCTTGTCCCCGCGCGGGCGGAATAGCCCCGTGGCGCGCGCGACTCTTCTCTTCGCGGTTGCTTGCCTCTTCACCAGCCTCACGGCCACGGCCTCTCCAGCCGCCATAGCGCGCGTGGAAGCGCTGCTTTCCAGCACGCAGTCGCTGCGGGCGAACTTCACGCAGGAGGTTCGCGACGGTAACGGCAAGCTCGTGCAAAGCGCCGCGGGTACCTTCGTGTTGCAGAAGCCAGGCCGCTTCCGCTGGGACTACACCACTCCTGCTCAGGCCATCGTTGCCGATGGCACGAAGCTATGGTTTTACGACGCGGACCTGGCGCAGGTGACGGTGCGCCGCCAGCGCGACGTACTGACGCAAGCCCCGGCGATGTTGTTGGCTGGCAAGGGCAAGGTGGCGGCGGGCTTCGATGCAGACGAGCTGCCCGCTGCCGTTGGCCTTGATTGGCTACGGTTGGTGCCGCGTGGAGGCGCTGGCGATTTTCGCGAACTGCGCCTAGGGTTCGCCGGTACCGATTTGCGCGAGATGGAATTGGTCGACCGGCTCGGCCAGCGAACGCGTATTCGTTTCACGGCGCTTGAGCGCAACGTCAAGCTTGCCGCGGCCACCTTCCAGTTCAAGATTCCTCCAGACACGGATGTCGTGGGTGATACGAAGTGACGTCTCAGCGTCGATGGTTTGCGCAGACGCTGTATGTCTGGTGTCGCGATTTGCATTGGTGGGGCTTGTGGCTCACGGGCAGCTTTACCGGTTTGGTAGTGACGCTGTGGCTTAGCCTGCGGGCGCCAACGCAGTTTGCGTTGGATGTCAGCGACAAATGGCAGCATGGCGTGGGCTATGCGGTGCTTACTTTGTGGTTCTGTGGTTTGGTACGCCGCGACCGCCAATGGCGCGTGGTGCTGGCTTGTGCCGCCTACGGCGTGTTCATGGAAGTCTTGCAGGGCGCACTGACACCTGACCGAATAGCCGACCCTTACGATGCATTAGCCAATACCTCGGGTGCACTCATCGCCCTGACACTGGCCAAACTTGGCTTCGATCGCTGGGCTGAAAGCTTGGAAGCGCTGGGGCGCCGTTGGTGGGGCCGTGGACGCTAAGCCCGATCACCTCCGTCCACTTGCTGACCGCATGCGGCCGCGCGTCCTAACAGAAGTGGTAGGCCAAACGCATTTACTCGGCCCCGGCAAGCCCTTGCGGCGCTTGGCAGAAGGCGCCGCCCTGCACAGTGCCTTGTTCTGGGGCCCACCCGGTACCGGCAAGACCACGCTCGCGCGTTTAGTCGCCAAGGCTGCCGATGCCGAGTTCGCGCAGCTTTCTGCCGTGCAAGCGGGCGTGAAAGATGTGCGCGAAGTGGTGGAGGCGGCAAAGGTGCGCCGTCGCGCTACCGGGAAGGGCACGCTGCTCTTCCTCGACGAGGTGCATCGCTTCAATAAGTCCCAGCAAGACGCCTTCCTGCCCTATGTCGAAGACGGCACGTTGGTGTTCGTTGGTGCTACCACGGAGAACCCCGCCTTTGAAGTGAATGCGGCGCTACTGTCGCGCGCACAGGTTTACCCGTTGCGTCCGCTGGAGCCCGCGGACTTGCTGCCGTTGCTGGCGACGGCCTTGGCGGACGAGGAGCGCGGGCTGGGTGCTCGTCGCTTGCGCGCGGCTCCAGAGGCGCTCGAGGCCTTGGCAGTCGCTGCCGATGGCGACGGACGGCGTTCGCTGAATCTTCTGGAGGTGGCGGCCAGCCTTGTTGATGATGGCGGAGAAATTTCCGGTGAGATTGCCGCCGAGGCCACCGCGCATCGCGTGCGGCGCTTCGACAAGGGCGGCGACGCTTTCTACGACCAAATCTCCGCGCTCCATAAATCGGTGCGCGGTAGCGACCCGGATGCTGCGCTCTACTGGTACTGCCGCATGGTGGACGGTGGGGTGGACATGTCGTACCTCTCGCGGCGCTTGGTGCGCATGGCCAGCGAGGAAGTGGGCAACGCAGACCCACGCGCCTTGACGCTGGCGCTGGAGGCTGCACAAGCCTACGAGCGCTTAGGCTCGCCGGAAGGTGAGCTGGTGCTGGCGCAAGCAGTGGTGTTTCTCGCCATTGCCGCCAAGAGCAATGCGGTCTATGTGGCCTACAAGGCGGCCATGGCCGATGTGAAGGCAGGCGCTTCGCACGAGGTGCCCAACCACTTGCGCAATGCGCCCACGCGCTTTGCTAAGCAGATGGGCCACGGGCAGGGTTACCAGTACGACCACGATTCCGCCGGTGGCGTGGCCGTTGGCCAGCGCTATTTCCCGGACACCCTGCCGGACCGCCAGTATTATTCGCCGGTAGACCGTGGGCTCGAAATCAAGATTGGCGAGGCACTGGCGCGGTTGCGCGCACGCCGTGCGGAGGCGCGCAAGTGAGCGCTTGGCGCGGTGAGCCATCGGATTAGCCATCGTATTAGCCATCGTATTAGCAAGGGGTAGCGCCCTAGGCGCTGCCCGGTTCAGGGAGAAGAAAGATGCTTGAAGCGAAACTCCTGCGGAGCGACATCACGACGGTGGCCGCGCAACTGGCCCGTCGCGGGTTCGAACTCGACGTTGCCGCGTTTAACGCCATTGAAGAGCGCCGCAAGGCAGCCACGCTGGATGTAGAGCGCTTGCGTAACGAACGTAACGTTCGCTCCAAGGATATCGGCAAGGCCAAGGCGCAAGGCCAAGACGTGGCGCCTTTGCTTGCTGAAGTGGAGAACCTCGGCGCGCAGATGAAGGCAGCTGAGGAGGCCTTTGCCGCGGCGCAGACCGCTTTCGACGATCTTGCCTTGCGCCTGCCAAACCTGCCGCATTCCAGCGTGCCGGAAGGTAAGGACGAGCATGGCAACGTGGAACTGCGTACTTGGGGTACGCCACGCAGTTTCGACTTCGCGCCCCAAGACCATGTGGCGCTCGGTGAAAAGCTCGGCGGCCTCGACTTCGAAACTGCCGCGAAGCTCAGCGGTGCGCGGTTCGCGGTGCTCACCGGTGGCGTAGCACGTCTTCACCGTGCGCTCGCGCAGTTCATGCTGGACACGCATACGCAGCAGCACGGTTACGTGGAGGCCTATGTGCCTTACCTCGTTAATGCTGAATCGATGCAGGGCACGGGGCAGTTGCCGAAGTTCGAAGCAGACCTCTTCAAGGTGCTTTCAGACACGGGGCACTACCTGATTCCTACCGCCGAAGTGCCGGTGACGAATTTCGTGCGTGATGAAATTGTGGCGCCGGAAAAGCTCCCCATGAAGTACGTGGCACACACGCCTTGCTTCCGTTCGGAAGCGGGTGCTGCGGGCCGTGATACGCGCGGACTTATTCGCCAGCACCAGTTCGACAAGGTGGAACTGGTGCAAATGGTGGAACCGGCGA
>CAIOHZ010000036.1 GCA_903858165.1 uncultured Pseudomonadota bacterium
GCGACGGCTGGGACATCGGCATCACCACACGGCAGGCGTTCAGTGAATTGAAGCAAGGCACACAAGGCGCCGCTGCCGTCGCGCGCAACAACGCGAACCGCATATCGCAGTCCAACGGCGCCACCATGCGCGCCTCGCCGCTCGCCATCGCGGCTGCCAACGCGGACCAAGCCGCTGCCTGGGCTGCGGAAGACGCGTTGCTGTCCCACCCAAACCCGGTGTGCGTGGTGGCGAACGCCGCTTACGTAGTCGCGCTACATGCCGGCATCGCTGGCGCCACGCCACAGGAGATGCACGCCGCAGCAATGGCCGCTGCGCGCGAAACTGGCAACGCCCTCGAGGCCGGCGGCATGGCAGCTACTGCCGAAGCAGTACAAGCCGTCGTTACCAGACTGGAAGCCGCCGCTCGCGGCGAACTGCCTGAGGACTTCACGCGGCAGATGGGCTGGGTGCTTACAGCCCTGCAGGCGGCGTTCCACGCCTTGTTGCACGCACCATCAGCCGCAGAGGGCTTGGTGCAGGTGGTCGGCTGCGGTGGCGACACGGACACCAATGGCGCCATTGCCGGCGCCCTGCTAGGCGCGGCGTACGGACGCCAAGCCTGGCCCGCGCACTGGACCACGCAGGTGCTCGCCTGCCGCCCCGTTCAAGGCAGCGGCACGCAGTATCCCCGGCCGCCCGAATACTGGCCAGACGACATCCCGGAACTGGCAGAGGCCTTGTTGGGGGTGAGGGCCATGGAGGCAAAGTCATAATTCGGTAGTTAAGACTACCGAATAAATTTATTTTATGGTAGTTTTAACTACTAATTAATCAGGCGCGATCGGCCGAACTCCCATGGACAAACAACTGCAGCTGGTTCAACTTCGCCAACTCGATGCCACCTTGAACCAGTGGCGCCAGTCTCGGCTGCCCACTCGCCCGAAGCAGGGCTGGGTGCGATCTATTCGCCACGCGCTGGGTATGGGGTCCGCCGCGTTGGCCAAACGCCTGCAGGTGACAGATTCGGCCGTCCGCAAGTTCGAGGAATCGGAAGCCGCGGACGCCATCAGCCTCCACACCCTGCGGCGAATTGCCGAAGCACTGGACTGCGAACTTCACTACGCTCTCGTGCCGCGGCAGTCCTTGGAAGAGTCCATTCGAAAGCAGGCCACCTATGTGGCACATGAGCGCATTGCCGCGCTGACCCGAAGCATGGCCCTAGAGGACCAAGCAGTCAGCGAAGCCGCAACGGCGGAACTGCTGCAACGCGAGGCAGAAGCGCTTGCTGCGGGAGTCCGCAAGAGGATTTGGTGATTCAGTTCCACTACCCAGCCGGTGCCACTCCGCTTACGCCCGATGAAACCGAGGGACTGATTCCCAAGCACATCACCCGGCAAGCCCAACTGAACGAGTGGGAGCAGGCGAACATTCTGCAGGCCATGCGCTGGGCGTTTCGGCAGCGAAAGCTGGACGTACTGTCCGAGGAGTTCCTGCGCGAACTGCACCGAAGGATGTTCGACGAGACTTGGGCGTGGGCAGGGAACTTCCGGCAATCGGACAAGAATATCGGAGTCGACTGGGGTCACATTCCCGTCCGCCTGCGGACGCTACTGGATGATGTGCGCACTCAAGTCGAATACCAGTCGTATTCAGCCACGGAAATTGCCGTTCGCTTCCATCACCGCCTGGTCCAAATACATTTGTTCCCAAACGGCAATGGCAGGCATGCACGTTTGTCTGCGGATTTCCTTAGCAGAAAGCTCACTGGCTCACCACTTTCATGGGTAGCCAGCGAACTGACGACAGCCGATGAGAACCGCCGTCGCTACATTGCGGCACTCCGCGCAGCGGACGCCCACGACTACCGCGGACTGCTGGAGTTCTGCAACGGAAAGGCACGCACACTAGGTTGACGTAATCCGCACGCTTACATGCTTTTAGCGCCGTGTCTTCACGCCCCCCGCCGCTCCACATAGGCACACCACTCACACGCCTCCGCCGCCGGCGGCCGCTCCGTGCCTTCGGCGCAAGCGACAGCCTGCTCGAACATGCCCTGCACCCAGCTGCGGTCCCCAACGTACGGCACTAGGTTCATGCGGAACTTCAGCTCCCCACCGAAAGCGGCGCGGGTTTTGTCGCCGTTCGCGTAAACAAACCACGCGGTGTCAGAAACGCCTAGCCCCTGCCCCGCCAACAGAAACTGGTACACCTCCGCCTGACGGCGGTAAGAGTCGTACAGGCCGGCCGTAGACACCGCCTCCGCACGCGAAGTGGCCTTGTAGTCCACCACCATGACGGCGCCGTCTGGCTGCACCCATACATCGTCGACGGCGCCAAAGAGCGTCCAGCCATTGCCAGGGTGCTGCCAGCGCACGCCAGTGAAGTTGAACCGCCACGCATCCATCTCCGCGTGCGGGAACGGCACCACGCCTGCGAGTGCTGGCTCTGCAGCACACAAAGGGTGCGGCGTACCGGCCGCGCGGTGAACATCAAACTCGCGCTTCAGCAGTTCATCCACGGCGATGTTCAGCGTGAACGGCGGCGACGAAGGGCGCTTGAGGCCCAGCGCCACGTCGTCGTAGAAACACCGAGCACAGTTGCAGAACAGCTCGAGCTTGGTGCGGCTGAGTTCTTTGCGTTTCAGGTTGCGGGTCATCGGCTCTCCTTCGCCAAAGCATCGCCTAATCATCGGACAGAACATGTCTAAACAATGGTTTTCCGGATATTCTTGGACTTATTTTGTCCATCCGTCTTGGTTCAATGGGTACCTAAGCTGCTGCCGCCAAAAGGACCCTGCCCATGCCCATCCTGAACCGCCGCCCCGCCCAACTCAACTGCCGCCCGGAGCTGGAACAGGCGCTCGACAGCTTCCTCGGCCAGCTCGAAAACATGGCCCGGGAAACCGGCCTGCAGCGC
>CAIOHZ010000037.1 GCA_903858165.1 uncultured Pseudomonadota bacterium
CATCTTCGTCAACGGTCAGAACTACTACCCACATGACTTGGAAAATATTGCCATCCGCGCACCGGGCCTGGAACTCGGCAAGGTCGTGGCAGCCGCATGTCGCCCGAACGGCGCCGAAGCCGACGAGCTGACATTGTTCGTGCTGCATCGCGGGTCCATGGAAGACTTCCTGCCCACCGCCGATGCCGTAGCGCGCGTGGTCAACGAATATGCCGGCCTCGAAGTAGCGCAGGTAGTGCCAGTGAAGCGTATCCCCAAGACCACCAGCGGCAAGCTACAGCGCGGACTACTGGCCAAGGAATATCTCGACGGTGCGTTCACGGCTGAAATGGCTGAAATAGCGACGCTGCGTGCGCAGCGTGAGGCCGCCATGGCGGAGGCTGCCGCGCCGGGTGCGGCACTGGCTTGCACGGCCATGGAACAACGCCTGAAGAACATCGTCGATGCCGCGATGGCTCCCAAGGATGTGGGGCTGGACGACAACCTGTTCGAGGTTGGGGCCAGCTCACTCGTACTCATCCAGATTCACGAGGAAGTCGACCGCGACCACCCAGGCGTGGTGGACCTCACGGAGTTGTTTGACCACCCCACCATTCGCGCATTGGCGGCGCATATCGACAGCAAGCTGAGCTAAGAGTCGGGAGCAAGCTCTCTTCTACCATAAAGCCTGTGGGAGCGAGCTTGCTCGCGACTTTTCGCTTACTTGCCGTACAAGGGCTTTTGCAGCTTCCAGCGCCGATGGCCCCAGAACCAATCCGCAGGGTGGGCCAGCAGATGCGCCTCAAGGCGCTGCGCATAGCGGCGGGTAGTTTCCTTCGGCACTTCGCCACCCTCGCCAGGGCGTGACAGCAACTCTGCCGTTACGCGGTAACGCCCAAGTTCCAACCGTTCCATCGCCAGAAAAAACACCGGCAATTTCAGGGCACGGCTAATCTCTTCCGGGCCAGCAAAGAATGCCGTGTCCTGTCCGAGAAACTTCAGCCAGATCTTGTTGGCCGCGGAAAGCGGCACCTGATCCGCCACCAAAGCAATGACACGTGGGTTCTCGCGGCGCCCCAAGATGCGCTTCAGCACCTCCTTGGCCGACACCATGCGTCCACCAAAACGCGAACGCATCGCCAGAAACGCTTCATCCACGCCCGCCGGTTGCAGCGTCTTGTAGATAGCATCTACCGGGCAAGGCAGGGCTTCGGTTAGCCGCAGCAACAGCCATTCCCAGTTGCAGTGATGTGCAGTGACAATCATCAATGAGCGACCAGCGGCAATCTCTGCGAGCACAGGCTCGAAACCTTCCAGCACCACCCGTTCGCGCAGTTGCTCCGCCGGTAGCGAGAAGCCCTTGATGGTTTCCATGGCCACGTCCATCACCTGGCGGTGATAGGCCCGCCAAAGCTGGCGGCGCTCCGCTTGCGAACGTTCCGGAAACGAACGAGCGAGATTGTCCATCACCACGCCTCCGCGCACGTTCAACACGTTGAAGAGCAGGAAGCACAAGCCCCGACCGAACGCGTAAAGCACCGGCAGCGGCAGGCGGGACAGGGCGCGAAACAGCCACGTCATGCGGTGTATCCTGTGGCCATGCTTGTCATCCGCTTCCTGCTGCTGGCCTGGGTGTTCGTCGGTTTCGTGCTGTGCGTGGTAGCGCTGGGCCTTGGCCTTGGCGCCAGCTCCACCAGCACGGCCCACGAACGCGCCACCGGCGTGCTGGTGGCTCGCCTGCTTTGCGCCGTCACTTGGCCCATTGCCCTGTTCACAGCCACTGGCCGACAGGCGCTGGGCTCCATGTTCCGCAAAGCGGCGTAGCCTGCCTCACGCGACGCGCACCGGAATATTCAGCGTCTTGATCTTCCCGGCCCACTCGGCCGGGCCCGTGTTGTGCACGCTGGTGCCGTTAGCGTCCACCGCTACCGTCACGGGCATGTCCTGTACCTCGAACTCGTAAATGGCCTCCATACCAAGGTCCGCGAACGCCACCACGCGCGAAGAGCGGATGGCCTTGGACACAAGATACGCCGCTCCACCGACTGCCATGAGATAGGCGGATTCGTGCTTACGAATGGATTCGATGGCCGCGGGCCCGCGCTCGGCTTTGCCAATCATCGCCAGTAAGCCGGTCTTCTCCAGCATCAGGTCCGTGAATTTGTCCATGCGGGTGGCAGTGGTGGGGCCCGCTGGACCCACTACTTCGTCGCGCACCGGGTCCACGGGGCCCACGTAGTAAATAACGCGATTGCGCAGGTCTACGCCTTCCGGTAGCGACTCACCCTTCGCGTAGAGGTCGGCAATGCGCTTATGCGCAGCATCACGCCCCGTGAGCATCTTGCCGTTCAGCAGCAGTGTCTCGCCGGGCTTCCACTGCTTCACTTCTTCACGGGTCAGCGTGTCAAGGTTCACGCGGCGCGAATCGCCACCCGGCGTCCAGCCCACCTTGGGCCAACTGTCGAGCGACGGCGGCTCCAGCAAGGCCGGGCCAGAACCATCCAGCACAAAGTGCGCATGCCGGGTAGCCGCGCAGTTCGGAATCATCGCCACCGGCTTGGAGGCCGCGTGGGTCGGGTAGTCGACCACCTTCACGTCCAGCACCGTCGACAGGCCACCGAGCCCTTGCGCACCGATGCCGAGTGCATTCACCTTTTCGTAGAGTTCGATGCGCAGCTCTTCCAGCGCATTGGCGGGACCGCGCTCTAGCAACTCGTGCATGTCGAGCGGCTCCATCAGCGATTCTTTCGCCATGAGCATGGCCTTCTCTGCCGTACCGCCGATGCCAATGCCCAGCATGCCCGGCGGACACCAGCCCGCCCCCATCGTCGGCACGGTCTTCAGTACCCAGTCGACGATGCTGTCGGAGGGGTTGAGCATGACGAACTTGGATTTGTTCTCGGACCCGCCACCCTTGGCGGCTACCGACACCTCGACGTGGTTGCCCAGCACCAGTTCCGTATGAACGACTGCCGGCGTGTTGTCTTTGGTATTGCGGCGGCTGAACGCCGGATCGGCAACGACCGAGGCGCGCAGTTTGTTGTCCGGGTGGTTGTAGGCGCGACGAACGCCTTCGTTGACCAACTCGTTGAGCGACAACCGCGTATCCCAACGCACGTCCATGCCCACCTTCAGGAACACGTTGACGATGCCGGTGTCCTGACAGAGGGGGCGGCGCCCTTCAGCGCACATACGTGAATTTGTCAGGATTTGCGCGATGGCGTCTTTGGCGGCCGGCGACTGCTCGCGCTCGTAGGCGCGCGCCAAGTGCTGGAGATAGTCCGCCGGGTGGTAATAGGAGATGAACTGCAGCGCATCGGCGATGCTTTGCACGAAATCGGCTTCACGGATGATTGTCATGGCGGCCTGCAACTTCGGCAGAGCGTCGACCGCGCCTGGACCCGCGGCGGGCGGCCCGCCAGGACGGCCCCGAAAGGCCCGATGATGGAACCCGCAAACGGGCCCCGAAGGGATGGTGCCGACACCGTGACTCGAACACGGGACCTACTGATTACGAATCAGTTGCTCTACCAACTGAGCTATGTCGGCGCTCATTCAAGACGCCGAAGTATAGGCGATGCGACGCTTCCAGCCAAGACGACTTATGGCCAGGGTGTGCGCCGCCGCACCCGCAGTACCACATCCAGACCGGCGAGTTCCGTACCGGAGGGCAGCTGCGGAAGCCTCGAGAACGCCACTTCGTCCACGGCCACATCGCAAAGTTCGCCACTGTGTTCGTCGTAGAGGTGGTGGTGTGGCGCCGTATTGCTGTCGAAGACAGTGTAGTCGCCGTCCAACTTCAGGGAGCGAACCAAACCGTGTTCGGCAAAGAGGTTCAAGGTGTTGTAGACCGTTGCCTTGGAGACCCGGGCACCAGCGGCCAAGACCATGGCCAACAGGCGGTCCGCCGAAACATGCTGGTCGCGAGCGAAGAGCAACCGCCCCACCAACAAACGCTGGGAGGTGCAACCAATGCCGCTTTCGGCAAACAGCTCGCGTACCGCCTCTGACGTCGCCAGCAGCGGCGTGCTTGCCACCAAGGCGCGGGAGGAACCAATCGGGTTGGGTCTATGCATTTTTCAGATGATAGGCGAGTAATCGATCTTCCGCCACTCGCAAGTGCTTGTTTTCAATTAAAGACACCGCAAATGCGCAGTGCTTTCCCTGGCCCTGCCGCCTAGTCTGCCGCTCCGGGTTTCATCCAAGGAGGGGCAAAGATGCAGCGACTTAAGCACCACGAGCGCAGGCAGCGACTGCGCCCAAGCGCAGGTCACAGCCTACAAGAACTGCTGGTGGCACTGCTGGTTCTGGGGATACTCGCGGCGCTAGCCACCCCCGCCCTGCACACCTGGGCGCTGGACCTGCAACTCCAAACCACCCTCGACGAACTGGCGCGGGGGCTGGCGCTGGCCCGCAGCGAGGCGCTGGCGACCGGACGCGTGGTCGAGTTCCGCTACCGCACCTTGCCCGCCGGGCAGCGGGTGGCTATCAACCGCAGCGCCATCCTCTTCAGCCCCTCCGGCAATGCCACACCGGCCACCCTCACCCTGTGCGACCGTCGCAGCACGGGCCGCAGCCTCGTGGTCGCCCGCTCCGGTCGTGTGCGGGCCGCTAGCGGGCAATGCGGCTACGCCCTTGCCGAGGTGCTGGCTGGGCTACTGCTGCTCGCCGTCAGTGCCCTCGCACTGGCACAAGGGCTGCTGCAAGCCCGGCAAACTGTCGCCAGTTCCACCCTTCAGTCAGCGGCGCTGGATGCCCTTAGTGCCGCCAACGAAGGCTCGCGTCTGCTGGGCACGCAGACCACCTTCCCGGCAGAAGCGGCGCCGCTGGCCGCCGTCTGGCGGGCGACGTACGGCGGTGGCGGCCTCAGCACTGGTGCTGGTACTGGCACAGGCACCGGTACAGGCACTGGTGCAGGCACGGGTACTGGCAACACCAGCCCCAGTGCCATCGTCAGCCCGACGTTGCTCCTGTCTTGGCAACCCGTCGCGAGCGACGGAGGCTGGCTGGCCACCGCCGCCACCGGCGGGCTGGAACTGGCCATGGAAAGTCACCCATGAACCAGCGCCTGCTTGGCAACAAACGGGCTACCGGGATGAGCCTGATCGAACTGCTGGCAGCCGTGGCGATGGCAGGCCTGCTGCTCGTGGCGGCAACGCAATGGCTGCACCTTGCCAGCCGCACCGCACGCGAACTGCAGGCTGCTTTGGAATTGCAGGAGCAAACCCGCGCTGCCCTAGACTTGCTGGAGACCGAGGTTCGCCAAAGTGGCGCCTATGGCCTACTCTCGAGCCGAACGACGCTAGAAGGCAGCTCTCTGCTGGGAACCACTGAAACCTCCTCGCTCGCAGTCGGCGGTCGGTGCATCCCTTCGCTGGCGCAAGATCTTGGCCACCCCGTGCAGTGGAAAACCTGGGCCACGGGCGCGTGGCCCCTGCTCTGTACCGCCGGCCCCGATGGACGCGCCATGCCAGGCAGCGACTTATTGCTTACCCGCCGCGCCACCGCGGCTCTCACTGCGGAAGATGCTGGGGCGCTTTGGGTGGAAAGCACGCCCGTAGCAGGTCGACTCCGCAACGGAATCGTGGGCGTGGTGCTGCAACCGGCAATGGCAGTTGGCGTCATTCCTTCGGCAACAACGCCGCCAACGCCTATGCAAACCTTGTTGGTGGTCAACGCCTTCTACGTGTCACGCGACAGCACCGGCGTCCGCAACCAACCCAGTCTGCGTCGCAAGCAGTTGGTCGGTGGGACCAGTGGGCCACGCTTCGAGGACGAAGAACTGGTGCCCGGCATCGAACGCTTGGCCGTTAGCGTGCTGCCCTCGCCGACAGGATCTTCAGGCCGTTTGTTGCTGCTCGCTGTCACCTCACGTTCACTCCGCAACGCGGCCCTGAAGAGGACCGCACAGCGGATGGTATTGCTACGTAATGGAACCGCCAGCCCATGGAATTGAACCGACTTGCTGGCCTGCCGCGGGGTTTCCTGCTGCCCATCTTGCTGCTGCTGTTGTCACTGGGTGGAGTACTCGCCCTATCGACAGTGGCTAGCGCTACGCTGGATACGCGCGCGAGCCAAGCGGCCTGGTTCCGTCGTGTCGCCTTCGAAGCGGCGGAGGACACCCTAGCCTATGCCATACGCCAAGCACCAACCCGCACCGCTCCGTGGGAAGCAAACTGGACCACCAGCGATGGCGTGAAGGTATGGCTGCAGGTACGGCCCTTGGGTCAATGGAGCACCGCATTGACTGCAGGCGGCACCGCCGTCGTTGAAAGACATGAACGGGCCGTAGCGCTGGCTAGGGCAGGACGTGGCGCTGCCGTACAACTTGAACAGGACTACGCCTACCTCCCCGCCAGCGACACCAGCCTGGCCTCAGCCGCCCAGCGCACCGTCTGGCGCAACGTAGAGGTTACCCCATGAAGATTCGCTGGCAGGCAAAGCCGCGCCGACTAGTAACCCGCGGCTTCTCCCTGCTGGAGCTGCTGGTAGTACTGTCTATCTCGGCCATGCTCATGCTGCTGGCCACGGACGGCTACGCCGCAGTACGCGCGCGCGCCGCACGGCACGAGGTGCGCATGGCTTTGTGGCGGCTAGCCGCCGCACAGGAAACCCATCGCCTGCAGCACGGCTTCTATGCATCGCGGCTGGCGGTTATTCCATCAATGGCTACTTCCGCCACCGAACTCGCCTCACCTACTTTGCCACCGGCCGGGTGGAATTTCAGTCTCGTGGCGTCAGGCGAAGAAAACTGGGAACTGCAGGCCGTGGCCATGAACCCGGTTACAGACCCCGTCTGCGCCGAACTGCGGCTCGACACAACAGGAATGGGGTTTGCGCGTGCCATGGACGGCAGGAACACGAGCCGCGAATGCTGGCGACGTTAAGGCCAACCCGCCAAGACCAATACGCTAAGCCTTGACGGCCCGCGCCTCGCGCAAGGGTTTGGGCAATGCGAACACCACATGCTCCTCGCGTCCCGGCAGCTCTGCCGCCGGCTCGGCGCCCCAAGCCACCAATTGGTCTACCACGCGGCGCACCAGCACCTCGGGGGCAGAAGCTCCTGCGGTAACGCCGACGCAGTGGCGGTCCACGAACCACTCGCGCTGCAAGTCCTCGGGACCATCCACCAAATACCCAGGCAGCCCGGCTTTCTCGGCAATCTCGCGCAGGCGGTTACTGTTGGAACTGCTGCGACTGCCCACCACGATGACGATATCGCATTCCTCCACCAGCGTCTTTACAGCATCCTGGCGATTCTGCGTGGCATAGCAAATGTCCTCGTTGCGCGGCGCCACCAACTCAGGGAAGCGCGCACGCAGGGCCTCCACCACGCGCGCAGTGTCATCGACCGACAAGGTCGTTTGCGTGACGAACGCCAGCCGCGCCGGATCGCGAATCTCGAGACCCGCCACATCGTCCGGAGTCTCCACCAACAAAATGCGGCCACCCAGCGCGCTGTCGAACTGCCCCATCGTGCCTTCTACCTCGGGGTGGCCCGCATGACCGATGAGCACCACTTCGCGGGCTTCGCGCGCATAGCGTGTCACCTGCATGTGAACCTTGGTCACCAGGGGGCACGTGGCGTCGAACACGGTCAGCCCACGCC
Organism: uncultured Pseudomonadota bacterium; assembly: GCA_903858165.1. Lineage (GTDB taxonomy): Bacteria > Pseudomonadota > Gammaproteobacteria > Steroidobacterales > Steroidobacteraceae > CAIOHZ01. The sequence continues at coordinate 7,589 of CAIOHZ010000037.1, forward strand.
GCTTCGCTTCCTGTTGCACGGCACGGCTCACTCCATGCGCACTGAAGATGACCGTGGCGCCATTGGGCACTTCATCGAGTTCCTCGACGAACAAGGCCCCGAGCGCCCGCAACCGCTCCACTACGTACTTGTTGTGGACCACCTCGTGGCGCACGTGGATGGGCGCACCAAACAGGGTGATAGCGCGTTCTACGATGTCGATGGCACGATCGACACCAGCGCAGAAGCCACGCGGATTGGCGAGCAACAGTTTCATGGCTTGCGACGCCCTTCCAGCACGGCATCCAGAATCAACAGGCCAGCGCCGGTCGTAATGGCGATATCGGCCACGTTGAATGCCGGAAACCAGTAGTCAGCCCAGTGGAAATGAATGAAGTCGACCACGTGTCCGTGCAGCAGGCGGTCGATGACATTACCAATAGCGCCACCGAGGATGGAGGCCAGACCCACACAAACCAGCGGCTGCTGCCGCGGGTTCAGTTGGCGCAACCAGACCGCAATGCCGATACTGACCAACACGGCCAACCCGACAAAGAACCAGCGCTGCCAACCACCAGCCCCAGCCAGGAAACTGAAGGCGGCACCGGTGTTGTGCAACCGCGTAATTTCCAGCACGGGCAGAACAGGCAGACGCTCGTAGAGCCGGAACACGGCGACGACCCAGAGCTTCGTGGCCTGATCAAGCACCACGATGAACAACGACCACCACAATAAGGGCAAGGCATTGGTGCCCGACATCAGTTGGCGGCGCACTGTCTCGACGGGGTCTTTCAACACGCCTTCGAGCAAGGGGTTGTCCTTTTCACTCATGCCCAGACCCTCGTCTCGCCCGCGCCGGCGAGGTTACCGACACAACGGCCACAAAGCTCCGGATGTTCCGGATGCCTACCAATATCGGAACGCCGGTGCCAGCAGCGTACGCACTTCGGTGCCGTACTTGGCGTCACCACGATACGCAGCTCACCAGCGTCGCCTTCAAGCTTTGCCGTCGTGGCGCCTGCTGGCGCAGCAGCCAATGGATGCAAGCGGGCGGCGCTGGTGATGAGCACGAAGCGGAGTTCGTCGCCAGCACCCCCCAACCCACCGAGGCTGTCGACCACAGCGGCATCCACATAAAGGTCCACTTCGGCCTCGAGCCCAGAGCCTAACTGGCCCGCAGCACGCAAAGCCTCGACCGGCGCAGCCACCGCGGACTTGAGCGCAACGACCGCGTCCCATTGCGGAGTAACACCCGCAGTGGCAACACCATTCGAGGAAGGCAGTTCGTACCAAGTCGTCAGAAACACGCTATCCGCCCGCGGCTTGCCAGTGGCCGGGGCCGGCAGGAACTTCCAGATTTCTTCGGCGGTGAAACTCGTGATGGGCGCCAACCAACGCACCATCGCTTCGAGCAGGTGGTACATGACCGTCTGCGCGGAGCGCCGTGCCAAACTGGCGGCAGGCGTGGTGTAGAGACGGTCCTTGATGATGTCCAGCCAGAAGCCACCAAGGTCTACCACGCAGAACTGGTGCAGCTGCTGGTAGATTTGGTGGAACTGGTAGGTTTGGTACGCCGTTTGGATTTCCGTTTGCAGCGCCGCCGTGCGGCCAAGCGCCCAAGCATCAATCGCCACCAGCTCCGCTGCCGGCACACAGTCGGTAGCCGGCGTGAACCCCGTGAGATTACCCAACAAGAAGCGCACCGTGTTGCGGATACGGCGGTACGAATCTGCCGTGCGCGTCAAAATCTGGTCCGACGCACCCATCTCGTTGCTGTAGTCGGTGGCTGCCACCCACAAGCGCAGTACGTCGGCACCCAGCGTACCGACTACCTTCTGCGGCAACACCACGTTACCGAGGCTCTTCGACATCTTGCGGCCCTTGTCGTCGACCA
>CAIOHZ010000038.1 GCA_903858165.1 uncultured Pseudomonadota bacterium
CGAAAGGCGTTCACTTGGAGCGCTGGGGGCATGTCAACGGCTGCCGCCAGTGGTTCAACGTGGCCCGCAACACCGTGACCCATGAAATTGTGGCTGTTTACGGCATGACGGACCCCGTGCCCGCGAGCGTTGCCGGAGCCAAGCCATGAGTGGTTCGCGTCTTGCCGCTGGTGGCTGTGTAGACCGCAGCCGTCCGCTGCGCTTCACCTTCGATGGCCGCGCATACACCGGCCATGCGGGCGACACGCTGGCTTCCGCACTGCTCGCCAATGGCGTCAGCGTAGTGGGGCGTTCGTTCAAGCTGCACCGCCCACGTGGCTTGCTGGCCGCTGGCGTGGAAGAACCGAATGCATTGATGCAGGTGGGCGAAGGTGCTTGGAGCACCGCCAACCTGCGCGCCACGGAAGTGGAACTCTACGAAGGCTTGGTGGCCCGCGCCGTGAACTGCTGGCCTTCGGCCGCGTTTGATGTGGGCGCCGTGCTGCGTCCGTTCGAGCGCTTCCTCACCGCTGGCTTCTACTACAAGACCTTCATGTGGCCGGACTGGCATCTGTTCGAAGGCCATATCCGCCGTGCGGCTGGCCTTGGGCGGCCCTCCACGGAAGCCGACCCTTCGCGGTATGAAACCCGCTACGCGCACTGCGATGTGTTGGTTGTTGGCGGTGGCCCTGCGGGCTTGGCGGCGGCCGTGAATGCCGCGGCCGAAGGGCAACGCGTCATTGTCTGCGAGCAAGAGCCGCGCTTCGGTGGGCGCCTGCTGTGGGATAGCTGCACGGTTGAAGGCAAAGCGCTGGCCGGTAGTGCCGCCAGTGATTGGATCGATGAGCAGCTCGCCGCTTTGGAAGCCGGCGGTGCCACGGCACTGCCGCGCACCACGGCCGCCGGCTACTGGGACCACAACGCGCTTACGCTCGTGGAGCGCGTAACCGACCACTTGGGCCCAAATGCGCCGAAGCACTTGCCGCGTCAACGCTTGTGGCAAGTGCGTGCCGGGCGCGTGGTGGTGGCTACCGGTGCACTGGAACGCCCGCTGGTATTCCCGGGCAACGACCGCCCGGGCGTCATGCTGGCCACGGCGGTGCGCCGTTATCTGGGTGAATTCGGCACGCGCGCCGGCGACCGGCTCGTGGTGTTCACCAACAACGACGACGCCTATGCCACGGCACATGCTTTCGCTGCCACGGGCGGTGAAGTGGTGGCCATCGTCGACAGCCGTGCCGCGCCTGCTGCGGCAGTGGCCGCGCGTGAAGCGGGCTTCACCGTGCACACGGACGCTGTGGTTTACGGCACCAACGGTCGCCCCGCGCTGCGTAGCGTGAAGGTTCGCGTTGGCCCTGAGGGTGGCGCCAAGACGCGTACGCTGAATTTGTCCGCTGACGTGCTGGCCATGTCCGGCGGGCATTCGCCCACCGTGCACCTGTTCTCGCAGTCCGGCGGCAAGCTGGATTGGGATGCTGCCCATGCGCAGTTCCGCCCCGGCGCTGCCGTGCAAGCAGTGCACGCGGTAGGCGATGCTGCCGGCGTGGATACGCCCATGACG
>CAIOHZ010000039.1 GCA_903858165.1 uncultured Pseudomonadota bacterium
GGCAACCGCAAAGGAATGAAGGGTTGCCCCGAGGGCGCGGACGTGGCAGATTCGGAAACCCCGTTACTGCAGTTGATTGCCCTGGCCGATGAAGTTCACACGCTGACGTCATTGAGTGGGTTTGACGCCCTGCTGCGTAGCAAGCACGTGGTGACGTACGGGTCGCCGTTTTATGCTGGGTGGGGGGTGACGGAGGACAGGGGGCTCGCGGCCGCTACCGCTGCGCGGCGCGGTAGGAAACGGACGCTGGAGGAACTGGTGGCGGGAGTGTTGGGGCGTTACGCGAGGTATTTTGATTGGGAGTGTTCTGGCATGGAGCATTCGACTGCTATCGCTCAGAAAATACAGAACAGTAAGTTGGGTAGGGAAGCAGTAGACGCTCGTTAAAAATTGCCTCAGGAATTTTCCCCAAACGCCTACCTACCTCGGCATTCGCGTGGCAGCAGTTTCCCCCCTACAACCTCCTCTCGACCCCCACCGCTAGAAAGTTAGACCCGACATTGCGCGGGGCTACCAGGCCGTAGACGCCGGACCGGTGGTGCACACGCAGCACCACCGACCATTTGTCGCTGTCTGCCAGACGCCAGTGGTTTTCCACCAGCAGCAGGAATTGGCCGCGGTAGCGGCGGTCGGGTTCGGCGAAGGGGCCGTCTTCGTAGCTCGGGCGAGAAAATGCGTAGCTGTAGCCGCCGCCCACTTTCAGGCTGGTGGCCACGGGGCCCAAACGCAGGGCGGGGGTGGCCAGCGTGTAGGCCACGCCGGCTTCCCAGTTGGTCTGCAAGCCGCTGTGTTTCAGCAGGCTGCCGGTGAACCCCTGGCGCACGTTACGGAACCAAGTGCGGTCGAGCAGGGCCGAGGCTTGGCCCAGCGTGCGGCCTTCGCGGCTGGCATAAAGGCCCACGAAGCGGCTGTCGTCCCAAGGTAAATCCCCGGAGGCTAGCTTGCCGGGCAGATTCGGCAGGTTCACGTCGAGGCCGCGTCCGAAGGCCAGGCCAATGGAGGTCGCCGGCGGACTCGCTACCGGCGTTTGCGCTTCGGCGGCATTGGCAGCGCCAGGCAGTAGCAGGCAGGCGAGGGCGAAAGCGGCGATATGGCGAATGTTCATGCCAGCATTCTCGCAGAATGCGCGCCGCTGCCGAAGGGCCAAATGGTTTGTGGGCGCTTATCCCGCCGCGCGCACTTTTGGTCCGGGCTGAGGACAGCGTATTGCGTCTCCTTCGCGGAAAATGCAGTTTCCGCTTTTACGCGCGACGCTGGGTTTGTAGGCTGCAAACTAATTTTTTTGCGGACCACCCCTGTACATGAGTAACCAACGCCGAAGCAAACCTGAGCCCCCCTTATCCGTACTCAGGAATTCGCAGTATGATGTATCCGGAGATATTTCCGGAGACCCAGATGACCGTAAGCAAAGCACAGCGCCAAGCTCTTGCGCGTTACCGCGAGCGTTTAGCCGCCGAAGGACGGGTTCGAGTGGAGTTTTCTGTCAACCCGGAGGACCGTGAGTTGCTACGCGCCTTGGTGGAACGTTTCGATGGTCCGTTGGGGGATGCCACGCGGCAAACGCTGCGCGCGGCGCTAACCGGAACGCCTGCGGCGGCTGGGGGTATTGCGGGGGCGTTGTTGGCGTCGCCGCTCTTCGGCGCGGAGCTGGACCTTTCCCGTCGCCACGACGTGGACCTGGACCGGTCGTTCGAGTTCTAGCCATCCGCGTTAGCGGGAAGTTTTGGAGACCCCTGTGCCACGCTACTTGCTGGATACCAACATTCTGAGTGAACTGACCAAGCCCAGACCCTCGCCTGAGGTGGTCGGCTGGCTGCGCCAGCAAGCTGATGATTCGCTGTACATCTCCACGTGGACGTTGGCTGAGCTTTGGCGTGGCATCTGTCGCTTGCCTATTGGCACCAAGCGACAGGGGCTTGAAGATTGGTTCGCAGGGCCCGTCAGCCCACGGCAATTGTTTGCCGGCAGAGTGCTCGCCTTCGACAGCGCTGCGGCGTTGGCCTGGGGCGAGCTGATGGCGGCGGCTGAACGAGATGGCCGCCCACGTGACCGCAGTGACGCCATTATCGCGGCCGTGGCTACCGCGAATCGCTGTGTCGTCGTCACCAGAAACACCCGCGACTTTCCCGGTTCGGAGGTCTTAGACCCTTCGCAAGCCAATGTAGATAACAGCGCTTAACGGTTGTTTTTAATGAATTTTAGGGAAGGCTCAGAAATAAAATCAGGAGCCTGTTATCAATGCTGCGCTGTAGAGGTAAACTCCTCGCTGAGGCGAATGCCGACGTCGCCTTGGCTATCATCAGGGCACTGAAGCTTAGGGTATCTGCCCCCTGACAATAAGATAAAAGCAGGCGCCTCAGCCCGCCGCTACCCGGAACGGGTTTTCCACCCGCACGCCCGAATACACGCCGCCGTGGTGCAGGTCTTCGCTCAGCACGCGCTTGCAGCCACTGGCGATGGCCGCCTGCACCACCAGCGCGTCGTAGTAGGGCAGGTGGTGCAACACATTCA
>CAIOHZ010000040.1 GCA_903858165.1 uncultured Pseudomonadota bacterium
CGAGGTGGCTCTGCGTCAGGAGCGGCGCGCGCGTTTGCCGGACAAGGTAGGCAAGCCGTGGACGCCTGCCGAAGATGCGGAGCTGGTACGCGCGTTCGATGCCGGCGAGCCCTTGGCCGTTATCGCTGCCCGGCTCTCGCGGACGCGTGCTGGCATCCGCGCGCGATTGGAACGGCACGGACGCAGCGCCCCGCGCGGCACGCCCTAGTAGGGCCGTCGGGCTGTCTTCCCGACTCAGCAGCGACGGAAAGCGGTGTGGGCGGCGCGGAAGGTGGCTTCCATGGTGGTGTCGTCATGCGCGGCAGAAATGAACCCTGCCTCGTACGCTGAAGGCGCTAGATACACACCAGCGTCGAGCATGCCGTGGAAGAAGCGCTTGAAGCGTGCTACATCGCACCGTTGCACGTCCGCAAAGGAAGTGACGCCAGGCTGGTCCGTGAAGTACAGGCCGAACATGCCCGGTACCTGCGTGGTCACGAAGGGTACGCCGGCGGCCTTGGCTTCCGCCTCCAGTCCGGCGCAGAGCTGCGCAGTCAACGCTTGCAGTCGCGCATGGAAGCCGGGGATGCTTATGCCTTCCAGCGTGGCGAGGCCTGCCGCCATGGCCACCGGGTTACCGCTAAGGGTGCCCGCTTGGTACACGGGGCCCAGCGGCGAGAGGCGTTCCATAATCTCGCGGCGGCCACCGAAGGCGCCTACCGGCATGCCGCCACCAATCACCTTGCCGAGCGTGGTGAGGTCCGGGCGGATGCCGAAGAGCTCCTGCGCACCGCCGCGGGCCACCCGAAAGCCGGTCATTACTTCGTCGAAGATGAGCACGGCGCCATGGCGCGTGCATTCCTCGCGCAGCGCTTCTAAAAAGCCTGGTGCCGGCAGTACGCAGTTCATGTTGCCGGCGACCGGTTCCACGATGACGGCGGCAATGGAGTCGCCGTCGCTGGCGAACAACGCGCGCAAGGCGGCGGTGTCGTTATAGGCCAGTGTCAAAGTGTGTTGTGCAAGGTCGGCAGGCACACCGGGCGAAGTGGGCACACCGAGCGTCAAGGCGCCGGAGCCAGCCTTCACCAGCAAGGAATCCGAATGGCCGTGATAGCAGCCTTCGAACTTCAGGATGCGGTCGCGGCCGGTGAAGCCACGGGCAAGGCGCAGTGCGCTCATGGTGGCTTCCGTGCCGCTCGAGCAGAAACGCACCAGGTCCATGGAGGGCACGCAGGCGAGCACGGCGCGAGCGAGGGTGGTTTCAGCGGCGGTGGGGGCGCCGAAGGAAAGTCCATTGATGGCCGTTTCCTGCACCGCACGGATGACCGAGGGGTACGCATGCCCAAGAATCATGGGCCCCCAGGACCCGACGTAATCTACATAGCGGTCGCCATCTTCGCCCCACACATAAGGGCCGGCTGCCTTGGCGAAGAACACCGGGTGTCCGCCCACGCTGCGGAATGCTCGCACCGGTGAATTCACGCCACCCGGGATGACTTCAGCGGCAGCGGCGAACAAGGCCGAGGAACGGGGGCGAACATGCAAGGGGTCGGTCATGACAATTTCCGGTCGTAGGGGCAGGAGGCATTGTAGTGTGCGCCACGCTGCGCGACGCAGGCGACAGCGACTGTTGTCCGCCCGACGGTCATCAGGCTGGTGGTACCCACTCCACCTGCGAATCTATTCGTCCATCCGCGTGCAGTTCGAGCCAGCGCCAGCCGGGCCCGCGCGTGTCCAGCGCGAAGTCCGCGCTACCGGGCAGGAACTGCAGGCAAGTCGAAGGCGTACCCATCAGTCGCACGCTGCCACGCTGCCCTTCGAAGGCTTGATGCGCATGGCCCCACAGCACGCCGCGGACGTTGGTGTGTTGGTCCGCTACTTCCCAAAAAGCGGCCGCATCGGCAAGACCTATCTCGTCCAGCCACGCGCTGCCCACCGCGACCGGCGGATGGTGCAGGACCAGGAGAGTATTCATGCCCGCGGCGGCCACCAGCGTGCGCTCCAGTTCAGCCAAGGCAGTCGGGCCCAGTTCGCCATCCACTCGCCCCGCAGCATGAGTGGCAAGCATCACCACCAGCCAGCGGTTGTCACCGGCGCTGTAGCGGTGGCTGCCCCCCAGCAAGAATGGCGTAGCGAAGCCGGCGGCCAGCGCAGCCGGGTCGTCGTGATTGCCCGGAATGAGGTGTACGGGAACGGGTGACGCATCGAGCAGGGTATGGAAATGCGCATAGCCGCCGGGTTCGTCGTGGACGAGGTCGCCGGTGAGCAATAGGGCGGTGGGTGCCGGGAAGCCGGCTGCCTGTTGCAAGGCAGAAACGAACGAGGGCAGCGTTGGCTGCCCTCGCATGGCACCGGTAGCCGCAGCGTACAGGTGCGTGTCGGTGAACTGGTGGAAGCGGAGGGAAGCCATGGCTGCCATCGTATTCCAAATGCACCCCACCGTTGCCGGCGCCAGTGATGGCGCCGGCATGGCAGGGTGCCCAGTATCAGTACCGGTAGGTGTCCTGCTTGTAAGGACCCTGCTGCGGCACGCCGATGTACGACGCCTGCTCTTCGCTGAGTTCGGTGAGCATAGCGCCGAGCTTGGTGAGATGCAGACGCGCCACCTTCTCGTCCAAATGCTTCGGCAGCACGTACACCTTGCCTACTTCGTAGAAGTCGCGGCGAGTGAAGAGTTCGATCTGCGCGATGGTCTGGTTCGCGAAGGAACTGGACATGACGAAGCTGGGGTGGCCCGTGCCACAGCCCAAGTTCACCAGACGGCCCTTGGCCAACAGGATGATCTTCTTGCCATCGGGGAAGATGACATGGTCGACCTGCGGCTTGATCTCGTCCCACTGGCACTTGGCTTCGATGATGGCAACGTCGATTTCGTTGTCGAAATGGCCGATGTTGCAGACGATGGTCTGGTCCTTCATGCGGGCCATGTGGTCGTAGGTGATGACCGACTTGTTACCGGTGGCCGTGACGAAAATGTCTGCCTTGTCCGCAGCGTAGTCCATGGTGACGATGCGGTAGCCTTCCATCGCTGCCTGCAGCGCGCAAATGGGGTCGACTTCCGTGACCCACACTTGGGCGGAGAGGGCGCGCAGCGCCTGCGCCGAACCCTTGCCCACGTCGCCGTAGCCGGCCACGACGGCTACTTTGCCGGCGATCATGACGTCCGTAGCGCGCTTGATGCCGTCCACAAGGCTCTCACGGCAACCGTAGAGGTTGTCGAACTTGCTCTTGGTGACGGAGTCGTTCACGTTGATGGCACGGAACATGAGGGTACCGGCGGCGCTCATTTCCTGCAGGCGGTGCACGCCCGTCGTCGTCTCTTCGGTCACGCCGAGAATTTCCGCACTCTTGCGGCTGTACCAAGTGGCATCAACAGCGAGCTTGGCCTTGATAGAGGCGTACAGGCAGGTCTCTTCTTCGCTCTGCGGGTTGGCCAGAACGCTCTGGTCCTTCTCGGCCTTCTTGCCGAGGTGCATGAGCAGCGTGGCGTCGCCGCCGTCGTCGAGAATCATGTTCGGGCCTTCGCCCGGAGTGCCCTTGGCACCGAACTCGAAGATGCGGTGGGTGTAGTCCCAATAGTCCGCCAGCGTTTCGCCCTTATAGGCGAACACCGGCGTGCCGGCAGCCACGAGGGCAGAAGCAGCGTGGTCCTGCGTGGAGAAGATGTTGCAGGACGCCCAGCGCACTTCAGCACCGAGAGCTTGCAGCGTCTCGACGAGCACGGCGGTCTGGATGGTCATGTGCAGCGAACCGGTGACGCGCGCGCCTTTCAGCGGCTGCGTGACCATATATTCCTGGCGGATTGCCATGAGGCCAGGCATTTCGATTTCAGCAATATTCATTTCCTTGCGGCCCCAGGCGGCAAGGGAGAGGTCGGCAATAGCGTGGTCTTCCGTCGGGCGGAGTTGGGCGTTCATCAGAGTGTCCTTGAGATAAGGGTCTAATGAGCGCCGTTCGACACCGAGCCTGGGGTGGCTTTTGAAAGCACCCTGCAACGCTCCTCGGTAACGCAATTATCCGTGAGGAAAGCCGCATGGGCAAGGCATGAAAGCGATTGCCCGATAAATTTACAGCGCCGTGCCTCTTGTACAGGACGGCGCTACGGCCCGGGTGAGTCCAGTGTGGGCCGACAGGACCTTTAGCGTACCGACTTCGCTGCGTCCTTGAGGACGCGGGCCTTATCGGTGCGCTCCCAAGTGAATTCCTTCTCCGTGCGGCCGAAGTGGCCGTACGCCGCGGTCTAGCGGTAAATGGGACGGGCCAAGTCGAGCATTTCGCGTAGACCGAACGGCGTCAGGTCGAAATGCTTGCGCACCAGCTTGGTGAGTTGTTCACGCGAGAGCTTCGAGGTGCCGAAGGTTTCCACCATCACGGAGGTGGGCTCGGCCACGCCAATGGCGTAGGAGACCTGCACTTCGCAACGCTTGGCCAAACCAGCGGCCACGATGTTCTTGGCCACGTAGCGCGCGGCGTAAGCCGCGCTGCGGTCCACCTTGGAAGGGTCCTTGCCGGAGAACGCGCCGCCACCGTGGCGCGCAAAGCCGCCGTAGGTGTCGACAATAATCTTGCGGCCCGTGAGGCCGCAGTCGCCGACGGGACCACCGACCACGAACTTACCAGTCGGATTGATGTGAAATTTGGTCTTCGGCGAGAGCAAATGCTTCGGCAGCACTGGCAGGATGATCTCTTCCATGACGGCTTCGCGCAGCGTCTTGGTGGAGACATTCGGCGAATGCTGGGTGGACAGCACGACGGCATCGACGGCCACTGGCACGTCGTTTTCGTAGCGCATGGTCACCTGGCTCTTGGCATCCGGGCGTAGCCACTTCAGTTTGCCGGCCTTGCGCACTTCGGCTTGGCGCTGCACCAAACGATGCGCGTAGGTGATGGGGGCGGGCATCAGCACGTCGGTTTCATCCGAGGCGTAGCCGAACATGAGACCTTGGTCGCCGGCGCCCTGCTTGCGCGGGTCCTTGCGGTCCACGCCTTGGGCGATGTCCGGCGACTGCTTGCCGATGATATTGATGACTGCACAGGAGGCGCCGTCGAAGCCCATCTCGGAGCTGTCGTAGCCAATCTCGAGGATGGTGTCACGCACCAAGGCTTCGAGGTCGACCCAGGCGCTGGTGGTCACTTCGCCGGCGACGATGGCGCAGCCAGTTTTCACCAGTGTTTCCACGGCCACGCGCGCGGTCTTGTCATCCTTGAGGATAGCGTCGAGGACGGCATCCGAGATCTGGTCGGCGACCTTGTCCGGGTGGCCTTCCGATACCGATTCCGAAGTGAACAGATAGCTGCCTGCGCTCATGGGGCGGGGGTCCTGTGCAAAGGGGTTAAGCGATTTTCCGGGGCATCCGTGCGGGGACGCACTGCCCATACTGGGGCGTAAGTATAGCGGAAGCCGTGCGGGTGAAGTTTCCAACCTGAGCGTTCAGCGGGTGTCGTGCGCAGCGGTTTGCCGTGCGTGGCCAGTATCGGCGACAATAGGCGTTCTCCGGGCGGCTTCGCGGCTGTCTTGCGCCACCTTCACAAGAGCCCCTCATGACCGACCGCCGCCGCCTTGCCAATGCCCTTCGTGTCCTCGCCATGGATGCGGTCCAAGCTGCCAACTCCGGGCACCCGGGCGCGCCCATGGGCATGGCGGACCTGGCCGAGGCGTTGTGGCGCGGCCCACTGAAGCACAACCCGGGCAATCCCTCGTGGGCGGATCGCGACCGCTTTGTGCTCTCCAACGGCCATGGTTCCATGCTGCTGTATGGGCTGTTGCACCTGAGCGGATACCCGCTGGAGATGGAACAGCTACGCACCTTCCGCCAGTGGGGTTCGCACTGCGCCGGACACCCGGAGCGCGAACTGCACCTCGGCATTGAGACCACCACCGGTCCGCTAGGTCAGGGCATAGCCAATGCCGTGGGTATGGCGCTGGCGGAGAAAGTGCTCGCTGCCCACTTCAATCGCCCGGGCCACGCGATTGTCGACCACCGCACCTGGGTGTTCCTCGGCGATGGTTGCCTTATGGAAGGCATTTCGCATGAAGTTTGTGCACTCGCGGGCACGCTGCAATTGTCGAAGCTCGTGATGTTCTATGACGACAACGGCATTTCCATCGACGGTGAAGTGCACGGCTGGTTCACAGACGACACGCCGGCCCGTTTCGAGGCCTACGGCTGGAACGTCATCCGCAGTGTCGACGGCCACGATGTGGCCGCGGTAGACCGCGCCATTGCCGCAGCCATGGAACAAGGCAACACGCCGGGCGGCAGGCCCACGCTCATCTGCTGCAAGACCATCATCGGTTGGGGCTCGCCCAACAAGCAGGGCACCGAAGCCGTGCACGGTGCCGCGCTGGGTGCTGCCGAAGTGGCCGCTGCGCGCGAGCAACTGGGCTGGCAAGCAGCGCCGTTCGAGATTCCCGCCGATGTGCGCGGCGCTTGGGACGCACGCACGCGTGGTGCGGCTGCCGAAGCGGTGTGGCAGGAAAGCTTTGCCGCTTATGCCGGCAACTACCCTGAGCTGGCCGCTGAATACAACCGCCGCATGGTCGGGGACCTGCCGGCGGGCTTGGCGGAAAAGGCCGCCACGGCCATCGCCGCAGTACAGGCGGCTGGTGGTTCGCAGGCCACGCGCCAGTCTTCGCAGGCGGCGCTCACGTTCTTCACTGGCTTGATGCCGGAACTACTCGGCGGTTCGGCGGACCTGACCGGCAGCAACAACACCAACCGCAAGGGCTATAAGTCCATCACGGCGCACGATTTTGCCGGCGACTACCTGCACTACGGCGTGCGTGAATTCGGCATGACCGGCATCATGAATGGCATGGCGCTGCACGGTGGCTTCGTGCCGTTCGGTGGCACGTTCCTAGTGTTCTCGGACTACGCCCGCAACGCGGTGCGCATGAGTGCGCTCATGGGTCTGCCGGTCATCAACGTCTACACGCACGACAGCATCGGCTTGGGTGAAGACGGCCCGACGCACCAGCCCGTCGAACATACGGCCTCGCTGCGACTCATCCCCAACCACGATGTGTGGCGCCCTTGCGATGCCGCGGAAACGCATGTCGCATGGCTTGCGGCAGCTACCCGCCGCGACCGTCCCACTTCGCTCATCCTCACGCGGCAGGCTTTGCCGGCGCAAACGCGTGACGCCGAGCAGGTGGCGGCGATGGCGCGCGGCGGCTACGTGCTGAAAGACGCGGAAGGGGCGCGGGCCGTGCTTATCGCTACCGGCTCCGAAGTGGCCCTGGCGGTAGAGGCACAGACGCAGTTGGCAGCCCGTGGCATCGCGGTGCGCGTGGTGTCCATGCCCTGCACGCAGGTGTTCGAAGCGCAGTCTGCCGCTTGGCGCGAAGCAGTACTGCCCAAGGGCTTGCCGTGCGTGGCTGTCGAGGCGGGCGTCACGGATGGCTGGTATCGCTATGTCGGTCATGATGGCGCGGTCATTGGCCTCAATCGCTTTGGCGCTTCGGCACCTGCGAAGGTGCTGTTCGAGCAGTTCGGTTTTACGCCTGCCCAGGTGGCGGCGACAGTGGAAGGGGTGCTGGCGCACCGCTAGGCGCGGGCGTTTCAGGCAACTGCATTTTTTCGTTTCAGGTTCTTTACTGGAGACAAGACCATGGCTGTGAAGGTTGGTATCAATGGCTACGGCCGCATTGGCCGCAATATCCTGCGCGCACTGTACGAAGCGGGCCGCACTCACGAAATTCAGATTGTTGGCATCAACGATTTGGGCGACGCCAATACCAACGCCCACCTGACGCGCTTCGACACCGCGCATGGTCGCTTCCCCGGTGAAGTCGCTGTCGATGGCGACAGCATGGTAGTCAACGGCGACCGCATCCGCGTCCTGAAGAGCCGCGACCCGGCGGCGCTGCCCTGGGGCGAGCTCGGCGTGGACGTGGTGCTCGAGTGCACCGGCTTGTTCACCACCAAGGAAAAGGCTTCGGCGCACCTCAAGGGTGGTGCCAAGAAGGTCGTCATCTCGGCGCCCGGTGGCAAGGACGTGGATGCCACAGTGGTCTACGGCGTGAACCATGACGTGCTCCGCAGTGACATGACGGTTATCTCGAATGCTTCCTGCACCACCAACTGCCTGGCCCCGCTAGCCAAGGTGCTGCACGACAACATCGGGCTGGTGCACGGCATCATGACCACAGTGCATGCCTACACCAACGATCAGGTGCTCACTGACGTGTACCACGAGGACCTGCGTCGCGCCCGTTCGGCCACTATGTCCATGATCCCGACCAAGACCGGCGCGGCAGCGGCCGTGGGCCTCGTGCTTCCCGAACTGAATGGCAAGCTGGACGGCTTTGCCATCCGCGTGCCCACCATCAATGTGTCGCTCGTGGACCTCTCGTTCGTGGCGGCTCGCGCCACCTCGGCCGAAGAGATCAACGCGCTCGTTCAAGCGGCCGCCAATGGCTCGTTGAAAGGCGTGCTCGCCTACAACGACGGCCCGCTGGTGTCGGTGGACTTCAACCACAACCCGGCCTCCTCCACTTACGACTCGACCCTCACGAAGGTCATCGACGGCACGTTGGTGAAGGTCTGCTCCTGGTACGACAACGAGTGGGGCTTCTCCAACCGCATGCTCGATACCACGCTGGCCTGGTCGCGCGCGAAGTAATGGTATAGCCATGCAGCAAGTCATCCGCATGACGGACCTGGACCTGCGCGGCAAGCGCGTCCTGGTCCGCGAGGATCTCAACGTCCCGGTACACGGCGGCGTGGTGACGAGCGACGCCCGTATCCGCGCCGCCCTGCCAACGCTGCGCGCCGCGCTGGCGGGTGGCGCGCGCCTCATGATCCTTTCCCACCTCGGCCGCCCTGAAGAGGGCGTACCGATCGCGGAGTTCTCGCTGGCGCCGGTGGCGGCACGGCTCTCCGAGTTGCTCGGGCGCAAGGTACCGCTAGTGACCCACTGGCTCGATGGCGTCGAAGTGGCTCCTGGCGAGGCTGTGCTCTGCGAGAACGTCCGCTTCAACAAAGGCGAGAAGAAGGACAACGAGGCGCTGTCGCGTCGCATGGCGGCGCTGTGCGATGTGTACGTGATGGATGCTTTCGGTACGGCGCACCGTGCCGAGGCCAGCACCCATGGCGTGGCGCGCTTTGCGCCGGTGGCGTGCGCAGGCCCTTTGCTGGTGAACGAACTCGTGGCGTTGGAGACCGCGCTGGAAAAGCCCGCGCGGCCGTTGGTGGCCATCGTGGCCGGCTCCAAGGTGTCCACGAAACTCACCGTGCTGGAGTCGCTACTCTCGAAGGTGGACAAGCTCATCGTGGGTGGTGGCATTGCCAACACCTTCCTCGCTGCTGCCGGGCTGCCGGTGGGCAAGAGCCTGCACGAAGCGGAGATGCTGGACATGGCCCGCAAGCTGGCGGCGGAAGCCAGCGCTCGCGGCGCAGAGATTCCCTTGCCGTCAGACGTGGTGGTGGCGAAGGCCTTCTCCGCCCGCGCCGAGGCGGACGTGAAGGCAGTGGCGGAGGTCGCTGCCGATGACCTCATCCTCGATATCGGCCCGGATACGACCGAACGTTTGGCAAAGATTCTGGAGACGGCCGGCACCATCGTCTGGAACGGGCCGGTGGGCGTGTTCGAGTTCGACCAGTTCGGCGAAGGCACGAAGGCGCTGGCGTTGGCCATTGCCCGCTCCAAAGCGTTTTCGCTGGCGGGCGGTGGCGATACCCTCGCGGCCATCGAGAAATACGGCGTAGAGGAGGGCATCTCCTACATCTCCACGGGCGGCGGCGCCTTCTTGGAGTTCGTGGAGGGCAAAGTATTGCCCGCCGTGGACTTGCTGCAGCGGCGTGCGGCCGGGGAAACGTTTGCCTAAGGCACCGTTCGGCAGGTAAATTACCGCCTGACAACGTTGGACATTGCTTGGGGAAGCTGCCATGGCCGGACCGCAACAGAGACGTACCAAAATCGTCGCCACCCTTGGGCCGGCAACGGACGATTTGGCCATCCTGACGGCGATGATTGCGGCCGGTGTGGACGTGGTCCGCGTCAATTTCTCGCACGGTACCCTAGAAGAGCACGCCGCCCGCGTCGGTCGGGTGCGTCAGGCGGCAGCCGCTGTGGGGCGCTGCGTCGCCATCCTCGGCGACCTTGGCGGTCCGAAGATTCGTATCGAACGCTTCCTTGCCGGCAAAGTATTCCTCGAAGAAGGGCAGGACTTCGCCCTCGACCCTGCCTTTGATGCGAACGCCGGCACCTTGCAAATGGTCGGTGTGGCCTACCGCGACCTTCCGCGCGACGTGCGCGCCGGGGACGTGCTGCTCCTGAACGATGGCCTCATTGTGCTTGAGGTCAAAGCAGTGCGTGGCACGCGCATTGATACCAAGGTGGTGGTAGGCGGCGAACTCTCCGACCGCAAGGGCGTTAACCGTCGCGGTGGTGGCCTCTCCGCCGGAGCCTTGACCGATAAGGACCGCGAAGATATTCACGTGGCGGCGCAACTTGGCGTCGACTACCTGGCCGTATCTTTCCCGAAGAACGCGTTGGACATGCACGAGGCACGCACGCTGCTGAAGGCCGCGGGTGGCACGGGCAAGCTGGTGGCGAAGATTGAACGCGCCGAGGCGCTGGTCAACTTGAAGGAAATCGTCGCGGCCAGCGACGCAGTCATGGTGGCTCGCGGCGATCTCGGTGTGGAGGTCGGTTACGCCGAGCTCACGGGCCTGCAGAAGCACATCATCTCTGAGACGCTCGACCAGTTTCGCGCGGTCATTACCGCTACACAGATGATGGAAAGCATGATTTACAACCCGGTGCCGACGCGCGCCGAGGTGTCGGATGTGGCCAACGCCGTTATGGACGGCACGGACGCGGTCATGCTTTCCGCGGAAACGGCCGTGGGCAAGTACCCAGTCAAGACGGTACAGGAGATGGTGAACATCATCGTCGGCGCCGAGAAGTGGCAGGTGGCGAACTTCCGCCAGCCCAGCCACGAGCATGACAAGTTCGAGCGCACCGATGAGGCCATTGCCCGCTCCGTCATGTACGCCGCCAACCACATGCCGATACGTTGCATCGTGGCGCTGACTGAGTCGGGTAGCACTACCCTGTGGATGTCCCGCATAAGGTCGGACATTCCCATCTACGCCTTCACCGGCCAGGAGGTGACGCAGCGCCGCGTCACGTTGTATCGTGGAGTGCAGCCGGTGGCGTTCGATGTGGTCCATATGGACCCGGAGAAGTTGTACACCAGCATTTTCCACATGCTGATCGAGCTCGGGCTGGCCGACGAAGGTGACCGCATTATTGTCACCAAGGGCGAGCTGTCCGGGGTAGCGGGCGGCACCAATTCCATGAAGATCCTCGAGGTCCGCAGATGAACGCACCCGCTACTGTCCAGCCTTCTCGCTCCTTTTCATGGCGCCGGGTTCTGGGTTGGTCAGCAGGCGGATTGGTGGCGCTGGTGGTGGCTGCCGCGTTGGCGGGCTGGCTTGCCCTGCGGGGTAGCCTGCCGCAGCTGGAAGGCACGGCCACGCTAGCGGGTCTCGGTGCCCCCGTTACCGTCATGCGCGACGCTGCTGGTACGCCCACGGTCGTCGCTACCTCCCGGGAAGATATCGCTTACGCGCTGGGCTACTTGCACGGGCAAGAACGCTTTTTCCAGATGGACCTGCAGCGCCGCGCCCCTGCTGGCGAGCTGGCGGCACTGCTGGGGCCCAAGTTGCTCGACACCGACCGCAAGTTCCGCCCTCATGGCCTGCGTGCAGTGGCCCGCCAAGTGGTGGCAGCGGCAACGCCAGCGGAGCAACGCTTGCTGGACCTGTATACCGCAGGGGTGAATGCCGGCCTCGGCGCGCTGCACGCTCGCCCTTGGGAATACCTCTTACTGCAGCAGCCGCCGCGCCCTTGGCTGCCGGAAGACACCGTCCTCACGGCGCATGCCATGTTCCTGACGCTGCAAGATAGCGATGGCAGCTTTGAACGCCAGCGCGCAGCCATTCACGCCACCACACCGGGCCTCGAAGAGTTTCTTTACTCCCCGCCAGGCGAATGGCAAGCGCCTTTGTTCGGCGCGCCGCTGCCGGCCGTGCCGGTGCCAGTGGCGGCACTCCAAGCGGCCCTTGCTGCGGCGCCGTCCACCGTGAAGCAGGCGAGCTTTAAAGTGGACCAAAATGGCTTGCTGGCCGTGCTGTCCGGTGAAGGCGCGGCGGTAGTCGGCAGCAATAACTGGGCGCTCGCTGGGAAGCACACCGCTAGTGGCGGAGCACTCGTGGCGGACGATATGCACTTGGCCATTCGCGTGCCGAACATCTGGTATCGCGTGCGCCTCGAAACACGCGACGCCGCCGGTGCCTTGCGGTCCGCAGTCACAGGCGTGTCCTTGCCCGGTTCACCGTTGGTGGTGGCCGGCAGCAACGGCCGCATCGCCTGGGGCTTCACGAACAGCAACATCGACAGCACAGATGCGGTGGTGCTCGTGCCGGACCCGGCACAAGCCGACCACTACCTGACAGCCACCGGTTCCATGCCCTTGCAGAAGCGCGAGGAAGTGCTCGAGGTGCGCGGCGGTAAGCCCGTGAAGATCGAGGTCATCACGAGTGAATTCGGACCGGTGCTGGCCAAAGACGCGGACGGCCGCAGGGTAGCGGTGCAGTGGGTGCCGCATTTCGCGGGTGGCACCAACCTCAAGGCCATCCAGATGATGGAGGCCCAGGATGTCGCCGGCGCACTGGCGGTGGCGAGTGGGGCGGGCATGCCCACGCAGAACCTCACCGTTGGCGACAGCAGTGGGCAGATTGCGTGGACGTTGATGGGACAAGTGCCACAGCGTTTGGCGCCGCCCATCGCCCTGCCGCGTTTGTCCACGGACCCGGCCGCATTGTGGGCAGGGGTGGGTCCGGTGCCTGCTGCTTTGGCGCGTATCAATCCGGCAGATGGGCGCATCTGGACCGCGAACGCGCGCATTGGTGGTATGGCGGGGGAGGGGGTCAGCGCCGACGATGCCGCGGCAGCGGTGCTGTATGCGGGGCTTGGCAGTTCCACCTTCGACCGCGGCGCGCGCACCAAGCAAATTCGCGATGGCCTCTTGGGCTTGGAAAAAGCCACACCCGCCGACTTCCTGAAGCTCCACTTGGATGACCGCGCGGTATTCGTGCAGCACTGGCAACCGGTGGCTTTGCGTGCGGCGGAGGCGGCCCAAGTGCCGGCCGCCACGCGCGCCTTGCTGGCCGCGCCCTTCACGGCGGCGTCCGTGGAGAGCGTCACTTACCGCTTGGTGCGCGCTTTCCACCGTGAACTCACCAAGCAAACGTACCTGGCTCTCACGGCGGCAGCGCAAGCGACGCTGCCGGAATTGGAATTCAAGGTACCCCCCGAGTTCGAAGGCGCCTTGTGGCAGCTGGTGAGCGCGCCTGCTGGCACTTTGCCCGCCCCGGGTGGCAAGGGCTGGGATGCGTTCCTGGGTGCGGTGCTGAAGGATGCACTGAAAGAAGCGGCGCATGACTGCGGTGGCCAACTGGCGGGCTGCAATTGGGGCCGTGCCAATACCGCCAAGATTCGCCACCCGTTGTCGGCTGGCGTGCCTGGGCTCGGTCGGTTGGTGGACATGCCTGCGAACCCGTTGCCGGGCGATGGTGATATGCCGCGAGTGCAGCGCCCAGAGCATGGCGCCAGCCAACGCTTCGCGGTGACGCCGGGTCGTGAGGCAGAGGGCTACCTAGAGATGCCCGGTGGCAATGCCGGCAACCCGCTTTCGCCTTACTATGGCGCCGGCCACGCTGACTGGGAACAGGGCGTGCCCACTCCCTTCCTGCCCGGCGCCACGCGCTGGACCTTGCAACTCAAGCCGAGCGCCCGATGACCGCACAGAAATTTGCTGGAACAGACTCCTACATCGCCACTGATGAACTGCGCCTCGCCGTGAACGCGGCGTTGCAGTTGCAGCGGCCGCTGCTCATCAAGGGTGAGCCGGGCACCGGCAAGACCCAGCTGGCGCTGGAAGTAGCCCGCGGTCTGGGGCGCCCCTTGTTCGAGTGGCATGTGAAGAGCACCACCAAGGCGCAGCAAGGCCTTTACGAATACGACGCTGTGTCGCGCCTGCGCGATTCCCAGCTCGGCGACGAGCGCGTGAAAGAGGTCGGTAACTACATCATGCGTGGCGCGTTGTGGGAAGCCTTCGACTGTGCGGAATCTCCCGTGCTGCTGATCGATGAAATCGACAAGGCAGACATCGAATTCCCGAACGACTTGTTGCGTGAACTCGACCGCATGGAGTTTCACGTCTACGAAACGCGACAGTTGGTGAAGGCACGGCACCGTCCGCTCATCATCATCACCAGTAACAACGAAAAAGAGCTGCCGGATGCCTTCCTGCGGCGCTGCTTCTTTCACTACATCCGCTTCCCCGATGCCACCACCATGGAGCGCATCGTGGCGGTGCACTATCCGGGCATCAAGCAGGAACTCTTGCGCGATGCTTTGGAAGGCTTCTTCCGTGTGCGTGAAACGCCGGGCCTGAAGAAAAAGCCCTCAACCTCTGAATTGCTCGACTGGCTCAAGTTGCTATTGGCCGAGGACATTCCCCCGGAAGCACTGCGGGCTGGTGATGGTAAAACTGCGTTGCCGCCGCTCTACGGAGCGCTGCTGAAGAACGAGCAGGACGTGCACTTGTTCGAGCGGCTGGTGTTCCTGGACCGCAGCGCGCGGCGCTAAGCGCAGCCGCCCCATGCTGACCGGGTTCTTCTTCACTTTGCGCCAGGCCGGGGTCCCGGTGGCGCTCAACGAGTGGCTGCAGCTCATGGCGGCCCTGCAGGCCGGCGTGGCGGAAACGTCCGTGGACGCTTTCCATAGCTTGGCGCGCACCGTGCTCGTGAAAGACGAGCGCTACTACGACCGCTACGACCTCGCCTTCGGCAAGTATTTTCAGGGGGTGGAAAACCTGTTCGCTGCTATCGACCCCACCCGGTTGCCGGCGGACTGGCTCACGCGTCGCGCAGAATTGACGCTGTCTGCGGAAGAGCGTGCGGCTATCGAAAAACTCGGCGGTTTCGAAAAGCTGATGGAAACCCTGCGCGAGCGGTTGAGCGAGCAGAAAGGCCGGCACGAAGGCGGCAACAAATGGGTGGGTACCGGTGGCCGTTCGCCTTTCGGTGCCTACGGTGACAACCCGGAAGGGGTGCGTATCGGCCAGGACGGCAGCCGACGCCGCAGTGCCGTGAAGGTGTGGGACAAGCGCGAGTTCCGCAACCTCGACGACCAAGTGCAACTCGGTACGCGCAACCTGAAAGTGGCACTACGCAAGTTGCGTCGTTTCGCACGCACCGGCGCGCAGGACCTGCTGGACTTGGACGGCACTATTGCTTCGACGGCCCGCAACGCGGGCTTGCTCGACATTCGCATGCAGGCCGAACGCCACAATGCCGTGAAGGTGCTGCTGTTTTTAGATGTGGGCGGGTCCATGGATGACCACATCAAGCTCTGCGAGGAACTGTTCAGCGCGGCACGAGCCGAGTTCAAGCACTTGGAGCACTTCTACTTCCACAACTTCACGTACGAAGCGATGTGGAAGGACAACGGCCGCCGGCATGCGCAGCGCATTTCCACCGATGAAATTCTGCGCACCTATGGCCGCGATTACCGCGCAGTGTTTGTGGGCGACGCCACGATGGGGCCCTATGAAATTGCTTACGCCGGCGGCAGCGTAGAGCACTGGAACGATGAGCCGGGCGCGACCTGGTTCCGGCGTATCGCCACCGCTTTCCCGCACTTCGTTTGGTTGAACCCGGAGCCGCAAGACCGCTGGGGCTATACGCCCTCGGTAAAGATGGTGCGGGAACTAGCTGAGGACCGTATGTTCCCGCTGACGCTACGCGGGTTGGATGACGCCATCCGCGCCTTGCAGCGCAAGTAGGGCTGCAAGGCACGGCAGGGACCGCACTGCGGCCCCGTCAGGCTTTAGGTCTTGGCCGGCGCGGCGGCGGCTTGGAGGCGGGCGATGTCATCCAGCAACACTTTCTGGCCGTCGTTCGGGTCCGCTTCTGGATAGTGCTTCGCCACACGGCCTTGCGGGTCGATGACGAATGTCTGGCGGCTGGCGATTTCCGTTACCAAGTAGTTGCGCAGAACGCCGTAGCCCTTGGCTGCCTGCTTCTTTGAGTCGGCCAGCAGGGTGAACGGCAAGCGATGAGTCTTGGCGAATTCGGCATGCGAACTGGTGTCGTCCACACTAACGCCCAATACCGTGACACCCATGCGCCGGAACGCGAAAATGTTGTCGCGGAAAGTACAGGCCTGTGTGGTGCAGCCAGGTGTGCCATCCTTCGGGTAGAAGTAAAGTACCACCCACTTCCCGCGGTAGTCGGCCAACTGGTGAGCCTTGCCGTCTTGGTCCAGTAGCTTGAACGCCGGTGCGGCTGCGCCTACCGTCGGCGGCGGGCCAGCCAAGGCGTTGGCGCTGAACAGGCCGGAGGCAGCCACAAGAGTGGCAGCGAGGCCGCCAGAGAGGCGTGCGAACAGGCCGCGGCGGGTTAGGGAAGGGCGAGACATAGCAGACTCCTGAAGGGTCGTGAGGTGCCGCTCGTGCGGCGTTGGAACGCGATGGTACTACCAATAGTTGGTTACTCGCAGTCGGCGGAGCGTAGATGTCGGTCAATTCAATAGCCCAGTGGCCACAAGATACACGGCGCACCGCCATCGTCCTGCCGGGCGGTGGCGCCCGTTCCGCCTATCAAGTGGGTGTGCTCAAGGCTATCGCCAGTGCCACGCCCCGCGGGGCCCCTTTGCCCTTCGGTATCGTCACCGGAACCAGTGCGGGCGGCATTCTGGCCTCCCTGCTGGCCGCTCATGCTGGCGATTTCCACGAAGGGATGGAGCAAATCGAACGTTTTTGGCGCCATTTTCACGTCAACCTCGTGTTCGACTCCTCGCTCGGCGCCATGGTGCGCAGTGGTTCGCGATTGGTCGGCACGTTGCTCACCGGCGGGCTGCTGGTAAACCCACCACGCGCACTACTCGACACCACACCGCTGCGGCATACGCTCGAACGGCATGTGAACCTAGCGCGCATCCGCCATTCGCTGACCAAGGGCTACCTCCAATCCGTAGCCATCAGCGCGTCCAGTTATAGTTCGGCCCGCTCCATTACTTTCTATGACACCACGGCGCCAGTGCCCGAGTGGACCCGCGCGTGGCGCCGTGGGGTGAAAACTGAACTGGGGCTCGACCACCTGATGGCCAGCGCCGCCGTGCCGTTCATCTTTCCACCGGTCCCCATCGACGGCGAGTGGTTTGGCGATGGCGCTATGCGGCATACCGCGCCGTTGAGTGCGGCCCTGCGTCTGGGTGCCGACCGCATCATCGTGCTTGGTCTCCGCGATCCAGCAGCGCGCGACGGCTTGACAGCAGCGCCGCTGCACCGCTTACCGCCAGCACCGAGCTTCGGGCACTTGCTAGGCTACATGCTGGACACCTTGTTCATGGATGGCAGCCAGGCTGACGTAGAGCGACTCGAGCGCTTGAATGAGGCCGTAGACCGGGACCCGGAAGGGTCGGCTGCTGCCGGGTTGCGGCATGTGGTGACGCGGGTGGTGCAGCCTACAGCGAGTTTGAGCAGCCTAACGGACGGGCACCTTCAAGAACTGCCTGCACCGTTGCGCATCTTGTTGCGCACGCTCGGTGCCCGCAACCAAGGTGGGCAGAAGTTGCTGTCGTTCCTGCTGTTCGAGCCCGGCTTTACGAACGAACTGATTGACCTTGGCTATGCCGACGGCTTGGCAGCGATGGCCAGAGGAGATTTACCGGGCCGCGCTGTCGAGGCACCTGCGCCCGGCTTGGGTTAGAAGCCGGCGGTGGTCGGTACTGCGCCTGTCTAACTCCGAGGCGCCTCGTCGGCGCCTTCGTCAGAGGACTCGTCGGGCGTATTGCCAGTGGTGTCGTCAGCAGCCTCGACCGCCGCCGCGTCCGCTTCGTCCGCGAAATCGACTGCCTCGAATACCGCCGTGCTAGCCGGGTCCAGTCCGGCAATCTCGGTGGCGTGCCGTAAGTCTACGTAAATGAGGTCGTGTCGACCGAGCGCGATGGTGTCGCCATCGTTGAGTTCGTGCCGGCGCACGCGGATACCCTGAATGTGGACACCGTTGGTGCTGTTCAAGTCTTCCACCATGGTGCCGTGGGCACTGGTGATGATTTGGCAGTGATTGCGGCTGACGAACTTCGAGTCGACGGAGATATCGCTTTCCGTGGCGCGACCAACCACCAAGCGACCAGGCACGAGCGGATATTCCGCCACGGTGCGTCCGTCGAGATTGAGTAGCAGCTTGGCCAGCGCCGGACGCTCCGGGTCCTTCAGCGGCGTGTCGGTCAACTGGCCCGGCAGATGCAGCGCCATCGAGCGCAGACGTCCAGTCTGGTTGGGGTCAATGTCTTCTTCCTGCGGGATAGCGTGTTGTCGTTTGCCACCTGCCCGTGCGGCTTGCTGGCGCAGGTCGCGGATGCGCTGCAGACGCGTGGCGTAGTCCACCCAGCGCAGTTCCTCGATGGCGGACTTCAGTTCGTCCTGCCCGACCGTGTCACTGTCTACGGCGAAAGCGCTCATCAGCGCGGTGTCGCAAAGGGTATTCACCAGACGCGGTACGCCGCCTGAGTACTGGAAGATGACCGGGAAGGTTTCGTCCAGGAAAATCTGCCGGCCACCGGAGCCGGCCACCTGGAGGCGGTGCTCGATGTACGAGCGGGTGTCCTGCGCCGATAGCGGCGTGAGGTGGAAGCGCAGACGCACGCGCTGCACCAGCTGAATGAGTTCCGGCGAATCCAGCTTGTCGTTCAGTTCAGGCTGGCCCGCGAGGATGATACGCAGCACCTTGTCGCGCGTGGTTTCGATGCCCGAGAGCATGCGTACTTCTTCCAGTACGCGGTTCGATAGGTTCTGTGCCTCGTCAATAATCAGCATCACCTTCTTGCCGGCGGTGTACTGCTCGATGAGGTATTGGTTCAGCGTGGCGATGAGTTCCCCTTTCTTCATGCGGAACGGCTGGAAGCCGAACTGCACGAGCACGGACTGCAGGAACTCGGTAACGCTGACCTGTGTTTGGTTGACCTGCGCGACGATGACGTCCTTGTCGAGTTCCCGCAGGAAGGTCTCGATGAGGGTGGTCTTGCCGGCACCGATGTCGCCCGTAATGATGACGAAGCCATCGGTGAACCAGATGGTTGATTCCATATACGCTTTGGCGCGCGCATGGTTTTTCGACAGGAACAAGAACTGCGGGTCCGGGCTGAGCCGGAACGGCAAGTCGTTCAGTTTGAAGAGTTCAAGATACATGCGCTTTCCTCAAGGATGCCGCGGCTTGGCGCGTGCGGTGGCCGCAGGGACGCCTTGCAGGGCGCGCGCCGCCTTCAATAGACGTTCGCGTTGTGCGGTGGTGGCTGCCACTACCGTGGCATGCCCGAGCTTGCGGCCCGGGCGGGCGGTTTTGCCGTAGTCGTGGAAACCTAGGCCCGGGATTGCCAGGGCGTCTTTGGCGCGGGGCATCTTGCCGATGAAGTTCACCATGCCGGCATGGCCAAGCGTGGCGGTGCTACCCAGTGGCAGGCCGGCAATGGCGCGCACATGGTTCGCGAACTGGCTGGTGGCAGCGCCTTCGATACTCCAGTGCCCCGAGTTGTGCACGCGGGGTGCCATCTCGTTGGCCAGCAGACGCCCGCCGCGCACGAAATACTCTACCGTGAAGGTGCCCACATAAGCGAAGTGCTCGAGCAGCGCGCTGGTATGGCGGCGGGCCTGTCGTGACAGTGAGGCATCTATATGCGGCGCACGGGATACCGCCAGAATGCCGCCCACATGCTCGTTGCAGGCCAGTGGATACCAAGCTAGGTTGCCGGCACGGTCGCGCGTGACCACTTGCGACACCTCTCGCGTGAACTTCACGAAGGCTTCGTAGATGAGTGCCACGCCACCAAGCGCCGTCCAAGCGGTGTCGAGGTCGGCGGCGGTACGCAGCACGAACTGACCCTTGCCGTCGTAGCCGTCGCGGCGCGTCTTCAGGATGCCGGGCAAGCCGAGGCGTGCTGTTGCGACGTCGAGATCGCTACGCCGGTCCACGGGGTGAAACCCAGGCGTGGGAATACCGAGGTCGCAGAAGAGGGTTTTTTCGTAGAGGCGGTCTTGCGACACCTGCAGGACCTTGGGACCGGGCAACACGCGAGTGTGGCGCGCCACGGCTTTTGCGGCCGCTACTGGGACGTTCTCCCAGTCGTAGGTGACCACATCGACCTGACGGGCGAACTGTTCTAGGGCCGCGGCGTCGTCGAAAGCGCCGGTGACGATGGGGCCGACCTGCGCACCAGGCGTGTCCGCCGTGCGGTCGTAGAACAAGCAGGAAAGGCCGAGCGGATAAGCCGCCAACGCCATCATCTGGCCAAGTTGGCCAGCACCGAGGATGCCGATTTTCAAGGGGACGCTCATGTCGGGGGCGTAACCAGCGCGAAAGGGTTCAAGGCAGGCGCGGGTCGGGGCGGTCCAGAACCTTGGCGGTCTGCGCTGCGCGCAAGGCGTCGAGGCGCTCGCCATACTCCGGATACTTATTCGCAAGAATGGCAGCGGCGAGCAGCGCGGCATTGGTGGCGCCGGCCTGACCGATGGCGAGTGTACCCACGGGTATACCGGCCGGCATCTGCACGATAGACAGCAGCGAATCCATGCCGTTCAGGGCCTTGGATTGGACCGGTACGCCCAGCACGGGCAGCGAAGTTTTGGCAGCAACCATACCGGGCAGATGGGCGGCACCACCGGCACCGGCGATGATGACTTCGAGGCCGCGGCTACGCGCGCTCGAGGCGTACTCAAATAGCAAGTCGGGCGTACGGTGCGCCGAGACGACGCGTACTTCGTGGGGAACGCCCAAAGCTTCCAGGGAAGCGGCAGCGTGCTGCAGCGTTTCCCAGTCGGAAGTGGAGCCCATGATGAGGCCGACCAGTGGTTTCATCGAAGAAATATACCACGCAGGGTGTGGTTTCCCTGTGATGCGTGCCGCAGTCGTGGCCGTGAAACCCGGGCCGCGCCCACCCCTCAAGGGGCAGGGCTGCGGACCGGTTCACAGGTTCGGCGGCAGCTCTCGCAGGTAGCGGAACAAGGCGCGCGCGGCGGCCGGCGCGCGGCCTGAAGTGGTTTCGCGGGAGGCTTCCGCCACCAGACGACGCACGTGGTCGAGGTCCGCCTGAGGCATGACGGGCCCGAGGGCCACCACGGCTTCCTCGCCCTCTACCAGCAGGCGGTCACGCCATTGCTCGAGGCGGTGGAAGACGCGCGAGGCGGTATCGCGAGAATCGCGGCGGGCGTTAATGGCGGCGGCGATGGGCTCCACGTCTAGGTTTCGCATCAGCTTGCCGATGAGCTGCTTCTGGCGGTACAGCCCGCCGTGCGCGGTGATTCTTTGTGCCAGAGAGACGGCATCGAATAGTGATTCGGGCAAGGGCAGGGCGGCCAGTTCCGCAGGCTTCAGGGCAATGAGCGACTCGCCTAGTTCCTGTAAACGGTCTGCGTCGCGCTTGCGCTGGCTTTTGCTGGGGCCCCATTCCTCGTGTTCGGCGGCGCGTGCGGCGCGTTCCTCTTCGGAGAGTTGTGGCGGCAGCCGGCCGGTCGAATGTCTTTTACCCATGCACAGATGATACCAGTCGCCCTGCTAGACTCGGCACATGACCGAAGTCAATGTTGCTGCCGGCTTGGCCGGACGGGGTGGAGCTGCCGCAGGCGGCTCTGGCGTTTCGCTGCCTGCCAATGTGCGCGAACTTGAAGACGTGGTGGCGCGTGCCTTGGAAGTAGCGCGCGCTGCAGGGGCCACTGGTGCCGAAATCGGGCTGGCCGTGGATGCCGGCTTGTCGGTGTCCGTGCGCTTGGGAGAAGTGGAGTCGCTGGAATACCAGCGCGACCGCGGCCTCGGCGTCACCGTTTATGTCGGCCAGCACAAGGGTTCGGCCAGCACCGGCGACCTGTCACCTGAAGCGGTGGCGGAAACCGTTCGCAAGGCAGTCTCCATTGCCTCGTTCACCGCAGCGGACCCTTGTGCTGGGTTGCCGGACGTTGGCGATATGGCGGTCGCCATTCCTGATTTAGATCTCGCCCATCTGTGGCCCGTCTCCGCCGAGGAAGCCGTAGAAATTGCGCGACGCTGCGAGGCGGCGGCGCTAGCGGTGGACGCGCGCTTGGTGAATTCGGAAGGCGGCTCCGTGAGCACGCATGCTGGCCTGCGCGTGTTTGGCAACTCGCATGGCTTCCTGGCCAGTTACCCGGGCACGCACCATAGCGTCAGTTGTTCGGTTCTCGGGCAGCAGGGCGAGGACATGCAACGGGACTACTGGTACACCACTGCGCGCGATTGGCGCGCCTTGGAAGAGGCCGAGGCCGTGGGTCGGGTGGCCGGTGAGCGCACGGTACGTCGTTTAGGTGCGCGGCGTCTGGCGACCTGCAAGGCGCCGGTGCTTTATGTGCCGGAACTCGCGCGTGGACTCGTCGGTCATTTCCTCAGCGCCATTCGCGGGGGTTCGCAGTACCGCGAAAGCAGCTTCCTGCTCGGGGCGGCAGGCGAGACGCTGTTCCCGTCGTTCGTGCAGTTGTCAGAAAGGCCGCACTTGCCGGGTGCCTTGGGCAGCGCGCCGTTCGATGCGGAAGGCGTGGCCACGCAGGACCGCGAGTGGGTTCGCGATGGGGTTCTGCAGGGCTATATCCTCGACACCTACAGCGCGCGCCGCCTGAACTTGCGCACCACCGGTAATGCCGGTGGCACGCACAATCTGCGCGTGGCGCCCGGCACTGCGAATCTGGAAGCGTTGTTGCGGCAGATGGACCGCGGTCTCATGGTCACGGAACTGCTGGGGCAGGGCGTGAATGGGGTTACTGGCGACTATTCGCGCGGCGCCTCCGGCTTCTGGGTGGAAGGCGGAGAGATTGCCTTCCCGGTGCATGAAGTGACTATCGCGGGGAACTTGCGCGAGATGTACCAGCGCGTGGTGGCCATCGGTGCGGATGTCGATCTGCGCGGTAGCTTGCAGACCGGCAGCTGGTTGCTCGACGAGATGACTATCGCGGGGGAGTAGCGGCTGCGTCTGCGCTGTCGCCTGCGGCGTCGCCGGCCACCTCCTCGGCGCGGCTCAGTTCCAGCAGTTCCCGCAAGGTGCGCTGGTCCAGCGCGCGCTCCACGGCTTCCTCGACCGCATCGGCGAAGCGGTCGGCGGCGGGTAGCGTGTGTGCCTTGTGCAGGAGTCGTTCGTCCTCCTGACGCCCGAGTCGCACAGCGGTCAGTGCATCCTGCAGGCGCAGTTGCCCCAAATCGCGCGCGGGTAACAGACGGTCGTCGTCCGTTGCTACGATGATTTGGTGTTCCACCAAAGCGTCGATGACCGGTGCCAGCACGCTGCCCGGCACGTCAAAGCGTTCGGCCAAGTCCATGGCGCGCCAGCCGCGGCCTTTACCGCGGCCCTGCAAAAAGGCTTCTGCCACCAGCCACAACGTCGATAGGGCCAGCCGTTCTTGCAAGCGGGCGGTCGGACGCAGTTCCAGGTTCCCATGACGCAAGTCACTGGGGTGCTGCAGGTAGAAGGAAAGCTGCGCGCCGAGTAGCAGGATGAGCCAGTTCAGCCACAGCCAGCCCAGTACCAGCAGCACCAGCGCGAAGCCGGCGTAGATGGCGAGCATCTGGGTGGAATAGGCAGCAAGCCGCGCGAAGGCGGTGCCGCACGCGCTCCATGCTGCACCGGCCAGTAGTGCACCGACTAGCGCATGGCGCCAGCGAATGCGCGTGTTCGGCAGCCACTGGTAGACGGCGGTAAGTACTGCCGTGACCACCACGAAGGGTTCCGCTGCCACCAAACCGTGATGCAGCACCACTGTCCATGAGGAATGCGCCCAAGCTTGCCATGGCAAGGCGTTGTCGATGGCGGAGAACAGGCCCAGCAAGGTCACGAGCAGCACGGGCCCGAGCACGATGATGCCGAAGTAGTCGCTGAGGCGGCGCGCCAGACTGCGTGGGCGCTCCACGCGCCAGATCCAGTTCAGGGCCTCTTCAATCTTCTGCACGGTGCCAGTGACGGTCCAGACCAGCAGGGCGAGCCCGAGGCTGCCGAGCACGCCACCTTGCGTGCGCTCCACAAAGCCCATCACCTGCGCGGTCAGGCCGGTGGCTTGCTTGCCCAGTGGACGGAAGAATTCATAGAGCAAGGGTTCGAGGTCGCGATGGAACCCCAGCCCCTTCAAAACGGCAAAGCTGAAGGCGATGAGCGGAATGATGGACAGCAGTGTGGAGAACACCAGCCCGGTGGCACGCAGGTTCAGATCGCCGCGGAGTAGGTCGCGCACGAGTGCGTAGGGGTAGCGCAGCAGACGACGCAGCCAGTCCAAGGGGCGTCGCGAATCCCGAGGGAAGTCGAACAGGAGGGTGTCGAGAGTGAAGCGCCGCATGCCGCTAGGGTGCCCGCGCGTGGCACCGACTGCAAGGCGGTGGCACACTGGGCGTATGACAACTGGCTACCCTGAACGCATTGTTTGCCTCACCGAGGAAACGACCGAAACCCTTTACCTGCTGGGCGAGGAGTGGCGCATCGTCGGCATCTCCGGGTTCACGGTGCGCCCACCGCGGGCGCGCAAGGAAAAACCCAAGGTCTCGGCGTTCCTGAGCGCAAAAATTGATCGCATCCTCGAGCTGCAGCCCGATCTCGTGCTCGGCTTTTCCGATCTGCAGGCGGACATTGCGGCCACGCTGGTGCGGCACGGCATTGAGGTCCACGTCTTCAACCACCGCAGCATCGCGGAGATCTTCCGCATGATGCGCACGCTGGGCGGCATGATTGGCTGCGAGGCCAAGGCGCAGGCGCTTTGTGCGAGGCTTGAAGCTGAGGTGGAAGCGGTGCGGCTGGCGGGCCTCGCGCTACCGCGTCGGCCACGGGTTTACTTCGAGGAATGGGACGAACCGCAGATTTCCGCTATCCGCTGGGTGTCGGAACTGGTGGCGGTGGCCGGTGGCGAGGATATTTTTCCGGAACTGGCAGTACAGTCGCTCGGCAAAGATCGCATCATCGCGGACCCGCTCGAAGTACCACGCCGCGCGCCCGAGGTCATTCTCGGCAGTTGGTGCGGCAAAAAGTTTCAGCCGGCCAGCGTGGCCGCACGTCCCGGTTGGGAAGCGGTGCCGGCCATACAACGCGGCCACCTGTATGAAGTGAAGAGTCCCATCATCTTGCAGCCCGGGCCCGCGGCCCTCACGGAAGGACTGCAGGTGCTGCATCGGTACATTGCGCGCGTGGCGCAAGAGCCCGCCTGAGGTCCCGCGCGCCTCGTTCCTGCGCGGCAGCGCTCAGGTGGTTAATAGGCGCAGGGCCTCGGCGTATTTGACCGCCGTACGTGCGATGACTTCCGGTGGCAACTGCGGCCCCGGCGCGCGCTTGTTCCAGTCGAGCGTTTCCAGATAGTCGCGTACGAACTGCTTGTCGAACGACGGCGGGCTGGTGCCTGGTGCGTAGCTGGCCACGGGCCAGAAGCGCGAAGAGTCCGGCGTCAGCGCTTCGTCGATGAGCACCAAGCGCCCCGCTTGGTCCAAGCCGAACTCGAACTTGGTGTCCGCGATGATGATGCCGCGCTCCAGTGCATAGGCCGCAGCATACTCGTAGAGTTTCAGCGCCGTGCTGCGCACCTGCTCAGCGAGCTCTTGCCCGAGCAACTCCACCACACGCCCATAGGCGATGTTTTCGTCGTGGTCACCTACGGCCGCCTTGGTGGCGGGCGTGAAGATGGGTTCGGGGAGACGGTCCGCCAGGCGCAAACCGGCGGGCAGCGGCACGCCACACACTTCGCCGGTCTTCTGGTAGTCCTTCCAGCCGGAGCCGATGAGGTAACCACGCACCACCGCCTCAATGGGCAGCGCGCGCAGCTTGCGCACCACGGTGGCACGGCCAGCCAGTACCGCACGTTGGCCGGCGTCCGGCACCACGGTTTCCAGCGGCAATTCAGGCGCCAGATGGTTGCCGATAATGTGCGTGGTACGCGCAAACCAGAAATTCGCCACTTCCGTGAGCACTTGCCCCTTGCCGGGGATG
Organism: uncultured Pseudomonadota bacterium; assembly: GCA_903858165.1. Lineage (GTDB taxonomy): Bacteria > Pseudomonadota > Gammaproteobacteria > Steroidobacterales > Steroidobacteraceae > CAIOHZ01. Next base: position 26,011 of record CAIOHZ010000040.1, read on the forward strand.
GGGTTGGGCAGAATCACGTCGAACGCCGAGAGGCGGTCGGTGGTGACGATGAGCAGGTGGTCGGCATCCGCCTCGTAGACGTCGCGCACCTTGCCGCGGTGGAGCAGCTTCAGGTGGGGGAGTTCCGATTCGAACAAAGCGGACTGGGTAGAGCAGGAGGACATGTCAGGTACCGGGTAGAGCTTTACAGAGCCTGCTAACCTATTCCGGATGCGTTGGCTCGGCAAGTTGCTTGGCGTACTGATTGGTCTCCTGCTCGTGCGGCACCCTGTTGGGGCGTTCGTTGGGCTGGTGCTTGGTCATGCCTTTGACAAACGTGAGGGTCGGGGCAACGCGCCACGAGCCTACGGGCCACAGCAGCAGGCCCAGTGGCTGGACGGCGCCTTCGCCGTCATGGGCTGTGTGGCCAAGAGCGACGGGCGGGTAAGCGAAGACGAGATCAGCGCCGCCCGTGCCGCCATGCAGATGCTGCGGCTGGACCGGGCGCAGCAGCAGGCGGCCATTGCCGCGTATACGCGCGGCAAGGCACCGGATTTTGAACTCGAGGCGGTTCTGCGTCGGGTGGCAGGGCTCTGCCGCGGCCGCCCCGACTTGCGGAGCATGTTCCTCCAGTTGCAGGTGTTGGCGGCTTTGGCGGGCAACGATTTGCGCGGCAGGCCGCGCGAACTCCTCCAGAAGACGGCAGCCGGCCTCGGCGTGAGTGGCTTGGAGTTTTTGCGAATGGAGGCTGCCGCGCGGCTGTTCCACCACCACGCCACCTCTGGAGTGCGTGCTGGCCAAGGTGGTGGCCAGAGCGCTGGCAGTGATAATGCGGCGGGAAATGGCTCTGGATATGGTTCTACGAGTGGTTCAGGGGGCGCGCGGCGCAGTACGACCTTGTCGCCAACGGAGCGCTTGGCGGCGGCTTACACCACGTTGGGGGTGAAAGCTACCGAGGACGATGCCGCCGTTACCCGCGCATATCGACGCCAGATGAGCCAGAATCATCCGGACAAGCTAGCCGCGAGCGGACTTCCGCCGGCAATGATGGAAGTGGCCAAGGAAAAGACGCAGCGTATCCGTGAAGCCTGGGAAATCATCCGCGACGCCCGTGGTCTCCGCTGAACGCAGCGCGCCCCGCAGCCCCATCCTCGCCCCGCCGGGCTTGGCCTCCTTCTTTCGCCTATCCGACGCGTGGGAACTCTCCGACCTCCAGCAGTGCAAACTGCTGCACTGTCCTTCCGTGGCGGTGTTGGTGCGCTACCGCGCTGGGCAGGGCCCGCGCCTGACGCCCGTGCAACAAAAGCGCATTGCGTTGCTGGCTGGCATTCATGCCGCCTTATCCAATCGGGGTGTGGCTGGCGACCGCGTCTGGCGCTGGGCGCATGAGCCGCAGAAGACGCTTCCTTACAAGGGCGAAACGCCCGTGCATTTCATGATGGCAGGCGGGGTGCCGGCTATCGTCGAAGTGGCCAAGTTCCTCTCGCGTAGCTGAGGCCCACGCAGCGGCAACGCCGCGCGGTAGAATTCGCGCCTGCGCTGCGGCAGGTGCCGCTGCGGAAGCTTTCCCAGCCGAGGCCCTCATGTCCGCCCGTCAGCCTGCCGTCATCGCCCCGTCCATCTTGTCCGCGAACTTCGCTGCGCTTGGCGCCGATGTGGACGCCGTGCTCGCTGCCGGGGCGGACTGGGTGCACTTCGATGTGATGGACAACCACTACGTGCCGAATCTCACCATTGGTCCGCTGGTCTGCGAGGCCTTGCGCAAGCACGGCGTCAAAGCGCCGATCGACGTGCATCTGATGGTGGAGCCGGTGGACCGTCTGGTGCCCGATTTCGCCAAGGCTGGTGCCTCGCTCATCAGCTTCCATCCGGAAGCGAGCCACCATGCGGACCGCACCATCGGGCTCATTCGTGGTGAGGGCTGTCAGGTGGGTTTGGTGTTGAACCCGGCCACGCCGCTTGCTTGGCTAGACCACACGCTGCCGCAACTGGACCTCGTGTTATTGATGAGCGTGAACCCGGGCTTCGGTGGCCAGAAGTTCATTCCTGCTGCGCTGGATAAGTTGCGCGCCGTACGCGCGCGCATTGATGCGCAGGTGGCGGCGGGCGGCCGTGCCGTGCGCCTAGAAATAGATGGTGGTGTGAGGGCGGACAACATCGGCGCCATTGCAGCCGCCGGCGCCGACACTTTCGTGGCCGGCTCGGCCATCTTCAATTCGCCGGATTACGCTGCGACCATCGCGGCGATGCGCCAGGCCATCGGCTGACGCACCGCGAGTTCGCGACTGGGCCGGCTTCAGGTGGCTGAAGCGGCCTTCAGGGCCTTCACGTCGCGCGGCGGCATGAGGCCAGGCTTCTGGCGCGGCTTCGGGCGAGCGCCGAACACCACGATGGTCTTGCCGGTGGCCTTCAGCAGGCCTTGGTCTTCCAAGGCCTTGAGCACACGGCCCGCCATTTCGCGCGAGCAACCCACGAGGCGTGACAGTTCCTGTCGGCTGACCTTGATCTGCATGCCCTGCGGATGGGTCATGGCCTCCGGCTCGTTGCACAGATCCATGACGGCGTGCGCGACGCGACCCGTGACATCGACGAAGGCGAGGTCCCCGAGCTTGCGGTTGGTGCGGTCGAGGCGCGTGGCCAACTGCGTGGCCAATTCGAAGATGAGACCAGGGCTTTCCGCTGCAATCTGGCGGAAGCGCTGGTACGTCATTTCCGCAAGTTCGCAGCTCTGGCGGGTGCGCACCCAAGCGCTACGCGTGGGCTGTTCGTGGAACAGGCCCATTTCGCCGAAGAACTGGCCCTTGCTTAGGTAGGCCAGTACCATCTCATTACCTTCTTCGTCCTCGATCATCACCTCGACGGAGCCGGAGATGACGTAGTAGAGGACGTCGGGGAGGTCCCCGGCGTGGATGATGACGGTCTTGGACGGGACCGAACGAATGCGACAGTAGCCCAGGAAGCGGCCGATGGCCGGCAGTTCGTGGAGGATTCGGGTTCCTTCATCCATTTTTCATGTCCCCTGACGGCCTAGAAACAGCCGACGGTTGGTTTCAGTAGTCGTTGTTTTAGATCATATTATGTCGTGTGGCAATAGCGGGCTGCATTGCTACACGAAGCCACACACTAAATTGACGGCTAACGCCACCCTTGCAGAACCTGTCAGCGGAACCTTTCAGACGTGATAGGCCACGGTGGTCATTATCTTGCCGGCGGCACGCATCGCCGCGCTGACGGGCCCCGGTAGTTCTGCCGCGCCACAGTCCCGGGCAGCAGCGCCATGGGCCACTTCATCCGCCCGCATCTGTTCCACCACGGCCCTGTCGGCAGCGTCGCCGATGGGCAGAGTCTCCAGATGCCCGGTTAAATGTGCCTCGACCTGCTTTTCGGTTTCCACGACAAAACCGAGGCTGACGCGGTCATTGACCAAGCCCGCGAGTACACCCATGGCGACCGCTCCGCCGTACCACAGGGGATCGAGCAAGCTGGGGCGGTCTTGCAGCGCGTTGAGACGTTCGCGGCACCAGGCCAGATGGTCCCCTTCTTCGCGGGCGGCAGTGCGCAAATGTGCGCGCACTGCAGGGTTTGCCGCCGTCAGCGATTGGCCGTGGTAGAGGCCCTGGGCGGCTATTTCTCCCGCATGATTGATGCGCATCAACGCTGCCGCGTGGCGGCGCGCATCCCCTTCCGGTTCTTGGTGGGGGACGTCCGCTGCTGGTGTCGGGCAGGTGCGCCCGGTGCGTTGCGCTTCCCGGCCGCCGGTACCGCCGGCGAGCATGCGCAGGGCGTCATCGGCGAGGCAGAGGAGACGGTCGCGGGCGGACAGGCTGGGGTGCATAAAAAAACTCCTTGCTGGATAGGAGTTTACACTCCCCGGCGAGTTGCTAGTCAGGGGGGCTTTGCAAACGCGCTGAAGTGCCTGTATTATTCGCGGTCTTTCCTGCCCCCGGCACCGCCGAGGCCCGCCTTACGGGCCCGGTCCGGGAGCAAGCGTTGTAGAGGTTCACGATGAAGACGGTGTTTGCGAACGCCCAGAATGCCCGCCGCGATTGGCTCGTGGTGGATGCTGCTGGGAAGAACCTAGGTCGCTTGTCGACCGCCATTGCCATGCGTCTGCGCGGCAAGCACAAGGCCTTGTTCACTCCGCATGCGGACGTGGGCGACAACATCATTGTCGTGAACGCTGAGAAGATTGCCGTCACCGGCAATAAGCTCACGGACAAGTTCTACTATCACCACACGGGCGCCATCGGCGGCATCAAGAGCATCTCGCTCGAGAAGCTGTTGAAGGAACACCCGGAACGCGTCCTGCAGTTCGCCATCAAGGGCATGATGCCGAAGGGCCCCATGGGCCGTCGCATGTTCAAGAAGTTGCACGTCTATGCCGGCGGTGCTCACCCGCACGCAGCCCAGCAGCCCAAGGCTGTCGAGCTCGCGTAAAGCGCGCCTCACCGAATCCCAAACGGAAATCGCTCAATGCCCACTACTTATTACGGCACCGGCCGCCGCAAGACGTCCACCGCCCGCGTGTACCTCACCGCTGGCACTGGCAACATCGTCATCAACGAGCGCACGCTCGAGCAGTTCTTCGGCCGCGAGACGGGACATCTCATCGTCCGCCAGCCGCTGGAGCTGGTGCAGATGCGCGACAAGTTCGACATTACCGTGTCGGTTGAGGGCGGTGGCATCACCGGCCAGGCCGGCGCCATCCGTCACGGCATCACACGCGCCCTGATGTGCTACGACGAGACGCTGCGCAAGTCGCTGCGCATCGCCGGCTTCGTCACCCGCGACGCCCGTGAAGTCGAGCGTAAGAAGGTCGGTCGTCGCAAGGCTCGCCGCGGTACGCAGTTCAGCAAGCGCTGATCCTCGCCGCCACCGGTTCTTGGGGAATCGTCTAACGGCAGGACAGAGGACTCTGACTCCTCTAATCTAGGTTCGAATCCTAGTTCCCCAGCCAAACCTTCGGGTCGCAACGTGCAAACGTTGCGGCCCGTTGTTTTTTGGGGGGTCTCGCAGTGCCAAGGTTGTGAACGGCCCGAGCCCAGAGCACACTTTGCCCATGTTCCTCTCGCGTTGCTTTTTCGGCCTCTCCGCGCTCGTCGTCGGTCTCGGCAGTGCCTGGTGCGTGGTGCGCTTCGGTGGTGGCGGAACCATTGCCGCGGGTGCTTGGCAAAGTACGGTACTGGCGGGCAGCATTCATGCGGACCCGTACACGCGTGCGCGCGTGGCATTGGGCGGGTTGTTGGCGTTGGGGCCAGAGGAAACCGTTTATTACGTCGCCACCACGGACGATGCAGGTAGCCCATTGCGGGCGCATTGCCGTTACCGCGTGACAGGGCCGGCACCCACTGCGCGTTGGTGGAGTGTTACCGCCTATGCCGACGATCGCTTCTTGTTTGCCGAGGCCGAGCACCGCTACAGCATCAACAATGCCACACCCGGATTGCCGGCTGGCCAAGTGATGTTGGTGACCGGACCGACTGCGCGTGGCGCTGGACCTTGGTTGCCAACACCGGGCGACAGCGGCTTGCTACTGGTGTTGCGGCTGTATCAGCCTGGTCCGGAGATTCGCGCCAATGCGGCGGCGTTGGTCCCGCTGCGCATTCAGGCCGCGGAGCCTTGCCAGTGAGCCCGGTGCTGGTACGGCTGCGGAATTGTTTGCTGTGGCTGCTGCTGGCGACTGCCATTCATGGTCTGGCCGTCTGGGCTTTGCCGCGAGTGGTGATGCGCGGTGCGATGTCGCGGTTGGTCCCGGCGAACAACGCCGTGAAGGATGCACGAGTGCGCGTGTTTTACCCGCCACTTACCACGGCGACTGCTCGACAAATCGTTCTGCCCAGTCCGGACCTTGCTTATGCCTTGTGCGTCTACGACCTGAGCACGGGACCGGTAGATGTGGACGCGGCACTGGACTGGCCGGGTTACTGGTCGGTGGCGCTTTATGCGGACAATACCGACAACTACTTCGTTCGCAATGACCGCGTGGCTGGCGCGCGACCAGTGCGCTGGCGGTTGGCGTTGCATGAAGGCGCCGACACTGCGGCTGCAACGTCACGGGCAGCTGCGGCCGCGGGACGCGAACTGGTGTGGGCTCCGTCGGCGCGCGGCTTGTTGCTGATGCGGGTGCTGGTGGCTGACCGCCACCGTGAAGCCGCCGCGGCCGCGCAGGCGCAACGTGAACTGCGCTGCGTCGCTGCGCCCTAGTACGTCGCCTTGGTACGTCGCCTTGGTACGTCGCCTTGGTGCGTCGTCTTTGGAGCGGTGCGGCTTAGGGTTGCCCGCTGGCATTGGTGAGTGTCGCGCGCGCTGCATAGCGCCGCGCAATAATCGCCCCGGCCACCAGCTGCGCTTGGTGGTAAGCAATCATGGGTAGGACCAGTAGTCCTAGCGCCGGGTAGGTACCGAACAGCGCCTTGGCCATGGGCATGCCGTTGGCGAGGCTCTTCTGGCTGCCGCAAAGCAGCAGGGCTGCTGCGTCCTCCGGAACCAAGCCTAGGCGCTTGGTTGCAGCATGCAGGCCGAACAGCATGATACCGAGCAACCCGGTTACGGCCACCAGCAGGACCACTAGCGAACTTGCTGAGGTCTGGTGCAGAACGTCTGCGGCAATGGCATCACAAAACGCCACATACATGACGAGCAGGACGGCGCCGCGCTCGACGAAGCGTACGAGGCGAGGGGCAGCTCGCAGGCTGGGGAGCAGCCAGCGCTGCAGTAGATGGCCTGCTGCGAAAGGGAGCAGCACGGTTCCCAGCAAAGAGCGGACGGCGTCGACCAAGGAGAGCTGCACGCCGCTGGTTGCTGCCAGCAGGCTGACCAGCAGGGGTGTTATGAAGATGCCTAAGAGTCCCGATAGGGTGGCGTTGAAAATGGCGGCAGGCACGTTGCCGCGAGCGATGCCGACCAACGTTACCGCGGAGGCGATGGTGGAGGGGAGGGCGCAAAGATAGAAAAAGCCCAGTGCCAGCGGCATGGGCAGGGTGCCGCGCAACAGCCAGAACCCGCCGAGGCCGAGGGCTGGAAAGACCAGATACGTGGCCGCCTGGATGAGCAGATGCAGACGGACATTGCGGCTGCCCGCGTGCAGGCGCTCGCGCGACACCTGTGCGCCATGTAGTCCGAACACCAGCGCGATGCCCACGCTGGTGATGTGGCCGAGACCGAGTGCACCGTGGCTACCGCCCCAAGGAGCGGTGAAGCAGGCCAGTACCATGGCACCGAGGATGCCGAGCAGGAAACTGTCGAGCCAAGCCGGCCACCTTGGCCACACCGACCAGCGTGACCTAGCGGAGTTGCCGGGTCCTGGCGACGCCGTCATGCGTGGCGCGGGACCAAGGTTTCTACGCCGGAGTCGCGGCCGATGAGCAGCACGTCCGCGCCACGCCGCGAGAACAGCCCGTTAGTGACCACGCCGGCCACATGGTCGAGTGCCGACTCCAGCGCCACCGGGTCGGTGATTGCCATGTTGTGCACGTCGAGGATGCACTTGCCATTGTCTGTCGTGACGCCTTCGCGCAGTACGGGCTGGCCGCCGAGCGCGACGATTTTCCGCGCCACGTAGGAGCGCGCCATCGGGATCACCTCGACCGGCAGCGGGAAGCGGCCCAACACATCGACTAGTTTGCTGTCGTCCATGATGCAGACGAACTTGCGCGAGGCAGCGGCGACGATTTTTTCGCGAGTGAGAGCGGCGCCGCCACCCTTGATGAGGGCGCCGTGGCGGGTCGCTTCGTCCGCGCCGTCGACGTATAGGGAGAGGTCGCCGGTGGAGTTGAGGTCCATGACTTCGATGCCGGCGGCGCGCAACAGGCGGGTGCTCGCCTCACTGCTCGAGACGGCACCGCGGATGTCATGGCGGCGACTGGCGAGTGCGGCGATGAAATGGTTCACGGTGGAGCCCGTGCCCACACCAATGATCATGCCGTCTTCCACATAGCGCATGGCCGCATCCGCGGCGAGCTTCTTGCGGTTGTCTGCTGACATTGCGCGGATCCTTAGTTTTGCAGGGTTTAGTCACTGCCATGATACCGGCAGCGGAGGGCAGAAACGACGAGGCCCGCTTGCGCGGGCCTCGTCTTAGAAGTGCGAAGGGGAGGTGGAGTCCTTGCGGTTTCCGCCGCCCTTCTGCGGCTTCGAAGAATTACTTCTTCTTAGCAGCAGCCTTCTTCTTCGCTACCTTCTTCTTCGCGGCTTTCTTTTTAGCAGCCATGATAAAACTCCTTACAGGTTAGTCCGAGGTCGAGTATATACACAGTATTAATAAAAACAAGCAACCCCCCTTGCAAATTTTTTTTTGCTTGTTCCAAAGGGCAATGCCGCTAACTGCTTCAGGACTCCGCGTGCACTGCCAAGCGGCAACGCTTTAGCGCTTGGCTTTACTGCCTTTGGCTTCCAGTGAGAGCACGGCTTGCCATTCCGCTGCGGTAATCGGCGTCACCGACAAGCGGTTGCCTCGGCGCAGGATGAGCATTTCGTTGAGTGCAGCAAGTGGCTTGTTTTTAAGGGTTTCCAGCAACACTGGCGTGGCAAGTGGACGCATCAGTTGGACGTTGACCACGTACCAGCGCGGGTCGTCCGGTTTGCTGGCGACGTCTTGATGGTCGTGTCCCGGGATGAATTGTGTGGGATCCGGATAGCCGGCCTTCACTACTTCCAACACACCGTAGATGCCCGGTGCATCGCAGTTCGAGTGATAAAGAAATGCCTGGTCGCCGACCCGCATTTGGTCGCGCAACATGTTCCGCGCTTGGTAGTTGCGCACGCCATCCCACATCGTGGTGCGCTTCGGGGCCTTCATGAAGTCCGCGAGTCCGAATACCGAGGGTTCCGATTTCATCAGCCAGTGGTTCATGAAGTTCTTCCTGAAAGTGCCTGAATCAACGTGATTTTCTGTAGCGCTACGGTCGTGCGAGTTAGAAGCGGCGCAGACCGTGGGCAGTGAGTACGGCGTCGAGTGGCATGTCCCATGCGCGCCGCGGAATGCACGGTAGCTGCTGGCATGCATGCGCCAAACCCAGACGCCACGGGCGACGGCCTGCGGTACCGGCGAGTGCACGGTCGTAGTAGCCACCCCCCATGCCGAGTCGGTGGCCGGCAGCATCGAAGGCCACAAGTGGCATGGCGATGAGATCGAGGTCACGCGCGCGCCGCCATTGGTAGCGTGGAGTCGCAGGTTCCTCGATGCCGAGCGCGTTGCGCCGCATGGCGTTCGGTGTGAGTGGGCGACGGCCTTGGGGTGTCGCTGGCGGGCGCGGCAAGGCGGCGAAGCGCAGCAAGCGGAGACGGCGATGGGCGATGACCGGTAGATAGACCGTGCAACCGCGTTGCCAAGCGAGGCGCATGAGTTCGGCCGTGGGGAACTCTTCGCGTAGTGGCGCATAGAACGCGACGTGTTGCCCGGCGCGCAAGCGTAGGCATTGCGCGAAAGCTGCGGCCGCCGCTTTTGCTTCGGCGCGCCGCACCAGGGGCGGCAGGCCACGCCGGGCCTGGCGGGCGGCGCGGCGCAGCGCTTGCAACGCGGCCGGTGTCGTTGACGGGTGGGAGTGGTTCTTCATCGGCTACTCCGGAGACGATGTCCTGCATCCGGCGGGTTGCGCTGCCAACCGGGCCTCCAAAGGAAACCCCGAACAGGTTGCCCTGTTCGGGGTAAGGGAGATGGCGCCGTCCGCCTGTGCCGTGCTGAGCCGTTGCCCTCGATCCAAGGCAACAAGTGGGGCAAGCCAAAGGCACTTAAGGCTTTCCGCTCGAGGCGGACTTACGCAATGCTGCCAATGACCCATTGCCCCGGGGTTTAGCAAATTAGGGTCGAGGGGTCCCAGGCTCACTGCTCGAACACCGCAGGCGGCGCCAAACTTTTGGGGAGCCACACGGTGGCACCCCCTGTACTGTCTTTCAGTCGATGGTCATTTGGCGGCTGTCCTGCAGCGCGCCTTCAACCTTCTCGCGCATCGACTTCATGCGCTCTGCTAGGGAACCGTCCGTGTCGCCACCGCGCATGCGCAGTTTCAGCAGTTCATCGGTAATGTTCAGTGCCGCCATGACGGCCACGCGGTCAAGACCGACCACCTTGCCGCTGTCACGGATATCGCGCATGCGGGTATTCAGGAACTCGGCGCAGTCGAGCAGATGCGCGCGCTCTTCCGGGGCGCAGGCGAACTGGTAGTCCTTTTCCAGCAACCGTACGCTGACGCGTGACACCACGGCTTCCGTGGGCGGCTTGGGGGCGGCATTGCTCACGTTCCCTGCTCCATGGATTTGAGACGGCCAATCATGGCCTCGACGCGGGTGCGGACCTGCTCGTTCTTCTGCATGAGGGCCGAGCGTTCCGCGCTTAGCGCGTCTTGGCGCTGGCGCAGGGCACGGTTTTCCTCACGGAGCAAATCCACCGCGCGCAGCAGTTCGTCCAGGCGACGCTCGAGGCGCTTCAGTTCCTGTTCGATGGCGGTGGGGTTGGTATCGCTCATGGGCGCATCTTGGGGCGCAGGCCTCGCGGAGTCAATGCGGCTGGCGTACCCGTGCCTGCGGTAATATAGAGGAATGGCCTCCCTTGCCCCCTTCCATCATCTGGACCGCAGTTTCGCGGCAGCCGGTTCCCCGGTCGACGCTGCGGAAGCCCACGGCTGCCTGGCCGGTTCCCTCTGCGCGGTAGCGGCCTACCGCTTCGAGCATTGGCTCGCTGAAGTTATGCCGGAAGAGGAAGACGCGGACGAGGACAGCGGTCATACGCTGGCGGTCTTGCTCGAGAACGTGTTCCACGAGACCTCGCAGGCTTTGGGCGGGCAGTCCATGGAGTTCGCGCCGCTGCTGCCCGATGACGAGACGCCCTTGCCGCAACGCGTGCGGGCGCTTATTTCCTGGTGCACCGGTTTTCTTTATGGCCTCGGTGCCGGCGGTCTGCCTGCGCCGGAACATATTCCCGGTGAGATTGGCGAGGTGTTGAAAGACTTCACCGAACTGACCCGCGCTTCGGACCTCGAACCTACGGTGGAAGAGCAGGAGTCGGCCGAGGCGGACTATGTCGAGCTCGTTGAGTATGTGCGCGCCGGTACACAGTTGGTGTTCGAAGAACTCGCGCCACTGCGCGAGCGCGCTCTCGGGCTGGCGGCTGCCGGTACGGCGCCGCGGCACTAGTGGTCTGCTGCCATGAACGCCGTCCCGCCACTGCTTACCGCACCACGCTTGCGCCGCGAAGAGTTTGCGCGCCGCCGCCGGCAACTCATGCAAGAGATGGGTCCGGGTACCATCGCCATCCTGCCCGCGGCGCCAGTGCGGTATCGCAACAGCGATGTGGAATACCAGTACCGTCAAGACAGCGATTTCTGGTACCTGACCGGTTTTGCCGAACCGGAAGCAGTTGCGGTGTTGGTGCCGGAGCGTGCGCAGGGCGAGTTCATTTTGTTCGTACGCGACCGGGACGCGGTCCGTGAACTCTGGGATGGCTCGCGTGCGGGCACGGAGGGCGCCGTGCGTGACTACGGCGCGGACGATGCTTTCCCCAGCAGCGACATCGACGAGATTCTGCCCGGCCTCATCGAGCGTTGCAGTGCGGTCTACCACTCGGTGGGCCTGCACCCGGAATTCGACCAGCGCATTTTTAGTTGGGTGAATGGCCTGCGCGTCCAGGCCAAATTTGGTCTGCATACGCCGCAGGAGTTTGTGGCACTGGATCACCCGCTGCATGAACAGCGACTGGTGAAGAGCCGCGATGAACTGGGCTTACTACGCCATTCGGCGACCATTGCTGTGGGGGCGCATGAGCGAGCCATGCGTTTCGCCGTTCCCGGGCGGACGGAATATGAAGTGGCGGCCGAACTGCTGCACGAGTTCCACCGCCACCGCGCCGATATCAGCTATTCACCCATCGTGGGTGGCGGTAACAACGCCTGTGTCTTGCACTACCGCGACAACAGCGCCACGTTGCACGATGGCGACTTGCTGCTCATCGACGCCGGGTGCGAGTACGAGTATTACGCTTCAGACATTACCCGAACTTTCCCAGTGAATGGTCGGTTCACCAAAGCGCAACGTGCCATTTACGACCTTGTACACGCCGCCAATCTCGCCGCCATCGAGCAGGTGCGGCCGGGCCGGCATTGGGACGAGCCCCACATGGCGGCAGTGAATGTCATTACGGCTGGCCTCGTGGAGTTGGGACTATTGCAGGGCAAGGTAGAGCAGTTGGTGAAGCAAGGTGCCTACCGCGAATTTTTCATGCACCGTACGGGCCATTGGCTTGGCATGGACGTGCACGACGTGGGTGAATACAAGGTGGCGGACGCTTGGCGTGAATTCGCTCCGGGCATGGTTACTACCATCGAGCCCGGTCTTTACTTTCCGCCAGGCAACCAGCGCATCCCCGCCGAGTTCCGTGGCATCGGCGTGCGCATCGAGGACGATGTCGCAGTGACGCGCGGCGCACCGGAGGTGCTCACGGGCGCCTTGGTGAAGGACGCCGACGGCATCGAGGCCTTCATCGCCGCGGCTCGCCGATGAGCACCGCTGCCACTGCGCCAGTGGTTGACCTTGCTATCGTGGGCGGCGGCATGGTGGGCGCCTGCCTTGCCTTGGCCTTGGCCGACACGCTTAAAGGCACCGACCGTCGCTTAGTGCTGCTGGAGGCCACTCCGCCCGACACCGGCCAAAGCCCGAGTTTCGATGGGCGTACCTCCGCCTTGTCGAATGGCAGCCGTCGTATCCTCACCACGTTGGGTATCTGGGAAGCGGTAGTGGCGCAGGCGGCGCCCATCAGCCGTATTCATATCAGTGACCGGGGCCGCTTTGGCGCTGCGCGCATCGGCGCTGCGGAGCAAGGTCTGGAAGCCATGGGCTACGTGGTGCCGAACCGCGCGCTAGGCGCCGCCTTGTGGGCACGCCTGCGAGACCACCCTAGCGTGGAACTGCGTGCGCCGTGTCGGGTGGTCGGATTGGTGCGGGAGAAGCATTGCGTGAACCTGGCACTCGACGATGGCACCACGCTCGCGGCGCGTTTGGTGGTGGCAGCGGATGGGGCTCAGTCGGCGGTCCGTGAAGCCGCAGGGGTAAGCGCTACTGCCGATGACTACGGGCAGGTGGCCCTCATCACGCAAGTTGCTACCGGCAAGCCGCACGCAGGCGTGGCCTACGAGCGCTTCACCACTTCGGGTCCCATTGCCGTGCTGCCCTTGCCGCCGGTACTAGGGCACCAGCGCGTTGCTACCGTTTGGACGCTGGCGCCCGCGGAAGCGGCGCGTGTGCGGGCGCTGGACGACACTGCGTTCCTCGGCGAACTGCAGCAAGCCTTCGGCTGGCGCCTCGGTCGGTTCAGTGCGCCTGGGGAACGTTTGGCTTACCCGCTCGCGCTGGTGCAGGCTGCCTCCCTCGTCAGTGAGCGGGTGGCCATCATTGGCAATGCCGCCCAAGGGTTGCATCCCATTGCTGGACAGGGCTTCAATCTGGGTCTGCGCGATGCCGTCACGTTGGCGGAGTGCGTCGCGGATGGGCTCGCGCAACCTGACGGCGACCCGGGAAGTTCCGCGGTGCTGCAGCGCTATGCCGATTGGCGTGCCGCCGACCGCCGCTTACTGGTGCGCTTTACCGATGGCTTGGTGAAGCTCTTTGGTGCGAGCCTTGCGCCGCTGCGTGCGGCACGTAGCCTCGGGCTCTCCTTGTTTGACGTGCTGCCACCGGCGAAAGCGGCCCTGTCCACGCTGTCTACGGGCGGTGGTGGCGAACTGCCGCGGCTCGCTCGTGGCTTGCCGTTGCGTGGCGCGGCGCTGGCACCGTCAGCGGCGGCGCCATGATGGCCGAACCCCGGGCTGCACGGCGCCAAGCACGCCGCGACGTCGACGTCTTGGTCGTCGGGGGTGGCGTGGTCGGTGCGGCAACCGCCGTGCTGTTGGCGACGCAGACCGCGACGCGCGGTTTGAGCGTGGGTCTGGTCGAGCCGAGATTGCCTTCCCTGCCGGCGGCGAACGAGGATTGGGACCTGCGGGTGTTTGCCTTGTCGCGTGCCTCACAGCGCCTGCTGGAGGCTTGTGGCGTGTGGCCGCAGGTATTGCAGCGTGCCCATGCCTACCAAGGCATGCGGGTGTGGGACAGCGTCGACAGCGTGGACGGTCCTCGCGCGCTCACGTTTACGGCCGGTGAGTTGGGCGAGCCCGAGCTTGGCCACTTAGCGGAAGTGGCCACGCTGCAGGCCGCGCTGCATGCGGCGGCGGTGCGCGCCGGCGTACGGATGTTCGGTGCCGGCGTCGAGTCATTTACGGCGGACGCCGACAGTGCCGTGGTGACGCTCGCGGATGGCACGGTCCTGCGCACTGGGCTCGTGGTTGCCGCAGAGGGCGCGGACTCGCCACTGCGCCTAGCGGCTGGCATTGCCGCCACCGTGCACGACTACCACCAGCGGGGCGTGGTGGCTTTTTTGCGTACCGAGCGCAGTCATGAAGACATCGCCTGGCAGCGTTTCCTACCGGAAGGACCTTTGGCCTTGCTGCCGGTAGCGTCGGGGCGCGTGTCCATCGTCTGGACCTTGCCCACCGACCACGCTTTGCGTGTACTGGCCATGGATGATGCGATGTTCGCGCAAGCGGTCACGGCGGCCAGTGATGGCGTGTTGGGCGAACTGCGTCTCGACTCGGTACGCGCGTCCTTTCCATTAAGACGCATCACCGCGGCGACTTACGCTGGCACTCGCTTGGCGTTGGTGGGCGATGCGGCGCATGCGGTGCACCCGCTGGCTGGGCAGGGCGCCAATCTCGGTCTGCTCGATGCGGCGGCCTTGGTGCAGACCGTCGCCGCGGCAGTCCAGCGCGGCGAGGATATCGGTGACCCGGGCCCGCTGGGCCGCTATGCGCGTTGGCGCCGTGCGGAAGCCGCGCCGCTAACGGTTGGCATGCATGCGCTGCAGCAGGCCTTCACCAGTCCGCAGGCTTGGCTGGGTGCCTTGCGGCGGCAGGGGTTGGGCGTGGTGGCGGGCAACCGCTGGTTGCGGCGCCAGTTCATGACGCGCGCCATGGGGCTGGGTGGCGAGGCGCCGCGGTTATGCCTGGGACAATCGCTGCTGCCAGAGAACTAGAGCAACGCGTCCATCTTCGCGGCGCAGATGAAGTCGTTCAACGATAATCCATCGATCTCGTGCGTGGTGAACAGCACGCGGCAATAGTGGTAACCCACCTGCAGATCCGGATGATGGTCCTCGGCGTTGGCGATGTGCGCGAGAGCGTTCACGAAGCCCATCGTGCGATAGAAGTTCCGGAAGGACAGTTCGCGCTTCAGGCTTTTGCCATCGTCCGCGAGCCGCCAGTCCGCATGGAGTTGCGCCATGGCTGCCGTGGCTGCCGCGGGTTCCATGGGAGCAATGCCACCACGGCAGGATTCACAGCGGCGGTCTTTCAACAGCGAGTCGGTCATGCGCGTCTCCGATAGGTGCGGGCGATATACGCCTCGACCATGCTCTGAAATTCTTCGGCAATGCGCTCGCCCTTGAGCGTGACGGTTTTTTCGCCGTCTTCATAAACCGGTGCCACGGGGCGTTCGCCGGTACCAGGCAAGCTGATGCCGATATTGGCATGCTTACTCTCACCGGGCCCATTCACTACGCAGCCCATCACGGCCACGTTCATCATTTCCACGCCTTCGAACTCGCTGCGCCAAGCGGGCATGCGGTGGCGGATGTGGCTCTGGATGGACTGGGCTAGTTCCTGGAAATAGGTGCTGGTGGTGCGCCCACAGCCGGGGCAAGCCACCACTTGCGGCAGGAAGGCCCGGAAGCCCATGGACTGCAATATCTCCTGCGCGACGATGACTTCGCGGGTGCGGTCGCCGCCGGGTTCTGGTGTGAGCGAGACGCGGATGGTGTCGCCGATGCCTTCTTGTAGCACCACGGCCATGGCGGCGGTGCTCGCCACGATACCCTTGCTGCCCATGCCAGCCTCGGTGAGCCCGAGGTGGAGCGGGAAGTCGCAGCGCGCCGCCAGCTTGCGATAGATGGTAATGAGATCTTGAACGCCGCTCACCTTGGCCGAGAGCACGATGCCCTCGCGCGGTTGGCCCAGTTCCACGGCACGCTCGGCGCTATCGATGGCGCTGACGACGATAGCCTCGCGGACCACGTCCATGGTGTCCCACGGCTCGGCACGTTGGTTGTTCTCGTCCATCAAGCGAGTGAGCAGGTCTTGGTCGAGGCTGCCCCAGTTCACGCCAATGCGCACCGGCTTGCCGTAGCGGCAGGCCATTTCAATCATCTCGGCGAATTGGGTGTCGCGCTTGCTACCACGCCCGACATTGCCCGGATTGATGCGCAGCTTGGCCAGCGCCTCAGCGCAGGCCGGGTGGGCCTTCAGCAAGCGGTGCCCATTGAAGTGGAAGTCACCCACCAAGGGCACTTCGATACCCATGGCAGCAAGGCGGTCCCGGATGTGCGGCACTGCCGCGGCAGCCCCTTCTTCGTTCACCGTGATGCGGACCAGTTCGCTGCCGGCACGAGCCAACGACGCCACCTGTGCAACGGTGGCTTCGATATCGGCCGTGTCCGTGTTGGTCATCGACTGGACGACGATGGGGGCGCCGCCGCCGAGGGCGACGCCACCAATACGGGCCTGCAGGCTGCGGCGGCGCGGGGGTAATGCCATGGGTTCAGTTCACCAGATGCGGATGCGGTCGTCCGGCGCTTTCCACATGCCATCGCCGGGTTGCGTGCCGAAGGCTTGGTGGAAGGCGTCCATGTTCACCGGCGAACCGATGGCGCGGAAACGGCCGGGGGAGTGCGGGTCGGTTGTCAACTGCTGCAGCATCGCGGCATCGCGGTATTGCGAACGCCATACCTGTGCCCAGCCGAGGAAGAAGCGCTGGTCGCCGGTGATGCCATTCACTACGGGCGCTTCCTTGCCACCCAGTGACAGCCGGTAGGCGCGGTATGACACCGCCAGCCCCGAGACGTCGGCGAGGTTCTCACCGAGCGTGAGCTTGCCCTGGATGTTCTTGCCGGGCAGCGGCTGGTAGCCGTCGTACTGAGCCACCACGCGGGCGGTAAGCCCTTCGAAGGCCTTGCGGTCATCGGCGGTCCACCAGTTCTTGAGGTTGCCCTCCGCATCGAACTGGCTGCCCGAGTCGTCGAAGCCATGGCTGATTTCGTGGCCGATGACCGCGCCGATGCCGCCGTAGTTGGTGGCGTCGTCTGCGGCCATATCGAAGAACGGGGGTTGCAGGATGGCCGCCGGGAACACGATTTCGTTCATGGTGGCGCTGTAGTAGGCGTTTACCGTCTGCGGCGTCATGCCCCACTCGCTGCGGTCGATGGGCTTGCCCAGTTTGCCGAGGTTGCGGTCGAGTTCGAAGCGGTTGCTACGCTGCGCGTTACCGACGGGGTCGTCGGCCTTGACCTCGAAGGCTGAGTAGTCGCGCCACACGTCGGGGTAGCCGATCTTCACGCGGAAGGTGCTGAGCTTCTTCTGGGCCTGTGCCTTGGTGGCCGGCGTCATCCAGGTGAGTCCGTCAATGCCTTGGCGATAGGCTTCTTGCAAGTTGGCGACCAGCGCCACCATGCGTGCCTTGGCTTCTGGCGGGAAGTGTCGTTCCACGTACAGACGGCCCACGGCTTCCCCTAAGGCACCACCGCGGCCGGCGCCCACAGCGTCAGTGGCTTGGCGCCAACGCGGTTCTTCCTGCTGCAGGCCGCGCAAGGTGCGTCCGTAGAGCTCGAAGCGCGCGGTGCGAATGGACTTCGGCAACACCTCGGCGTAGCTGCCGATGACGCGGTAGCGGAAATAGGCGCGCCAAGCTTCCGCGGACTCCGACTGGAACAAGCCGGCGATGGCGGCCACGACTTCTGGCTGACGGATATTGGCTTCGGTGATGTTGGCGCCACCGCTACCAATGGCATTGAACATGGCACGCCATGGCAGTTCGGCCACGGCCGACCAGTCCGCTTCGGCTTTCAGGTTGTAGTTGGCATTGGGGTCGCGTAGTTGCACGCGCGTGCGGTGTACAGTGGCAATCTTGGTTTCCAGCGCAACGATGGCGGCGGCTTGCGAAGCGGCTACTTCCGGTTTGGCACCGGACTCGCGCAGCACGGTCGTGATGTAAACCACAAGCGCCGCACGGGCCTTCTGGTAGGCCTCGCTATCGCCGAGGTAGTACTCGCGATCCGGCAGGCTGAGGCCTGACTGACCGACGCTAGCCAGGTAACGCGTAGCATTCTTGGCATCCTGCCCCACGTAAGCGGAGAGCGGACCGCCGACGCCTTCACCGGCCAGACGACCCGTGAGTACTGCGAAGTCGGCGGGTGTCTTCGCGGCATCCACCAGCGCGAACAGCGGCTGCACGGGTTTCAGGCCGCGCGCGTCGATGGCTGCCTCGTCTGTATAGGCGCGGTAGTAGTCGGCAATCTTTTGCTCATCGGAGCCGGGCGCCTGCGGCTTGGCGGCAAGTTCGTCGATGATGACTTTCACGCGATCGCGGCTGATATCACGCAGTCCGTCGAAGGCGCCGATGGAAGCTTTATCCGGCGGAATGGGCGTGGCTAATTCCCAGGCGCGATTCACGTAGAGGTACAGGTCGTCCTGGGCGCGTAGGGCGGCCGGCGCAGGCGAACCGACTGCCGTTGCCGGCGCATTGACCGGCGTGATGGCAGGGGAAGGCACGGGAGGTGACACGCCTTGCGCGGTCGCCGAAGCGGCATACAACAGAGCAGCCATTGCACTGACGAGAGCCCGTGCGGTGACTGAAAGGGTGGTTTCACGCACCACCACGCCGTGCCGCGCGCGCATTAGTTCAGGCTCTCGCAGGCCTTGATGCAGGCCAGGCAACTGTCGGCGCAGTCCTTGCAAAAGTCGTGGTGGTCCGCGTGCTTGCGGCACTGCGCTTCACAATCCTTGCAGATGAGCACTACGGCCTTGGCAAACTCGGCCAAGCGGGGCGACTTCAGCGCGGCCAATTGGGCAAGCGCGGTGCAGGCGGGCACGAGTTGCGCCACGCTACGGGCGCATTCGGCGAGCATGGTATCGCCGGCGCTGAACGATTCCAGGCAGTGGGCGAGGCATACTTCGCCATCACGGGCGCAGTGCAGTGCCGATTCCAGTACTTCGCGGTTCGGACCGGCGCCCTTCTGGGCGGCGTGGGCCTCGGCGGCGACAGCGCGACCGGCAATAGACAGGGCGGCGGCACCCGCGAAGGTACTGAGCAGGGCTTGACGACGGTCCATGGGAGAAACTCCAGTGTGCGGGGGTGTGCCAATGTTCCGCGCCTTGCGGGTGGATGGCAAGCGCAGGGACAATAGCGACTCAAGGCCTCCGTCAGGCCGTGTTCCATCATTAGAGGGTTGCCGCCATGGTCGATCGTGACAAGCCGCAGGGCATGCGCCGCCTGTTTCTCTCGTTCCGCAACTCCTGGCTGGGTTTCTGCGGCGCCTGGCGAGAGGAGGCGGCGTTCCGGCAGGAGTGTGCGCTGGCGCTGCTGGTGCTCCCGGCCGGTCTGTGGTTCGGGCGCTCTGGCGTGGAGCGCTTTCTGCTGGTGGCACCGATGCTCCTCATTTTGGTGGTGGAGTTGCTTAACAGCGCCGTGGAAGCTGCCATCGACCGTATTGGCATTGAACGCCATCCGCTTTCGGGTCTGGCCAAAGACCTGGGTTCCGCGGCGGTGTTTACCTCGTTCGTCATGCTCGCCACGGCTTGGGCCTTGCTGCTGACCGACCGCTGACGCGGCATCACCGCTCCCGGTTATGATGCCGGCTGAAGATTTCCTTTCTCCTCTCCGGAATACGGCATGACAGCGCTCATTTGTGGTTCTTTGGCTTACGACACCGTCATGGTCTTCAATGGCCGTTTCAAGGATCACATCCTGCCCGATCGTATTCATATGCTGTCTGTGTCCTTCTTTGTGCCGGAAATGCGCCGCAACTATGGCGGCTGTGCCGGCAATATTGCCTACAACCTGAAACTGCTCGGCGGCGACCCGCTCGTGGCAGCAGCGGTGGGGCAGGACTTCGACCCTTATGCCAACTGGATGACCAAGCAGGGCCTGTCGATGGACTGCGTGGTGCGGCACGAAGATGCCTACACCGCGCAGGCCTATATCACCACCGACATGGACGACAACCAGATCACCGCATTTCATCCGGGTGCCATGGAGCGTTCCAAGGACATCCCGGTACCGCGTGACCGCGGCTTGAATATTGGTCTGGTGGGTCCGGATGGTCGCGACAGCATGATTCTCCACTCGCAGCAGTTGGCGGACGCTGGCGTGCCGTTCATCTTCGACCCGGGCCAGGCCATGCCGCTGTTTGGCGGCCAAGACCTCGAACAGTTCATCGACCTGGCCACGTGGGTGGTGGTGAACGACTACGAGGGGCAACTGGTGCAGGAACGCACGGGCCTGACGCCCGAGCAGATTGCCGGCCGTTGCCAAGCCTATATCGTCACCCGCGGTGGTGAGGGCTCGCTCATTCATACGCGCGATGGCGTGACGGAAATCCCGCCGGTGAAAGCCGACTGCATCGCCGACCCCAC
>CAIOHZ010000041.1 GCA_903858165.1 uncultured Pseudomonadota bacterium
CGGCCGCGAGGCTCAGCCCCATCATGGCGTGGCCGCTGGCCACCACCAGGTTCTGCCAGCGGCGCGTGCGGCCAATGTAGGGCAGGCCGTCTGGCGCGATGGGCCGCAGGCCCGTCCATGGCTGCACACCAGCGAATACCTCTGGCGGGAACTGCGGCAAGAACTGCTGCACGTTGCCGATGAGCGCCTGCACCCGTGCCGTATCCACGCTTTCGTCCAGCCCGGAAAACTCCATGGTGCCGCCAATGCGCAGGCTATTGCCCATGGGGGTCACGGCGATGCGTGCCTCAGCCAGAATGAAGCAGGCTTGCGGCAATGCCGGTGGTGCGGGCAGCGTGAGGCTATAGCCCTTGCCGGCTTCGATGGGCAGGCGCAGTTGCAGGCCGCGCGTGGTCTCTGGCGTCCAGCTTCCCGCGGCCAGCACGTACTCGTCTGCGCCTAGCAGGCGTTGGCCTTGCGGCCCTGCCACCAGCAAGCCCGTGATGCGCCCGCGCGCCGTCTGCCATTGCCGGGCGGCGTGTCCCCACAAGAACTCCACTCCCGCTGCCGCGAGGTCCGTACGCAGGCCCTCCACGAGCGCCTGTGGCGTCAGGTGGGCATCCATCGTGTGGCAGATGGCACCGACCGCCCGCATCTCGAAACCCGGTTCACGGGCTTGCAGCGTGGCCCTATCGAGCACTTCGGCGCCGAGGCCCAGCGCTTGTGCTTCCTGGGCCAGTTCGGCTTCCTCGTGCAGCGTGGCTGCGTCGCGGCAGAGCACGTACAAGCCGTGCTGGCGCAGGGCAAAGCGGTCCTGCTGTTCACCAGCCAGCTGCTGGTAGCAACGGCGGCTGAGCAAGGCGAGGTCCCGCAGGGGTAGGCGCGCCGCTTGGGCGCGCTCGCGGGTCGCGGAGCGCAGAAAGTCGAGGCCCCAACGCAGCAGCTTCAGGCGCAAACGTGGTCGCAAGTGAATGGGACCTAGTGGCGTGAACATCGACTTCAGGGCCATACCCGCCATACCGGGCATGGCCAGTGGCACAAAATGGCTGGGCACCACCATGCCGGCATTGCCGAGCGAACACCCGTCGTGGCCGGCAGCGTTGCGCTCCACCACGGTGACGCGGTGGCCGGAACGCACGGCATAGTGCGCCGCCGCCAAGCCGATGACGCCGCCGCCGACGATGAGGATATGTTTGCCCATGGGGCTCTGGTGCTGCCTGTGACTGTGCTGGTGGCTGTATGCGCGTGCTGGTGCTTGCCGGCAACTTTAAGGCCGCAGGCCGAAGCAGAGCGGGTCCGCAGGGTCCAGCAGGAGTGTGGCTTCTGCATTCACGTAGGCGCGGCCACGGATAGTGGGCTCGATGCGCCCGCCGCTCAGCGCTTCACCCGAAACTTCATCTATGCCTTTATCCAACGACCTATACGTGCCCGTGAACGTGCTGCCGGTAATGCTTTCCTGCACCCATGGTTGGCCCGGCGCCAGCTTGCCGTCGGCCGCGAGGCAGGCGAGCTTGGCGCTGGTGCCGGTGCCGCAAGGCGAGCGGTCGTAGGCTTTACCCGGACACAGCACAAAGTTGCGGCTGTGGGCACCTGCGGTTTGCGGTGGGCCGAATAGCTCTATGTGGTCGATATGGCCACCGCCTTCGCCCGTGATGCCTTCGCGCTCCAGCGCTTCACGCACGCGCCAGGTGAAGTCGGTAAGCGCTTCGGCGCGCGCCAAGTCCAATGCCTGCCCGTGGTCTTGCACCAAGTAGAACCAGTTGCCACCCCAAGCCACATCGCCTGTTACCGGGCCGTGGCCAGCCACGTTCACCGTGACGCCCTTGGCGTGCCGCCAAGCCGGAATGTTGCGCACGGATACTTCGCCTGAAGGCAATAGCTCCGTGGTGACTACGCCGACGGGCGTTTCGATGCGGTGTTCGCCGGGCGCCAGCCGGCCCAGCCACGCCAGCGTGGCAATGAGCCCGATGGTGCCGTGGCCGCACATGTTCAGGTAGCCCACGTTGTTGAAGAAGATGACACCGGTGGTGCAGGTGGGGTCTGTGGGTGGCGTGAGCAGGGCGCCTACCATCACATCGTTGCCGCGCGGTTCATTCACTACTGCCGAGCGGAAGTGGTCGTGCTGTTCACGGAGCTGCACTACGCGTTCGGGCAGTGAGCCGGTCAGTTCCGGCCCGCCTTCAAGCACGAGCCGCGTGGGCTCGCCGCCAGTATGGGAATCGACTATACGAACGCGCTGCATGCTGAACTTCCTCGAGCGCTATGCGGCTTAGCGCTTGACCGGCTTGACCGGCTTGACCGACGTGGCCGGCTTGCGCGGCTTCGGCGGCAGTTGCGGGCGTGCAGCAATGCCGGCCTCGATGATGCCGAGGATGCGCTTGCGCTCCTCGCCGGCGAGTGTGAGGCGCGGTGCGCGGACCCATTCGCTGCCCAGCCCCACGCACTGGATGGCCAGCTTGATGTACTGCACGAACTTCACGGGTGTGTCCAAGTGCAGCAACGGCGTGAACCAGCGGTAAATGGCGAGCGCTTCGGCGTGCTTGCCGGCCAAGGCCAGTTCCCAGAAGCGCTGGTTCTCTTCGGGGAAGGCCAGGCCCATGCCGGCAATCCAACCGTCGATACCGAGCGTGACGCTCTCCAGTGCGAGGTCGTCGACGCCACAGAACAGCTTGTAGCGGTCGCCCACGAGGTTGCGCAGGTCCGTTATGCGCCGGACATCGCCCGACGATTCCTTGATGGCAACGAAGTTCGGCACATCCGCCAGCTGCGCGAACATGGCGGGCGTAATGTCCACCGTATATGCCAGTGGGTTGTTGTAGCAAATGATGCCCAGCCCAGTGGACTTCGCCACGGTACGGTAGTGCGTCATGGTCTCGCGCGCATCGGCGCGGTACACCATCGCCGGCAACACCATCAGGCCTTGCGCGCCCAGCGCTTCCATGTCGCGTGCATAGCGGCAAGCGGCAGCAGTGCTGGTTTCAATGACTCCGGACACCACGGGCACTTTGCCCTTGGCCACTTCCAGCGCTGCCGCTACCACTTGATGCTTCTCGGCGGGCTCCAAGGCTAGGTTCTCGCCCAGCGAGCCGAGCATGACGAGGCCGGATACGCCCGACTTCAGCAGCACTTCGATATGGCGCTGCGTGGCTTCGAGGTCGAGCGACTGGTCTTTGCGGAACTGCGTGGTGACTGCGGGGAAGACGTCGCGCCAGGAGCAGTCAATGGGAGCGGGCATATCGAGTCCTTGTCTAGGGGGCGTTGATGGCAAAAACGTTGCGGGAGCGGAGCATGGCATAGGCGGCGTACAGCACCACCACCATCACCAGCCAGCGCAGGGCGGTCATGGGCAAGGAGCCGACGATGTACACCGCGAAGAATACGGCGGGTACACCACCCAGCGCCATGGCGATGGCTGCGCGAGCATGGTAACGGCCGCTGCGGATGAAGCGCAGGCCACCGACCGGCATGAGAAAGGCGCAGGAGCCGGCCATGATGGGAAAGGCCGATAGCGGGTTCATACCGAGCAAGCTGCAGAGGATGAGGCAGGGGGCGTAAAGGCCAATACCTAGCGACATGAGCGCGCCGAGCAGGAAATTCACGGCCACGGCGAACACCAGCACGCCGCCCTGCAGGCCGGTAGCGGTGAGGTTCGGGTCGTCGTTGCTGCCCGGCATCCAACCCAAATTCTTGACGAGGAACAAGGTGGCAGCCACGAGCAATGCCGCGCCCATGCCTAATTGGATGGCGCGACGCGGCAGACGGGCGACAACCCCCGCGCCCAGCCACGCGCCGGCTGCGGCTGCGGCAATCATGCTGAGAAGCGTGAGTGGGTCCACCACGACGGCTACTGTGAAGATGAAGGCCTGCGCCACGGCCGGCAAGCAATGCCCGGCGTTAAGCGTGCCGGGAATGAGTTCATCCGGCATGCGGTTCTGCAGTTTGAAGATGGCGGTGGTGGGCGCGAAACAGCCGATGCCTAGCGCATCAAAGAAGTTGACCACGAACCCCGTGGCCAAGTCGGTAGGGACGGGGGTGCCCGCTGGCGAGCCCGCACGCGAACGTTCGCGTTCCATGCGCCACCACAGCAAGACAAAGCCGAAGGCGACCAAGGCCAGCAGGACCAGCAAGACCACGATGGGAGTGCTCATCGGTGCAGTGTAGCCGCAGCAGGCCGCGGAATTCGGCTATGCTGCGGCAACGTCAATCGATTGCAGTGCTGCCACATGAGTGAACGCAACCAACCCGCCGCCACGATGGCCGATATCGCCGCGGCCGCTGGGGTATCCGTTTCCACGGTTTCCCGTGCCTTGTCGGGCAGCCCGTTGGTGGCCAGCGCCAAGGTGGAGGAAATCCTCCGTATTGCTCGCGCAGCGGGCTACGTGGTGAATGCCACCGCGCGCAACCTGCGTTTGAAGCGCACCCAGACCATCGGCGTCGTCATCCCCTTAGCCCACGAGACCGGCCAGCCGCTCACTGACCCCTTCCTGAGCCAGATGATCATCCATCTGGCAGACGAAATTACCCTGCGCGGCTACGGCATGTTCCTGCAAAAAGTGCTGGCGCCCGGACGCGACTGGCTGCAGCAACTGATTGGTTCGGGCCGTGCGGATGGCTTTATCGTCATTGGCCAGAGCACCGAGCGTGAAACCCTGCAAGCGGTGTCGGAGCGCTATCTGCCGCTGGTGGTGTGGGGTGGCCAGTTGGCGGGCGACGGCTACTGCACGGTGGGTACGGACAACCGTGCGGCGAGCCGCGCGGTAACCCAGCACTTGCTGGATACCGGCCGGCGCCGTTTGGTGTTTCTCGGTAACCCGCAGTTGCCGGAATTGGGGCTGCGCTTTGCGGGCTATGCAGAAGCACTGCAAGCGGCTGCCAAGCAGGATGCCAACATCGCGCCGCCGCGTTCGGTGTCGGTGCACGTCACTGCCAATGGCGCTTACGACGCCGTTCGCGAACTGATTGCGGACGGGGTCGAATTCGACGCCTTGGTGTGCGGGTCCGACGTCATCGCCGTCAGTGCGCTGCGTGCGCTGACTTCCGCGGGCCTGAATGTTCCGCGGGATGTGGCTGTAACGGGCTACGACGACATTCCGCTGGCCGCGCAGACGAACCCGCCGTTGACCACGGTGCACCAAGACCTGCCACTGGCAGCCGGTACGCTGGTGGAGCGCTTGTTCCGCCGCATGGACGGACACGACCTGCCGTCCGTCACGCTGCCCGGCGACCTGGTGGTGCGCGAGTCGACTGCGGCGGTCGAAGGCTAATCCGCTAGGCTAATCCGCCAGGCTGAACGGTCGGGCTAAACGGTCATGCTAACCGGCGCAGGTACCGGTGCCGTTATCGGTACAGTGAAGGCGCGCTGAGTCGCGCCTCTATGCAAAAAAACGATGCCGTCATGTTGCGCGATAGTCCAAAGATGAAATCGATTGTAGTCCACACCCGCCCGAAGGGTATCAGGTAAACTTGCGCCGCTTCTGCCCCCGGTCCCGCTCTCGGGGTGGGGGCTTTGTGTCCGTTCAGTTTCCATTCACCAGGGCTTGCTGCCATGAAAACCCGCGCTGCCGTCGCGTTTGCTGCCAACCAGCCGCTCGAGATCGTCGAGGTGGACCTCGAGGGTCCCCGCGCCGGCGAAGTGTTGGTGGAAATCATGGCCACTGGCGTCTGCCACACGGACGAGTTCACGCGTTCCGGTGCGGACCCGGAAGGCTTGTTCCCGGTCATCTTCGGCCATGAAGGCGCAGGCATCGTTCGCGAAGTCGGCCCGGGCGTGAAGGGCCTGAAGCCCGGTGACCATGTCATTCCGCTGTACACGCCGGAATGCCGCGAGTGCAAAAGCTGCACCTCGCAGAAGACCAACCTCTGCACCGCCATTCGTGGCACGCAGGGGCAGGGCGTCATGCCCGACGGCACCAGCCGCTTCTCGCTGAACGGCAAGAAGATTCACCACTACATGGGCTGCAGCACTTTCTCGAACTTCACGGTTTTACCGGAAATTGCGCTCGCGAAAATCCGCGAAGACGCACCGTTCGAAAAGGTTTGCTACATCGGCTGCGGCGTCACCACTGGCATCGGTGCGGTCATCAACACCGCCAAGGTGGAGCCGGGCGCCAATGTGGTCGTGTTCGGTCTTGGTGGCATTGGCCTCAATGTCATTCAGGGCGCGCGCATGGCGGGCGCCAACATGATCATCGGCGTCGACATCAATCCGGGCCGCGAAACGCTGGCCCGCCAGTTCGGCATGACGCACTTCGTGAACCCCAAGGAAGTGCAGGGCGACCTCGTGCCGCATCTCGTGGCGCTCACGGGTGGCGGCGCGGATTACAGCTTCGAATGCGTGGGCAACACCACGCTCATGCGCCAAGCGCTGGAATGCTGCCACCGCGGCTGGGGCGAAAGCATCATCATCGGCGTGGCCGGTGCTGGTCAGGAAATCAGCACGCGTCCGTTCCAGTTGGTGACTGGCCGCGTCTGGAAGGGCACTGCCTTTGGCGGTGCCCGTGGCCGTACCGACGTACCGAAAATCGTCGACTGGTACATGGACGGCAAGATCAACATCGACGATCTCATCACGCACGTGTTGCCGCTGGAACGCATCAATGAGGCCTTCGACCTCATGCATGCCGGCACCAGCATCCGCACTGTCGTTACTTTCTGAACCGAACCCGCGAAGCGAAAACCAAGATGTCAGAACCAACCCAGGCCGCGGACGTTAACGCCGCAGTGGCCGCCGCCGTGAAGGAAGTCGGGCCGCAGCCCGGCCCGCTGCTCGAGGTGCTGCACGCCGTGCAACATCGTCTCGGCTGCGTGCCGGAAGAAGCGGTGGCCCCCATTGCGAAGGCCCTCAACCTCTCCCGCGCCGAGGTGCACGGCACCATCACCTTCTACCACCACTTCCGCCGCACGCCGGCGGGCCGTTGGGTCGTGCAGGTGTGCCGCGCAGAGTCGTGCCTTTCCATGGGTGGCGATGCTGTCGCTGCGCATGCGGAAAAATATCTTGGCGTCTCCATGGACCACGGCTCCGTCACCACGCCTTGTGGTCGCATCACGCTCGAGCCGGTGTACTGCTTAGGGCTGTGCTCGCAGTCGCCTGCAGCGCTCGTGGGCGATGACCCGCAAGTGCACCTGACGCCGCAAAGCGTGGAAACGCTCCTGGCCGGCTTGTTGGCCACCGACACCACCGGGAGTGCCGCATGAGCGCACTGAAAGTTTACGTGCCGCGCGATGCTGCGGCTTTGGCCAAGGGCGCGAACGCCGTGGCCGCGGCCATCGTGGCGGAAGCCGCGGCGTGTGGTGTGGAAGTGCAAGTGGTGCGCAACGGTTCGCGCGGCTTGCTGTGGCTGGAAACGTTCGTGGAAGTGGCCACGAACGCCGGCCGCGTTGCCTATGGCCCCGTGAAGGCGGCCGATGTGGCGGGCCTGTTCGAAGCGGGCGTGTTCAGCGCCAGCGCCTCAGCAGCCTCGGCCGCTGAAGGTGGCCATGCGCTGTGCCACGGTCTCACAGAAGCCATTCCGTATTTCGCGAAGCAGCAGCGTCTCACGTTCGCTCGCGTCGGCATCACGGACCCCGTGTGCCTCGAAGACTACGAAGCCCACGGTGGCCTCGTCGGCTTGCGCGCCGCGCTGGCCATGGTGCCCGCGGACATCGTGCAGCAGGTGACGGACAGCGGCCTGCGCGGTCGTGGTGGTGCGGCCTTCCCGGCCGGCATCAAGTGGAAGACCGTGCACGACCAGCAGGCGCCGCAGAAGTACATCACCTGCAATGCCGACGAAGGCGACTCCGGCACCTTCGCCGACCGCATGCTGATGGAAGGCGACCCGTACACGCTACTCGAGGGCATGACCATTGCGGGCTTGGCCACCGGTGCCACGCACGGCTACATTTACCTGCGCGCGGAATATCCGCATGCACACTTGGCGCTGAACGAAGCCATCCGTCGCGCTCGCGCCGCGGGCTGGCTGGGTGCCAGCGTCTATGGCAGCGGCCGTGCCTTCGACATCGACGTGCGCCTCGGTGCTGGCGCCTACATCTGCGGCGAAGAAACCTCCATGCTGGAAAGCCTGGAAGGCCGCCGCGGTGAAGTGCGCGTGCGTCCGCCACTGCCCGCCATCAAGGGCTTGTTCGGTTGCCCCACGGTAGTGAACAACGTCATCACCTTGGCGTCGGTGCCCGTCATTCTGGCGAAGGGTGGCGCTTACTACCGCGACTTCGGCACGGGCCGTTCGCGCGGCACGCTGCCCATGCAGTTGGCCGGCAACCTCGCCCATGGCGGTTTGGTGGAACTGGCCTTCGGCTGCACCATCCGCGAACTACTCGAAGATTTCGGCGGTGGCTCGGCTACCGGTCGCCCGCTGCGTACCGTGCAAATTGGTGGCCCGCTGGGCGCCTACGTGCCGGCCGCCCAGTTCGACCTGCCTATGGACTACGAAGCGCTGGCAGCGGCCGGTGCCCTCGTTGGCCACGGTGGTTTGGTGGCGTTTGACGACGCCGCGAATCTGCCGCGCATGGCGCGCCACGCCTTGGCGTTCTGCGCCCATGAAAGCTGTGGCAAGTGCACCCCTTGCCGCATTGGTTCCACGCGTGGCGTCGAACTAATGGACGAAGTGATCGCCGGCCAAAATGGCGAAGCGAACGTTGCCCTGCTCACTGAACTGCTCGACACGATGCAATACGGCTCTTTGTGCGGCTTGG
Organism: uncultured Pseudomonadota bacterium; assembly: GCA_903858165.1. GTDB lineage: Bacteria > Pseudomonadota > Gammaproteobacteria > Steroidobacterales > Steroidobacteraceae > CAIOHZ01. Next base: position 8,668 of record CAIOHZ010000041.1, read on the forward strand.
GCGGCATGACGCCGTTCCCCGTGCGTAGCCTGTTGCAGCATTTCCCGGAGGACTTCCTCGATGTACAGCATTGACCACCACGACCTCGGCACGCCCGAGGCCAGCGGCGCTCCCATCAATCTCGAGATCGATGGTCGTCCGGTAACGGTTCCGGCTGGCACCTCCATCATGCGCGCCGCGGCCCTCACGGGTTGCGATGTGCCCAAGCTCTGCGCTACCGACACGCTCAAGGCCTTCGGCTCCTGCCGTCTGTGCCTTGTCGAGGTCGAGGGTCGCAAGGACCTGCCCGCTTCCTGCACGCTGCAGGTTGCCGAGGGCATGAAGGTGCGCACGCAGTCGGACCGCTTGCAGCGCATCCGCAAGGGCGTCGTCGAACTCTACGTCTCCGAGCATCCGCTGGACTGTGCGCCCTGCGTGGCCAACGGCCACTGCGAACTGCAGACCGCGGCCAAGGCCGTGGGCCTCGAAGAAGTGCGTTACCCCGCGCGCGCCGTGCAGGAAGTGGCCATTGCCGCTGACGCCATCGCAGCTGCAGCCCGCACCGGTGCCGCTGCCACGACGGGCGACAACCTTTCGCCGGCCAACAGCCACAACATCTGCGACACCAGCAACCCGTACTTCAACTTCGACCCGTCGCTCTGCATCACCTGCAGCCGCTGCGTGCGCGCTTGTGACGAAGTGCAGGGCACGCTCGCGCTGACGGTGCAGGGCCGCGGTCTCGGTTCGCAAATCGTTGCCAGCAAGAACGAAGCCTTCATCGACTCCGAGTGCGTCTCGTGCGGCGCCTGCGTGGAAAGCTGCCCGACGGGCGCGCTTGCCGAGAAGCCGCTGAAGGTGGTGGGTCAGCCGACGCGTGCTGTGACGACCACCTGCGCCTATTGCGGCGTGGGTTGCTCGCTGAAGGCAGAGGCCAAGGACAACACCATCGTTCGCATGGTGCCGAACCGCGACGGCCACGCCAACCACGGCCATGCCTGCGTGAAGGGCCGTTTTGCGTGGGGCTATGCCACCCACCCGGACCGCGTGCGCAACCCGATGATCCGCGCCAGCATCCATGACGCTTGGCGTGAAGTGAGCTGGGACGAAGCCCTGAACTATGCGGCCAGCGAAGTGAAGCGCGTTCAGGCCAAGTACGGCCGCGAGTCCGTTGGTGCCATCACGTCTTCGCGTTGCACCAACGAAGAGGTCTACATTGTCCAGAAGCTGGTGCGTACCGCTTTCGGCAACAACAATGTCGACACTTGCGCCCGCGTCTGCCATTCGCCCACGGGCTATGGCTTGAAGCACACGCTCGGTGAGTCTGCCGGTACGCAGTCTTTCGACAGCATCATGCAGGCGGACGTCATCCTTGTCATCGGTGCCAATCCCACCGAAGCGCACCCGGTGTTCGGCTCGCAGCTGAAGCGCCGCGTGCGTCAGGGCGCGAAGCTGATCATTGCGGACCCGCGCGCTACCGAACTGGTGCGTACGCCGCACATCGAAGCGGATGTGCATTTGCCGGTGATGCCGGGCACGAACGTGGCGCTCATCAACTCGCTGGCGCATGTCATCGTCACCGAGGGCCTTGTCAACGAAGCCTTCGTGGCCGAGCGTTGCGAGCCGGGTCCGTTCGGTCGTTGGCGCGCCTTCATTGCCGAGCAGCGCAATTCGCCCGAGGCGATGGAAGCGGTTACCGGCGTGCCGGCCGCAGACCTTCGCAAGGCTGCGCGTCTCTACGCCACCGGTGGCCGTGGCGCCATCTATTACGGGCTGGGTGTTACCGAACACAGCCAAGGCAGCACCATGGTTATGGGCATCGCGAACCTCGCGATGGCCACGGGCAACCTCGGCGGCGAAGGCATGGGCGTGAACCCGCTCCGTGGCCAGAACAATGTGCAGGGCGCCTGCGACATGGGCTCGTTCCCACACGAACTCTCGGGCTACCGTCACGTGTCGGACCCGGCCGTTCGCGCGCTGTTCGGCAAGGCTTGGGGCGTGGAGATTCAGTCCGAGCCTGGCCTGCGTATTCCGAACATGTTCGAGGCGGCACTGGATGGCACCTTCAAGGCCCTCTATGTGCACGGCGAAGACATTGCCCAGTCCGACCCGAACACCAACCACGTGTCGGCCGCACTCGAGGCGATGGAATGCGTCATCGTGCAGGACCTCTTCCTGAACGAAACGGCGCGCTTCGCGCACGTGTTCTTCCCGGGCTCCAGCTTCCTCGAGAAGGATGGCACCTTCACCAATGCCGAGCGGCGCATCTCGCGCGTGCGGCAGGTGGTACCGCCGTTGCCGGAACTGGGCGAGTGGGAAGTGACGCAGCGCTTCGCGCAGGCGCTCGGCTACGACATGAACTACAGCCACCCGTCCGAGATCATGGAAGAGATTGCCCGTCTGACGCCCACCTTCCACGGTGTCACGTACGCCAAGCTCGACGAGCAGGGCAGCATCCAGTGGCCTTGCAACGAGCAGGCGCCGGAGGGCACGCCCACGATGCACATCGGCCAGTTCGTGCGTGGCCAGGGCCGCTTCTACTTGACGGAATACGTGCCGACGGACGAGCGCAGCACGCGCCGCTTCCCGCTGTTGCTGACGACTGGCCGTGTGCTGTCGCAGTACAACGTGGGCGCGCAGACGCGCCGCACCGCGAACATGACCTGGCACGACGAGGACATCCTCGAGATCCACCCGGCGGATGCCGAGGCGCGCGGCTTGGTCGAGGCCGACTGGGCGGGCATCACGAGCCGCACCGGTCACACCGTGCTGCGCGTGACGGTCACGGACCGCGTGCCGGCGGGCGTGGTGTACACCACGTTCCACTTCCCGGAATCGGGCGCGAACGTCATCACCACCGACAACTCCGACTGGGCGACCAACTGCCCCGAGTACAAGGTGACGGCGATCGAGGTGGTGCGCGTTGAGCAACCGCTGGACTGGCAGCGTCGGCGTCATGCCGAAGCGCCGGCCGCGGGCAATGCGCGTGGTGCCGAGGCGCTGGCCGTGTCGGATGCTGCGGCCACCTGAGTTCCCCGCAGTCGCCGAGCTACCTGTTCAACGGTGGCCGGCGACTGCTGTTGCCCACCCGAACGGTGGGCACGTGGGTGGACAAGTCGATGGGCGAGCCGGTGAACCCGCGCGTGGCACGACCGACCACGTGGCCGAAGAAGCCCCAGTGGCCATCGAGTTCGCGGGCCGTCCGCATGTGGTGATGCTCGCCACGCCGACGGACCTCGAGGACTTGGCCACGGGCTTCGTGTTGAGTGAACAATTGGCTGCGGGTCCCGAGGAAATTCTCGGCATGCGCGTGGTGGCCGGTGAAGCGGAGCGCGCACTGCACGAGCCGCTGGCAACGGTGCAGGTAGACCTGCCCACCGCACGGCTAGCCGAAGTGTTTCGCCGCAAGCGGAACCTGAGTGCACGTTCGGGCTGCGGCCTGTGCGGTGTGGAAACAGCCGATTCTTGGGCGCGCGACTCGCGTGCCATGGGCAGCGGCTGGCGAGTAACGCCGGCAGAACTGCATGCCGCCTTGGCAGCGCTGGAAGCCGCGCAGGTGGCGGGCCGGCTGACAGGTGGGCTGCACGCCGCGGGTTGGGCTTTGCCTGGCTTGGGTGAAGGGCGCGGGCTGCAACTGGCACGCGAGGATGTCGGGCGACACAATGCGCTCGACAAGGTGCTGGGGGCGGTGGTGCGCAGCGGGCAGGTGCCGGCCGCGGGTTACTTGCTTACCACCAGCCGTGCCAGCTTCGAGTTGGTGCAGAAGGGGCTGGCGCTGGGGGTAGGCTTGTTGGTGGCGGTTTCCGCGCCCACGGCCCTCGCAGTGCGGGCGGCCGCTGAAGGTGGAATGACGCTGGTGGGGTTCGCAAGGCCCGGCCGACATGTGATTTACGCACATCCCGAAAGGATGGCCGAGAGCGTGGAGTGAGGACGGATGGATACCGAAAACTTGGTGAAGATGGTGAACCAAATCGCCTCTTTCTTTGTGGCGGAAGCCACGCCTGCTGAAGCGCCGCTGGCGGTTGCCGGGCACCTGCGCAAGTTCTGGGCGCCGCCCATGCGCGCGCACATCATTGCGCACGCTGCCGCCGGTGGCGAAGGCCTTGGCGACTTGGCCAAGGCCGCCGTGGCGCGTCTGGCTGCCGGGGACGTGGGATGAAGCTGCGTATTCGCGCGAACACGCTGCGCCTGCGCTTGATGCGCGCGGAAGTGGAGCAGTTGCTGGCCGCTGGTGAAACCGGCGAGTCCATGCCGGCCCTCGGTGGGGCGCTGGCCTATGCCTTCGCGCTAGGCGATGGCGATGCCGCCACCGCGGAACTGAAGACCGGCGCCCATGGTGTCGAGTTGCGTGTTACTTGGCCGCGCGCGGAAGCGACGGCATGGGCGCAAGACCCACGCGAGGTTGGCATGCGCGCTACGGTGGCCCTGCCGGCTGGTGCGGATGGCAAGGCCGGCGAAGTTTCGCTGCTGGTGGAAAAAGACTTCCCCTGCCTCGTGGTCCGTGAAGGCGAAGACGACAGCGACGCGTTCGCGCGCCCCGAAGACCTGCCGCCGCAAACCTGCTGAGGCCGTTCGCCATCAAGACCTATCCAATCAAAGACGAACAAGGGTAATTGTTCGCGGTCGAAGTGGATATGGTTTATTGCGGGCTACGCAATCTCATGGCTGTCGTTGGCTCAACGGAGGAAGTGTCCGACGTTGAAATCGGTAGCGCCCGAGTGGGTGGCAGTGATGTCAGAGCGACGTTCCGATATCGGGGCGACAACTTCGCGGTGACGGAGCCTTTCGGGGACAACAGTCGCTACTGGATTGGCCCCGTGGAAAGCGGCACGTACCGGGATATCACGGCCATCGATCATCGATTGAAGGCATTCAAGCCGTCTGTCCTTCGCCGTATCGTCGGTGGCCTGATAACACTCGACTTCGCTGCGCTCAGGGGCCGCTGAGCCGTACTTCTCGTTCACCTACCAGAACGAGGGGCAGTACAGCCGCATCCGCACGACCCAGGACGGCCAGCCGACGCTGAGCGCGGAGGGGGCGGACAATTGCGTCAAGGCGGAGGATCCGCTGAAGGCGGACGGCGACTGCGTGCCGATCGACATGGGTTCGTCGGTGGCGCTCCAGTTCGGCGGCCAGTTCAGCACCCGCGAGAGCGAGGGCGGCGGGCGCTTCGGGGTGGATCTGCACTGGGGCCTCGGCTACCGCTCCTGGGCCTCGATCCCCAGCGGCAGCTACCTGCCGGGGGTGCTGGGGGTGACCGAGGATCAGCCGGTCATGGAGTCGGAGGCGCTGGAGTCGGGCGTGGGGATGCGCTTTGACATCCGGTTCTTCCGCTACATGGAGATGCGGCTCGGCGTCGATGCCAGCTAC
>CAIOHZ010000042.1 GCA_903858165.1 uncultured Pseudomonadota bacterium
GTTGCTGCGTCGTCGTCTGGCCAAGCGGGGTTTGTCATCGAGTGATGCTTGATGCAAGTGTTTAAAAATGATTACTTGGAGTGAACAGCAATGATGCTTGAATGCGATGTGTTGGTGGCAGGATCGGGCGCAGCGGGCCTAGCGGCTGCCGTGACTGCTGCCCAAAAGGGTTTGAGCGTGATGGTGGTGGAAAAGGCGCCCGTGTTCGGCGGAACCTCGTGCTTCTCTGCTGGCTTGGTTTGGATCCCTGGCAGCCGCCAGGCGCGCGCTGCCGGGATTGAAGACGACCCGGCGCTCGCACTGCAGTACCTGCGGGGTGAGGGCGGTGCGTACACCGACGAAGCGAAGGCCGAGGCCTATGTGCGCCAAGCGGCGGATATCTTCGCCTGGTTCGAAGACCACACACACGTCAGCTACCACCTGTCTCCTATGTGGCCCGACTACCACCAAGGCGTGGCTGGTGCCTCCCGGGGGGGGCGCTCGCTGGGGGCTAATCCCTTTGACGCGCGGCGTCTTGGTCCTCGCCTACGCGACCTGCGCCCACCCCTGTCCAGCACCACGATCTTCGGCGGCATGATCGTTGGCCGTGAGGATCTGATTCACTACTACGGCATGTCCAAGTCCTGGCAGAGCCGTGGCGTGGTAGGTCGCAGGTTCTTGCGCTACGTGATGGACCGCTTAGGTGGGCATGGGCGCAGCACGCGGTTGTCCAATGGCAATGCATTGGTGGCCATGCTTGCGCTCAGTGCTTTCGAGCGCGGCGTCGATCTGCGGCTGAACACGCCGGTGCAGCAACTTCTGGTTGAGGACGCTCGTGTCGCGGGCGCGCTGGTGCAGACGCCCGAAGGGCTTTGCGAAATTCGAGCGCGTGCCGGCGTCGTGCTTGCTTGCGGCGGCTTTCCGGCCAGCCCTGAACTGCGCGCGCGCTACTACACTCATGTCACGGCGGGCAAGAACCACCGCACCGCTGCTCCCTCTGGCAACACGGGCGACGCATTGAACTTGGCCGGTCAGGCCGGCGTTGCGATCAAGGACGCACAGCATCACCCAGCGGCCTGGACGCCGATGTCGCTGGTGCCGCAACCGGATGGCACCGATGTGCCTTTCCCTCACTACAACGACCGCGGCAAGGCTGGCTACATCGCGGTGGACCGGCGCGGACGGCGCTTCATCAGCGAGTCGCTTTCGTACCACGACTTCGTGCCGGCCATGATCAACGCCTGCCGAGACGACGCTGAGGTGTGCAGTTGGATCGTCTGTGACAGCCGCGCTATCCGGCAGTACGGGCTGGGACGTGTGCCGCCCTGGCCTTTGCCCATCGGTTCCTTCGTTGGTAGTGGCTACCTCAAACGCGGGCAGACGCTGGATGAACTGGCGCAGGCCTGTGGCATCGATGCCGCTGGGCTTATTCAGACAGTGGCGCGGCTGAATGCGGGTGCTGAACGCGGCATCGACGAAGAATTCAATAAAGGAGCCGACGTCTACGAACGCTTCAATGGCAGCCGCGGCCATGCGCCCAACCCGTGCGTGGCACCCATCGAGCAAGGGCCCTTCTACGCTGTGAAGGTGGTACCTGGCGATATTGGCAGTTTCGTGGGTCTGAGGACCGACGAGCACGCCCGGGCGCTTGACGTACACGGTAAGCCCATCGAGGGCCTGTACGTGGCCGGCAACGACGCGGCCAGCTTCATGGGCGGAACCTATCCCGGTGCCGGCATCACACTGGGTCCGGCGATGATCTTCGGCCACATCGCCGCCAGCCATGCAGCGCAGCGCCTGAACCCCGCCTGAACACCCCGAAGACCACGCTCATGCTCATCGTCCATGGCACCGCCCACCGCTTGCACGACCCCAGCTCAGCCATGGCGCGTGCTGGCCATCCACCGAACTTCGACTTGCCAGATCGCGTTGATGTGGTACTGGATGCCTTGCATGCCTCAGGGGCACACCAGTTGCGGCCAGCCGGCGACGTTGGCCTGGCACCCATCGCTCGGGTGCACCGGTCAGACTACCTGAATTTCCTACAGACGGCCTGGGAACGCTGGCCGAACGACCGTAATGTGGAGCTGGTGTTACCGCAGTTCTGGCCGGTGCTGGGCAGTCCTGCCGGCGGTATGCCGGCGCGCTGCCCGGACTCTGTCGTGGCCCAGCTCGGCTGGTTTGCCGGGGATGCGATCGCCCCCTTGATGGCGGGCACGTGGTCAGCAGCCTACGAGTCCGCTCAGGTGGCGTTGTCAGCGCAGCGTGCAATGGCAGATGGGGCACGGTCGGCGCTAGCCCTTTGCCGCCCGCCCGGCCACCATGCAGGCACGGAACGCCTGGCCGGGTATTGCTACTTGAACAACGCGGCGATTGCCGCGCAGGCCTTCATCGACAGCGGCATGCGCCGCGTGGCGGTACTTGACGTGGACTACCACCATGGCAACGGCACCCAGGAGATTTTCTATGAACGTGACGATGTGCTCGTGTGTTCCGTGCACGCCGACCCGGCCGAGGACTACCCGTACTTCGTGGGGCATGCCGACGAGACCGGTGCAGGGCCTGGGGAAGGCTTCAACCTGAACTGCCCGCTGCCGGCCGGCAGTGACTGGCCGGCATGGCGTGCAGCGATGGAGATGTGCTGCCGGCGCATCGACGCCTTTGCGCCGCAGGCCCTGGTGGTGTCATTGGGCGTGGACACCCACCGCGATGACCCCTCCGGCACCTTCAAGCTCGACAGCAGCCACTACGTCCTGATGGGCCGGCGCCTGGCCGAGCTGGGTCTGCCGACACTGTTTGTCCTGGAAGGCGGCTACGCGCTCGAGGTACTGGGCGTGAACGTCGCGAATGCGCTGGCGGGTTTCGAGGAGGGAGCCGCATGATCCTGGAGATCGAGGACAGCGCGGCGGAGTTCGAGGCGATCCGGCGCGACCTGCACGCCCATCCGGAGCTGAGCTTTACCGAAGAGCGTACGGCCTCCCGCGTGGCCGCGTTGCTGGAGGGCTGGGGCATCCCGGTCGTTCGGGGCGTCGGGCGCACCGGTGTCGTGGGTGTCCTCCAGCGGGGCCAGGGCAAGCGCGCCATCGGACTGCGCGCCGACATGGACGCTCTGCCGCCGAAAGAAAACAACCGCTTCGCCCATGCCAGTCGTCACCCCGGTCGCATGCACGCCTGCGGCCACGACGGGCACACGGCGATGCTGCTGGCTGCGGCGCGGCACCTGGCCCTGCATGCCGAGTTCGAAGGCACCA
>CAIOHZ010000043.1 GCA_903858165.1 uncultured Pseudomonadota bacterium
ATCCGTAGCGTGCAGAGCGATTTCGATGCGTTCGTGAGTGGCTTGCCGGGCCTGGTGGCACAGGCCACGGCCGTGACCACGCGACTGAACCGCTTGCTGGCCGATGACAACCTGCGCGCGGTGAGCCGCACCTTGCAGAACGTGGAGCGAGCGAGCCGCACGCTGCCGGAGACGCTCGATGACGCCGGCGCGCTCATGCGCGACCTGCGCGCTACAGCCACCGAGGTACACGCCGCCGCCGAGGGCATCGCCAAGCTGGTGGCCGCGGCGGGTCCGCGTCTCGAGGACGCTTCCGCGCAGGTGCAGGTGACTGCCGCGAATCTGGCCCGCACCACGGCGCGGCTCGACAAATTCCTCGCCGACCACGCAGGCGATCTGTCGCGCTTCACCGGCCAAGGCTTGGCGGAACTGGAAGCCTTGCTGCGCGAAAGTCGCGAGGCGGCGCGTGAGTTCAAGCGCTTGTCGAAGTCCTTGAACGATGACCCCTCGCGCGTGTTGTATGCGCCGGCCCCGGCCGGTCTGGAGGTGCCGCGATGAAAAAGCTGAGCATGGGTTGGTTGGCCTTGCCGCTGTTGGCCGGGTGTTTCGGGGGTTTCGATGCGCGCCAGCCAGCGCCGGATACCTTCGTGTTGGTCGCTGCGGGAAAACCAGCGGAAGCGCCGATGGTGCCTGTCTTGGCTGGAACGCTGACGGTGCGTTTGCCGCGCGTGCGCGGGGGCTGGGACAACCATGAACTCCCCGTTTACCTGCCGGATGGGCGCAGCGACCGTTTGGCCGGTGCGTTGTGGACCAGCCCTGTCGATGACGGTGTGGGCACGGTGATGGCCGATACCTTGCGTACCCGCGGCGCGTTCGCCGCGGTGCTGCGCGACACCTCCCCGTTCATGGGCAAGTGGACGCTCGAATTGGAGGTGGTGGAATTCGGCGCACGCTATACCCGCCTTGGTGAGGCGCCGCGGGTAGCGGTAGTGCTGACCGGCGTACTCGGCCGCGCCAAGGATGGTGCCGTGCTCGGCACCGTGGAGGGCAACGCCACCCTAACTGCGACCGCAGACACCCGTACTGCTATCGCCGCGGCGTTCATCGAGGCGGTACAAGGGGCCACCACACAGGTAGCCGTGCAGGCTGAACAGTTGGCTTTGGCAGACCGCTAGGCCGGTCGCGGGTCAATCTCCGGCCAAGCTCAGGCCAAACTCAGGCCAAACTCAGGCGCGCCGCGCCACCAGCGCTTCTACCTGGCGTTCGAACTCCATCAGATCCGCCATGGCGCGGCACCGCGCAGGGACTTGGCCGGTCGCAAACTGCCGCACACCGGCGCCACCAATCCACAATTCGGTGCTGGTCGGTAGCATGCGCGCCACTTCAGCCAGTTGGCCGGTGGTGTGGGTGTTGTCTTCGCTCATCACAAAGCTGAGGGTGACCACCGCAGCGTTGGTCTTCTCGCCCAGCAGCGCGATGTCGGCCGCCGGTAGGTCAGGCCCGAGGTACAGGCAGCGTAGTCCGCGGCTGGCGGCAATGAGCGCGCACATCAGAATGCCCAATTCATGGCGCTCATCACTCACAGTCGTCAGCACCATGAGCGGTCCGGTGGAAATTCGGTTGTAGGTGTCCAGCACGCTGGCCACTTGCTTGCGGATGGCCGCGGTGACCAACCGCTCCTGTGCAATGGTGAAGCGCCCCGCGTGCCAACGGTCGCCGACCTCGCGCATCAGCGGCGACAGCACTTCATTCACGACTTCGCTGATGGGGAGTAAAGCCAGCGCCATCGACAGACTTTGGTCGCACTCGTCCGGCTTGTAGTGGGTGGCTGCGGCCAGAATCTGGTCGGCGAACCCCTGCGAGGCATTGGCCTTGGCACCCTTCAGGCCGGGTTCTTGCAGCAGGCGGTTCAGTTCCTCGTCCGAAAGGCGGGACAGCTTGCTGATGGGGTGGCCACGTTCCGTGGCCTCCCGCAGTTTGCGCAGACGGATGACGTCTTCCGGCCGGTAAGAACGACGGCTGTTGGCATCGCGCTGGGGCTCGACAATGCCGTACCGCCGCTCCCACGCACGTAGCGTTTCGATGGACAGGCCAGTGGCTTGGGAGACGGCCTTGATGGAGTACATGGTTTATACGGCCTGAGGGACAATGGACAGTATTGTTGTCTATGTCCTGTCCAGTAGCAAGCCGTACAGATGCTTGACAGTAATAGGGGCCGTGTCTAAAATTATGTCTGTCGAGTTTTTCAGTCTGTTTGACGAGTGACCCCGCCTGAAGGCGGGCCCTTTCCGGGGCCCGCCTTTTTTTATGCAGCGTTTTGCACGTTTTCCAGCTGTTCCGAGGCTTCCAGCCAAGCTTCTTCTAGGCGCGCCAATTGCTGTTTCGCGGCGGCCTGCTCCGCCAGCAACCGGGTGAGGTCCGCCTTGCGGGCTGGCAGGTAGAGGGTTTCGTCAGTCAGACTGGTTTCCAGCTTCGCCACCACCCCGGCAGCCTTGTCCAGCCCTTGTTCAGCTTTGGTGACCGCCTGACGTAGCGGCGCCAGTACCTGCCGACGTTCCGCCTCGGCCCGTTTCCGGGCTTGGCGCTGTTCGGCAGTTTCGCTGCCACTGGCAGAGTCGCGACCAGGCTCGCTCCCACCCTCATCCGCATCGCTATCCTTGCCTGGGCCGGTTTGCGCGCGACTCGACAGCCAGTTGGCGTAGTCATCGAGGTCGCCATCAAAGGGCACAGCGCGACCGCTGTCTACCAACCACAGGGTGTCCGTTACCAGTCGCAGCAAGTGCCGGTCGTGTGACACCACCACCATGGCACCCTCGAAATCCTGTAGCGCCATGGCCAGTGCGTGGCGCATTTCCAGGTCGAGGTGGTTGGTCGGTTCGTCGAGCAGCAGCAAGTTGGGGCGGTGCGACACCAGCAAGGCCAGCGCGAGCCTTGCCTTTTCGCCACCGGAGAATGGCTCGACGGCCTCGAAGACGCGGTCGCCCTGGAATCCGAACGTGCCAAGGAAAGTGCGTTGGGCTTCGTCGGTGTCTTGGGCCAGCGCGGGACCGCCGCGGCGCTTGATATGCCACAGCGGGTTCTGGCTGCCATCCAGCATCTCGAGGGTGTGCTGCGCGAAGTAACCGATGACCGTGTCTTGTGCGGTGCGCCTGCGCCCAGCGAGCAATTCCTGTGCACCGGCCAGCACGCGCGTCAGCGTGCTCTTGCCAGCGCCGTTACGGCCGAGCAGGCCGACGCGGTCGCCAGGCGCCAAACTCATGGTGGTGCCACCGACGACGATGCGCTCCCCATAGCCGGCGTCTGCCTTCTCTATCGTCAGCAGGGGCCGGGGCAACTTGGTGGGCGTACGGAAGCTGAAGCTGAACTCGCTGTCCACATGCGCCGGGGCAATGCGTTGCATGCGCTCCAGCATCTTCACGCGGCTTTGCGCTTGCCGTGCCTTGGTGGCCTGTGCCTTAAAGCGAGCGATGTAGCTCTCCAAGTGCTTCACCTGACGCTGCTGTCGCTCGTAAAGCGACTGCTGCTGTGCCAACTGCGCGGCCCGTTGGTCTTCGAAGCCGGAGTAGTTGCCGCTGTAGGCGGTGACACGACCGTGTTCGAGGCTGAGGATACGGTTCGCCACGCGGTCGAGGAACTCGCGGTCATGGGCGATGACCAGCAGCGTACCGGTGTAGGCCAGCAACCAGGTTTCCAGCCACAGCACCGCGTCGAGGTCGAGGTGGTTGGTGGGCTCGTCCAGCAGCAGGATGTCCGAAGGACACATGAGCGCCTGCGCCAACGCCAGCCTTACGCGCCAACCGCCCGAAAAAGCATCTACCGGGCGGGTTTGGTCTTCGGGGGTGAACCCGAGGCCAGCCATGAGCGTGGCGGCGCGACTGCGCGCCGTCCAGCCACCGGCGACATCGAACTGCGCGTGCGCGGTGCCGATGCGCGCGCCATCACCACGGCTTTCTGCGGCCGCTACCTCGCGCTCGGCGGCGCGCATGGGGGCGTCGCCGTCCATCACGAATTCCACGGCGGCACGGCTGTCGGGAGGCACTTCCTGCGCCACGCTCGCGAGCACCTGGTTGGCTGGTCGCTGCACGTCGCCGGCGTCGACATGGAGTTCCCCAGTGACCAAGGCAAACAGGCTCGATTTGCCAGCGCCATTGGCGCCGACAATGCCGGCGCGGTCGCCACGGAACAGGCTGAAGCTGGCGTCCTCGAAGAGGGCGCGCGTGCCGCGGCGGAGGGTGACTTGTCGGAAGTGAATCATGCGGCGCGCAGTCTAGCAGCGCCGACGGTTCGCGCCAGCGTAGGCTGGCAGTGAGGCTCAGCCGAAGTGCTGCGCCAGCACCGGCGTCCCACGCGCTTGTTCCACCAGCAGCGCCAGCAAGGCTTCGCCACTCATGGGTTCGCCGAGCAGCATGCCCTGCGCGTAATCGCAGCCCAGTTCGCGCAGCAGCGTCAGTTGCGCGGCAGTTTCCACGCCCTCGGCTACGACGTCGAGCTTCAGGTTGCGGCCCATCTCGATCATGGTGCGAACGAGCGCCGCATCGTCCGGCGTTCCCACCGCGTTGGCGACGAAGCTTTGGTCGATTTTCAAAGTACCTACCGGTAACTGCTGGAGCATCGAGAGAGAACTGTAGCCGGTGCCGAAGTCATCGATAGACAGGCGGATGCCGAGCGCATAAAGCTCGTCCAGCAGCTTTACGGTCCGCTTGGCGTCGGTCATGAGGGTGGTTTCCGTTACCTCAAGTTCGAAGCAGGAAGGCGATACCCCAACTTCGCGAAACACGGACTGGCAGCGCGTGATGAAACTGGCCTGACGCAACTGCTTCAGGGAGAGATTGATGGAGACTCGACCCGGATCGCTCACGGCCTTTTGCCATTGCGCATATTCCTCGCAAACGCGACGCAGGACCCACTCACCGATGGCGAGGATCAGGTTGCTCTCCTCGGCGATGGGAATGAAGTGCGCCGGAGAGATCTCGCCATGCCCAGGCAGGCGCCAACGCAACAGGGCTTCGGCGCCGACAATGCGTCCGCTTTGCAGGTCCACCTTGGGCTGGTAAAGCATGACGAACTCGTCGTTAGCGAGCGAACGGCGGAGCTTGCTCTTGAGCATGAGTCGCTCCACCGCCGCGTTATTCATCTCCGGCGTATAGAACATGAAGGTGCCACCGCCGTTTTGCTTGGCGTGGTACATGGCGGCATCTGCATTGCGTACCAAGTCGACGACGTTTTCGGCGTCGCGCGGGGCAAGGGAAATGCCGAGGCTGGCAGACAGATAGATTTCGTTGCCCTGCAGCCAGAAAGCGCCATTGATGCCGTCCAGCAATTGGCGACAGATGGGGACGATGACTTCGCGCGTACCTGCAGCCGGGAGACCTTCTACGAAGATAGCGAACTCGTCGCCCGCTAAACGGCCCAGAGCCGCGTCTTTCGGCAGGAGTCGCTGCAAGCGCTCCGTCAGAACTTCCAGCGTACGGTCACCTGCGGCATGTCCGAAGGTGTCGTTCACTTCCTTGAAGCGGTCGAGGTCGATGTAAAACAGCGCCACCGCGCGGCCTTGCCGCAGATTGCGGGCCAGCGCCTGCTGCAGCAGATGCTGGAACTGCATACGGTTGGGAATCTTCGTGAGCGTGTCATAGCGCGCGAGGTAGCGGATGCGGCGTTCGGCACGCTTGCGCTCCGTGATATTGCGTAGCACGAACACGTAGCCCCGGAACTGGGCATCGTCCGCGCTGAGAGTGCTGCCGTTGATGGACACCGGAATGGACTGCCCACCATGGGTTTCCACGACGGTCTCACCGAGTTCATTGACGGTCGCCAAGTTGAAGACAGCACGGTCTGTCTCACCGATGATGGCTCGCAGTTCGCGGCCCACCAGTTCGAATTCCGCCCAGCCGAGTAGTTTTTCCGTCGCCTCGTTGGTGCGACGAATGATGCCTTCGGGTGTTGTGACCAGCACCGCGTCCGGCATGCTGTTCAGCACGGAGTCGAGATAGTTGCGGCTGATGGTGGTCACCTTCAGGCGCTGGCGCAGGTAATCCACGCTTTCGGCCAGGTCGCCAATCTCGTCGCCACTTTGGCGTAAAACAGTGGCTTCATAATCGCCACCGGCCAAGCGGCGGGTGGCGGAACGAATCTCCAACACCCAGTGCCGCAGGCGATAGCCCAGCCAGCCCGACATGGCGATGGCCACCGACATGACCAGCAGACTGAACCAACCGATGACCTTCAAGTGACCGTAGCGATCTGCTTCGGCGCGTTCAAGGATGATTTGGTGTACCCGATCGCTTACCTTGTGGATGTGTTCCCGAGTGTAGGTCACCACCAGTGTGCCGTTTGGGCTGCCATCTTTGGCAGATAGCCCAATGTCGAAGTGGTTCGACAGTGCCGGCGAAGGGTTTCCTTGGCCGCGAACCTGCTGAACCAGCGTGCCGTCTTTGGCGAACCATTCCACCTTCACCAGTTCCGGATGCCCATTCACGAGGCCATCCATCAGGCCGCGCATGGCGCTAGGCGACTCGGCGGCTCCGGCAGTTGTTGTGCGGGCGATAGACTGCGCTATGGCCATCTGATGCGAGCGCTGCGCTTCCAGCATGAAGCGCTGGGTGCCGGTCTCCAGCACGTCTTCGAGGCGTTCCACTTGGGCGGTGTGTTCGAGCAACAGGGAACCGGCCAGCGCCCCACAGATGGCAAGCCCTGCTATGGCGCCTCCGGTAAGCGCCTTGGACAAGATTGAACGGTAAAACCACATGTCGGAAATGTTACCGACCTGCGCAAATTCAAGGCTGCGCCTGGTTCACAGATTCCGGCACAATCCGGGAATGGCTGCTACTGAATTACCCTACTTTTCTGCCGAGACTTGCGTTGGACGCGAGCCCCCGTCGCTAGTGGAACTGGAGCCCGGTGGGCGGTACGCTTGTCACGCCTCGGTTTGGCCGGTGTGGCAAACGCTGGTGGCGACTGCGGCCAAAGTGGGCATAGAGCTTGCCGCGGTGAGCGCCTATCGCAGTTTTGCCACCCAAGAGGCTATCTGGAACGCGAAGTGGCGCGGTGACCGGCCGGTGCTGAACCGCGCGGGAGAGTCGGTGGAGATGGCCCGCCTGAACGATGCCGAGCGAATGGCTGCCATTCTCGCGTGGTCCGCCTTGCCCGGAGCCAGCCGGCACCATTGGGGGACAGAGTTCGACGTCGTCGACCGCGCGGCGCTCCCCAAGGGCTACGTGGTGCAGTTGGTGCCCACGGAATATGCCGCGGGTGGTCCCTTCGAAAAGCTGGGCCGTTGGCTGGACGAACATCTGGAGGGGCTTGGGTTTCACCGGCCTTACCGGCGGGACTTGGGCGGGGTGGCGCCGGAGCCTTGGCATTTGAGCTGCACAGCGGTAGCCGGCGAGGCATCGCGGCGGCTGCGCCTGACGCACTTGCACGAGGCTATCGCGAGTTCAACGATGGAAGGTCGTGCGGCGGCGCTGGCGGAACTGCCGGCGCTGTACGAACGCTATGTGCGCCGCGTGGACCGTCCGCCGCCCTTGCGCAAACGGCTGACGAAATAAGCCGGCAGCAGGCGCTTCAAGCGCCACATCCAGCGCGAATCTGCCGGTAGCGCCAAGTGGAACTTGCCAGCTACCACAGCCTCCAGAACGGCCTTGGCGCATGCTTCGGCGGTGAAGTTGCTGCTTTCCATCCAGCGGCGCGCAGTGGCCATTTCCTTGGCTCCGGCGCGGGCGCTGTCTAGTAGGCGTGTCTGGAAGAACGTGGGCATGACGGCCAGCGCATTCACCTGCGTGCCGCCCAGCTCTGCCGCCAGGGTTTCGGTGAGCGAGATGACTGCGGCCTTCGAAGCGTTGTAGGCGCCCATGAGCGGCGGCGCGGCAAAGCCCGCCGCGGAGGCGATATTCACCACGGCACCGCCAGCGGGCGCGGCCTTGAGGTGGGGCAAAGCCAAACGGCTGCCAGTGGCCACGGCCACGACGTTGATCTCGAGAATCCAGCGCCAGTCTTCGGCCGGGGTGGTTTCAATACGGCCAGCGGCGGCGACGCCAGCGTTGTTCACCATCAGGTCGAGGCCACCGTGGGTGCCCGTGAAACTGTCGAGCGCTGCCGCGAAGGCGGCTTCGTTGGTGACATCGCCGAGGTAGTCGTAGACGCTGCCGCCGGCGGCCTGCAAGGCGGGCGCGGTTTCGGCCAAGCGTTGGGCTTCACGGTCGAAACGACCGATGGTCCAACCCGCTTTGGCGAGTTCGGTGGCAAGCGCGAGACCGAGGCCGCTACCGGCCCCGGTGATGAAGGCACGGCGTCGCGACCAGCGCGCGCCGAGCCGTGCAGCGGCTTCAGGCATTCCAAACGTCCTTGAGCTTCCTGACCATCAGGGAGCGGACTTCCGGCATGGGGTTGGGGTCCCGGGTGAACACCGGCGGCTGGCGCCGCAGAAGCGGCCAGTTGCCGGTGCGTAGCACCTGCTGCAGGAAGAGCATCATCCCGTCGATGGCCTCAATGTACGGGTTGCGCCCAGCGTACAACACTTCCATCAAATGGTACGAGCCTTCGAACGAGCCTTCGAGACGTTCGCGCCGCGTGGCGCTGACAAACATGGGGGTACGGCGCAGCAGGTCCAGCCCGGAGGCGTAGTGCACCACCACGCGGCCGTCCGGGGAGCGCCCGTGCGCCATACCGGCCAGAACGAATTCCGGGTAGAGACGGTCGCGGCATTTTTCCAGATAGCAGCGGTCTGAAAACTGCGCCAGCAGGTCGGCAGTGCCCAGCAGATGGCCTATCTTGCGGTCGCGCGGGTCCGTGGTCTGGATACGTTCCAGTGGCACTTCGTACCCGGTGTAGTGCACCACTTGCGTGGCTATCTCGACCCAGTGCCCCATGCCCGCGGTTGGCAGGAAGCGCCCGAGAATGCGCGCGCTGCGCGACACATGCGTCCGTGTCAGTTCGGCGCCGTTCTGGGCGGATTCGCCGGTTTCCCGCACGTAGCCGGCGTCATGGAACAACGAGGTGATGATGCCCATGGCCGCGCGGTCTGCCCCGAGGCGCCACTCCATGGGACGTGATTTTTCCCAAGCGACCAGCAGGCGTGCCATGGCCAACACGTTGTCGAGCGTGTGTTGGCGGTCGTGGTAGACCGTATCGATACCGAGATAGCCCGGAATTTCGCCGGCGAACAGCTGTTCGATGAACTCGAAGGCAGCGTTGATGGGCTGGAACGAAGCCTCCGGCCACTGGTTGACATAAAGATTCTCGACGGCTTGGCGGGTGGCGCTGACCGAACTGACCTGAACGGTGTTCGTGACGTCGTAATCGCTGCGCCTGTAACGCGGCGGACCGGGGTTTGCGCTTCCCGCGGTTGCCATCTGAATCGCCATCGAAAGAGTCTAGGGGAGCGACTCCCTGCAAAAACGGAACTGGCGCACGGTTTCACCCACCAATTACGACGCGCAGTTCAGGGCGCGTGGAACTCTGCGACGACGGGCGCATGGTCCGAAGGGCGCTCCCAAAGTCGCGGTTCGCGGTCTACATGGCAGCCGGTGCAGTTGCCCGCCAACGCTGCGGTGGCGAGCACCAAGTCGATGCGCAGGCCGTGGTTCCGTCGGAACGCGCCCATGCGGTAGTCCCACCACGAATAGCTGGCTGCGGCTTGTTCGAAGCGGCGGAACACGTCTTCCAAGCCCAACGCCAACAGTGCGGCATATGCGGTGCGTTCCGGTTCGCTCACCAGCACGCCGCCGGCCCATTTGGCCGGCTCATGGACATCGCGGTCGTCGGGGGCGATGTTGAAGTCGCCGACCAAAGCGAGTTTTGGAAAGCGGGCCACTTCGGCTGCCAAGTAGTCTTTCAGACGCGCTAGCCATTCCAGTTTGTACGGGTACTTTTCCGAGTCGAGCGACTGCCCGTTCGGCACATAGACGCAAATGACGCGCGCGCCCGCCACCGTCGCGGCAATGACGCGGCGCTGCGGGTCGTCGTAGCCAGGAATGCCAATGGCAACGTCTTCAAGCGGCTGACGCGCGAGCAAGGCCACGCCGTTGTAAGTCTTCTGTCCGCTCCACACCGCTTGCCAGCCGGCGGCGGCAAGGGCCTCGGCTGGAAAGTCTTTGTCTTCCAGCTTCAGTTCCTGCAAGCCGATGACATCGACGGGAGAGCCTTCCAGCCACTGCTGCAGTTGCGGCAGGCGCACGCGCAGCGAATTGACGTTCCAAGTGCCTATTTTCAGCGTGCCGGTGGTCATCTTTTCGTACTCATCATGTCGTGCTCATCGCATTAAGGTTTGGGTGATGGGCGCTCAAGCTGCCAATCCTTGCTGGCGCAGCAGCGCCGCGGGGTCTGGTTTGCGACCACGGAAGGCCACGAAGGCGTCCATGGCTTCGCGGCTACCGCCACAGGCCAGCACTTCATCGCGGAAGCGCTGGGCAGTGGCGCTGTCGAACACGCCGGCTTCTTCGAAGGCGCTGAAGGCGTCCGCCGCCAGTACTTCCGCCCACTTGTAGCTGTAGTAGCCCGCCGCATAGCCGCCCGCGAAGATGTGCGAGAAGGCATGGGCGAAGCGGTTCCATTCCGGGGCTTGTACTGCCGCTGCGGTGGCGCGGGCCGCTGCCAAAGTTTCGGCCAAGCGCGCACCGGCGGCGGGCGAGTACTGCGCATGCAGTTGGAAGTCGAACAGCGCGAACTCCAATTGCCGCGCGCCGAACAGCCCGGCCTGGAAACGGCGCGAGTTCAGCAAGCGCTCCAGCAGCTCTGCAGGGAGCGGTTCGCCGGTATCCACATGGCTGGACAGCAGTGGCAGGGCTTCTGGGCGCCAGCACCACTGTTCCATGATCTGGCTTGGCAGTTCTACGGCGTCCCAGGCCACGCCGTTGATGCCCGACAGGCTCGGGTAGTCGACGCGCGTGAGCAGGTGGTGCAGGGCGTGGCCGAATTCATGGAACAGCGTGGTGACATCGTAGTGCGTCAGCAGCGCGGGCTTGCCGGCGCTGGGCGGGGCGAAGTTGCACACCACATTCGCCACCGGCAGCGTGGCGTGGGCTTGCAGCGCTGTGCGACCTATGCATTCGCCCATCCACGCGCCGCCGCGCTTGCCGGGGCGAGCGTAAAGGTCGAGGTAAAGACCACCGATGATGGCGCCATCTTGGCTCAACACTTCGTGGTAGCTGGCATCGGCATGCCAAAGCGGAACCGCGCGCTGTTTCAAGCGCAAACCATAGAGCTTACCCAGTACCGTGAACAGACCTTCCATGACGCGCGGCAGCGGAAAGTAAGGGCGCAGCGCTTCTTCGCTGACAGCATAGCGTTCCCGCTTCAGGCGTTCGGCATGCCAGCCGATGTCCCAAGCTTCCAGCGGTTCACCCGCGAACGCGGTTAGCTCTGCCAGTTCCACGCACGCGGCTTGCTGGTAGCGCTGTGCGAGATCTGCCAGGAAGGCGAGTACTTCTTCGACGGAGCTGGCCATCTTCGTGGCCAGCGATAACTCCGCGTAGTTGGCGAAGCCCAACCAGTTCGCGGCTTCATGTCGTAGCCGCAAGATGTCTTCGATGAGCTGGCTGTTGTCGTAGGTTCCGGCGCCCGGGCCGCGGTCGGAAGCGCGCGTATTCCACGCTTCGTAGAAATCGCGACGCAGTTGGCGCGTGGCGGCGTGTGACATGACCGCCATGTAGGTGGGGCCATCCAAGGGCAGCCGCCAACCAGCTACGCCTGCCTCGGCTGCCAACCCGGCGGCGTGGGCCATCACATGGGCGGGCAGGCCGGCCAGTTCGGCTTCATCCACCACATTGCGGTGCCAAGCGTTGGTGGCATCCAGCACGTTCTCTTCGAACTTGGCTTGCAGCTGCGCCAGCTCCTGCATGATGTCTTTGTAGCGGGCCTTGGTGGCGGCGGGCAGGCCCACGCCGGCCAGCTTGAAGTCACGCAGGGCGTAGTGCAGTACTTGCCGCTGCACGGGGTTCAGCCCTACGGCCGCCACCTGCAGGCGCTGGTAAGCCACATGCAGTTCTTCGTTCTGGCCAATCTCCGTGCCGTACTCCGCCATGAGCGGCACGCAGGCGTTGTACGCGGCGCGCAGCTCCGGCGTATTCACCACGGCATTCAGGTGACTGATGGGCGCGAACACGCGCGACAACTGCTGCTGCAGTGCTTCGAAGGGCTCCACCAAGGCGGCAAAGCCCGCCGCTGGCTGGGCCAACAGGGCTTCCAAACCGGCCCGGCACTGGGCCAACTGCGCCCGCACAGCGGGCTCGATGTGGTCCGCGGCAATCTCCCCGTAGCGGGGGAGGCCGGTGAGGTCGAGTAGGGGGTTCGGGGTGGCCGTCGCGGCGGCTAGCGCAGTGGTTTCGCTCATGCGCCCATGATGGCGCAAATTTACGACAGATTCAGCAGCCACGCGGCACAGGCACTACACAGCAGGAACAGGAGACTGGCGCCGTAGGCCAGTCGCTGCTGGCGTAAGACCAGTTCTTCCGGGGCCATGGCGCCTAATAAAAAGGGCTGCCCGGACTTCGGTTTGCGCAAGACATGGGTGGGCCGGTGGTGCGCCGCGGCGTCTGTCCGTACCGTTTCCAATAGCGCCGCCTGTCGGGCCTGTTCCCATTCCGCTTGGTCCAGTTCGCCATTCCCATCCGCGTCAAATTCGGCGCGCTTGGCGGGGTCGCGCTTCCAAGCGCGCAAGCGGGCGGCGACTTCGCTGTCGTGCCCGAGGCCCAGGCCAGGGCGTTCGGTGGTCAGGTGTCCCAAGGCATGGATGAAGGCGTCCGCTTCGATGCGCTCTTCCGTATAGCGGTAATCGTCACCGAAGCCGCGAAAGCCTTCGAGCGCGGGTGGCCCGGCGGTTGGCTGCGGCGAGTCGCCGTACCAGGTAACGCTGGTGGTGCCGTGGAGTTCCGCGCCGTCGGGGTCGACCAGTACGGTGCCTGTGACATCGGCAAGTTCAAAGTGGGCGCTGCTCGTGTCAGTTTCCAGCGACTGCCAGCGTTCGTCGGAGCCGCGAC
The DNA here is from genome assembly GCA_903858165.1 of uncultured Pseudomonadota bacterium. Classification (GTDB taxonomy): domain Bacteria; phylum Pseudomonadota; class Gammaproteobacteria; order Steroidobacterales; family Steroidobacteraceae; genus CAIOHZ01. The sequence continues at coordinate 12,951 of CAIOHZ010000043.1, forward strand.
GTTCTTCAATCCGGTAGCGCCACCATACACAGGGGAGCCGTGAGAGCGGCGCGATGATGGGCTCGCCGGGCATGAGTTGGGCCGCCCCTTCCAGCCGCACGAAGCCTTGAGCGGCAGAGCGAACGAGCGCGGTGGGGGTGTCCTCCACCAAGCGGGCGCGTAGCCAGGCACGACGCGCGATGGCCAGCGCAAAGCACCCAGCCGCAGCTACCAGCACCGCCAGCGCCAGGGAGCCCTCCATGGCTGTCTTAGCTGCGGAACAGCTGGCGCACGTCTACGTCGGCGGTTTCGCTGGCGCTGAATTCCAGCAGGTCGGCGCGCTGGAAGCCCCAGGCACGGGCGATGAAGGTGTCCGGCACGCTGTCGATGCGGATATTGTTCAGGTTCACGCTGTCGTTATAGAGCTCGCGCCGGTCCGCTATCTGGTCTTCCAAGGCGCTGATGCGCGCCGAAAGTTGCGCGAAGCTGACGTCTGCCTTCAGCGAAGGGTAGGCCTCGGCGACAGCGAAGAGCTGTCCAAGACCCATGCGCAGTTGGCCTTCGGCGGCACCCAAGGCGGGTACGTTGCCGCTGCCCTGCGCGCTGGCCACGGCACTGCGCGCCTGCATGACCCGCTCCAGTGTGGCGGCTTCGTGCTGCATGTACTGACGACAAGCTTCGACCAGCTTGGGCAGTTCTTCGTGGCGCTGCTTCAGCACCACACCAATATTGGACCAGGCGACGCGTACGCCTTCGCGCAAGCGCACCAAGCCGTTGTAGATACCTGCCACATACAAGGCGAGGGCGGCGAGCACGGCGAGAAGCAGCAAGTTGGCGAACATGGAACCTCCAAGATTACCTTCGACTGTATATCATCGTGCCC
>CAIOHZ010000044.1 GCA_903858165.1 uncultured Pseudomonadota bacterium
AGTAGACAACCGCACTGCCTCGGCATTGCTGGACAGCATTCTGTCTTCGGTAACTCGCGCCACGGCCATCATCGAGAAGACACGCGTTACCCACTTGGCTGCGTCGCCTTCCGCTAGCGTCAGCGATGTTGCGGAAATCATCGAGCAAACCGTGGCGCTGGGTGCGTCCGACGCGGCAGCAATCGGCGCGCAGGTCTCGTTTAACGTTGCCGCCACGCCTCTGCGGGCGCGTATTGATCCCGTTCATCTCTCGCAGGTGCTGGCCAATGTCTTGCGGAATGCGGTACAGGCGTTGGGAAATTCGCCTGTTCGGCAAATATTCATCAAAGCGGAACCGGAACTTAAATCCATCCGCATCACTGTGACAGACACGGGCCCGGGCATTTCCACGGCAGCGCTGGAGCGAGTTGGCAGCCTGTTCTTCACAACCCGTCAGGAAGGTCTTGGAATGGGCCTGGCAGTGTCCCGCGAGATTCTTGCCGGCTGCGGGGGAGCACTGCAGCTGCAGAACGTTGAGACCGGTGGGCTGCGAGTAACGCTGGAGGTGCCAAACGATGCCGATTGACACCTATAGCGCCCTGGTTCTTTTGGCCTACGCCATGATATTGCTGCCGCTCGGTGTCTTTATCGGGCAGCCAGCGGGAACCCGGCGGCTGCCGCTGAAGCTCTATGTCGCCGCAGGCATGCTCATTGCTGTGGCTATCGGCCTGTGGTCGCTACGTGGAAAGCAGCCGGATATCTTGACTTTCGGCTTCGCGAATACCGTCTTCGTCTTTGGATTGTTCTGCGCAACCATCGCCCTGCGAGTGGAATTGGGTTTTCCGTGGCCCCGCAAGCGCTGGATAGCGTTGCCTGCGCTCTTCGTCATGGGTTACTGGTTAGCGGGGTATCTCGGTATCCCTCGGGGTGGCGAAATACTGGTCAAGGGAAGTGTCTGGGTATGCGAGTTGGTCATGGCGTACTCGTGCGCTGTCATGCTACATCGCCACCTTAGCCGCAATATCTTGATCTTGTTCCTGGTTTTCGCGGCGTCTGCGGCAGTTTTCTCGGTTCATCTGTTCTCGCTTGTTTCTGGCGATGCGCGTACTGCCGTTTACCCGTTTTACATTCTCTGGTACATGCCCCTCCTGATTTTAGTCGCTACTTGTGCGGCGAATATCGGTTTCCTTGGGCTGGTTCTCGAAAATGAGCATGCCATTGGCATGGTGAAAGCTGCCTCGCGGGCCGAGGAAGAGTCTCGTTCGCGCATGGCCGAGGTGCTGGCGCAAATGGACCGCAGCAGCAATTTGAATGTCATCTCCGCTTCGCTGGGGCTGCAACTCAGTCAGCCGCTCGCGGCCATACAGTTGAATGCGCAGTTGCTCCAGAAACGCATGAGACGAGAAAATGCTACCTCTGGGGAACTGGTCGATGGACTTGAGCAAGTTATAGCGCAGGTGCGTAACTGTGCCGACATCGTCGATCAAGTCCGGCAGTTCATCAAACCGCCGGCATTGAACGAAACGCTGTCGGACTTGCAGCAACTTACCCGCGAAGTGTGGGACCTCTTGCGACAAGAGGCCCAACAGAAAGGCGTGCAGGTCGAGTTTCCCCCGGAGCTTTCGGGCATGTATGGCACGGTGGATAGGCTGCGTACATCGCAGGTGCTGATGAATTTCTTCAGAAGTGGGTCAGAGAGCCTGCAGTTGGGCGCTTCGGGCAACATTCGTCTACGCTTCCGCAAAACAATCGAGGGCGTAGATGTGGTTATGTTTCTTCCCTGGCCACAACCGGAGAGCGAACTTGCCTCCGCTTTGGCAGTGCGACTGCAGGCGCACGCCGTGGTCTTTCAGTCTCGTCTTGCGTCCGCTCGGGGCACTTTGTTGGAATTTGGCGCCAGCATTAGCGTTCGCGAAACCGAACCAAACCATCGCGAGTTGATACTGCATTTCCTCGGGTCAAGGTCGCCGGCAGGCGAAAGCAAAATGGAGCGTGCATGAGTCAGGAAACTTCCTCCGCTACCCTATTGGCCGCGGGCGCCTCAGCAAACCGGCGGGCGGGCCATGTCCTCCTGGTGGATGACGACCTTGCAGTGGTGGCGGCTTTCCGCGCGGCCATCGAATACGAGGGCTATCGCTGCTCCATTTTCGATTCTGCGTCCGCGTTGCTGGCAGATCGAGCCTTTCTGGCAGCAATTCCAAGTATTCCTACATGCATTCTGTCGGATATGAAAATGCCTGGCCTCGATGGGCTGGAGTTGCAGCGTGAATTGCCCAATCCCTCGATGGTGCCGCTGGTATTCATCAGTGGCGCCAGTGGGGCAGCAGAGGCTGCCGCAGGTTTCCGTGGTGGCGCCATGGACTTTCTGGTCAAGCCGGTGGAACTCCCGGTATTGCTGGCAGCAGTGGAAGGTGCGCTTGCGCGTAGTGCGGTAGCCATTGAGCGTGGAGCCGTGAAAGCCGCTCTATTGGGGCGCATGGCAACACTCACACCCCGCGAAACTGAGGTCGCCAAGTTCGCCGCCAGTGGCGCCACCAATCAGGAAGTGGCGGATCAATTGGGTATCGCCTTGCGGACCGTGAAGTACCATCGTCATCAGGCCATGGAGAAGCTAGGTGCCGACTCGCTCGCAGCGCTAGTCCGCATGGTGGACGAGGGGGGCATTTGACCGACCAGCCCACTCTGGTTTCGGTTTTGGCCACCGGCGGTGAGCAAATCCAACTGCTGTTTCAGCCCATCGTCAATCTGGCCACTGGAAAAATGGGCAAGGCTGAAGCGCTGCTGCCATGGCAGCATTCTGAATTGGGGATGGTCGCTCCCGCCAGTTTCATTGGCCACGCAGAAAAGACCGGGCTGATTCCCGAGATTGGGGATTGGGTTATCTTGCAATCGGCCTTAGCGGCGAAGGCCTTGCGAACCCGTTGGCCCCATTTTCAAGTGCATGTGGATTTTTCGGCAACGCAAGGTTTGTCGCGCAGCTTCAGTCTTCCTCGCTTGCTGGAGGTAACACAGGCAGTGGGTATTCCGCCGGCCGCTTTGGTGCTCGAGTTCACGGAGAGCGTGCTCATCGAAGAGGAGTCTCGCGTACAACAATTCCTCGTTGAAGCTGCCGCTGCCGGGTTTCCGCTCGCCATGGACGACTTCGGTTCCGGCTATTCTTCGCTCGCCTATCTGCAGCGCTTCGAATTCAATTACGTGAAAATCGCAAAGTCGTTGGTTGAGGCAGCCTGGGACGCTTCCAACAAACGGGACTTGTGTGCGGCCATCGTCTCGCTGGGTCACGCCATGGATGTGGAGTTGGTAGCCGAAGGCATAGTAACCACTGAGCAATGCCATCGTCTGGCTGGCCTGGGTTGCCACTGGGGACAGGGTTCCCTGTTTGGTCGTCCCATGGAGTTGTCCGTCATGCTGGAGCCGCGCTGAATGCATTCTTCAGGCGAGCAGGATTTTTATTACCGCTGTCTGCGGCCAGCGGCAAGGCATGCAGTGCACGACCAGTTCATTCGTCAGCGATTCATGACGAATCTGGTATTGATTCCTTGTTTGTTTATTCTCCTTATCCTTCGCGCCGCGCTGCATGAAGCACCGGCCGGTCCCGATTTTACGTCGTTATTCGGGTGGTTTTTGTGGTTGTCGATGGTGGTGGAGGTGGTTGGCGTTATCTGGCGTGGCGACCCTTGGCTCGGGGAACTCGTGGTCCCAGTCGTGTTTTTAGCGGCTGCCATCACTGCGGTATCGGCCACCCCGGTGGGCTTTGTCTGGCTCTTCTTGGCGGTGATGTTGTCGTATATGCGCCTGCGGGACATACGCGTAGCAATCACCCTCGGCGCTATTGCTTCGCTGAGCGGTGTGGTCATTTTGGCACTAGCATCAGAGTACAGCGGCCCCAATGTTTTCAGGGTGGGCGTCGCGCTGTTAGTGGCGCAGTTTCTTATTTTTTCACGACGTATCGAGACGGTGCAGATAGGCGAGAAAGCACGCCGAACAACGGTTCTACTGGGCGAGATCATCGACGGACTCCCGCAGGGTGTTTTGGTGCAGGACAAGTCCGGCAAGGTGACGCACTACAACGACCGCGCCTTGGTTTTGTTGGGTGTGGAGTCGCAGCGTGCCGAAAGCCAACCGGAGGTGCTAGATATTCGGCGAGACCCAACTTCGCTTGGTATGTGGGTAGAGCACGGACATTTTCGTACAGTCGCTGGTGGCGAGCTCCAGGTCGATACCCGTACTGATGCTTCGGGCGGCGCGGTCACCACGTTCACCGACATCTCCCAGATGCAGCGTGCGCGCGATTCCGCCGTCGCCCTGGCTGCTGAGAAGTCGCGGCTGTTGCTGGAAGTCGGCCGAGAGTTTCGCGAGCCAGTCTACGGCTTGCTCACGTTACTGAAGGAAATAGCAGGCATCGCCTCTGATGTTCGGCGTCGAGTTGTCGCCGCACGTGGCGAGGTTTTTGGTCAACGCTTGTTGGCACTGGCTGGCAACAGACTCGAAGAAGTGTCGGCGCTCACGTTGCCCGACAAACCCTTGACGCGGCCGTTGGAGTTGGACGCCTTTTTGCGGGACTTGGGTGCCGAAGTTGGTTCCTTCCAGGATGCGTCTCGCGTCGAAATTGTCTTCCACATCGATACTCGTTTGCCTGAAGTGCTACATCTCGACGGCCTGCGTTTGCGACAGGTGCTGGGCAGTATGCTTTCTAATGCTATCCGGGTTGCGGTTGGCGGTACGGTAGTGTTGCGTGTCGAGCGTCTCAAAGATTCCGAGGAAGCAGGCAAGGTGACAGTACGCTGGTCCGTGCAGGACGATGGTCCCGGTATTCAGCCAAGTCAGTTGCTCAGGGTGTTTAAAGGTGATGCAGTGGTCGGTGATCGACGCGGCGTAGGTCTGTCCGTGTCCCAGTTTATCGCGCGGTCCCTGGGTACCCAGATTACGGTGGCGTCTGTCCCAGGCTATGGGGCGACTTTCTCATTCAATTTGGTGGCAGGACAGGAAGCCTTGGCGGGTGTACTCGGCGATTCACTACGACCCGAACTGGTGGAAGGCACCAGAGTGCTGCTCGTGACTGGCGCAGCACGTTCAACGGAATATGCTTTGGCCTTGCTGGTATCGCTTGGCTATAGGGTGGAGTCGGCTAGTGCGGAGACAGTTCCGGCGAAGCTTCAAGCTGCAGCCGAAGAGGGGTGTCCGTTCGGTGTGGTGCTGCTCGATACCCTGAATTTCAAGGAAGGACTTCAGCCCTTCCTCGTCGGGGTAAGGCAAGCCTGCGCCGCCGGCGTCATCACCCGGACGGTGGCCATGGTGGGGCATCTGCAAGCACTGCAGAGCGCTTTGCCAGCCAGCGCCCAAGGAATGGTGGATGGTTTACTCATCAAACCTTACACGCCGCGGATGCTCGTTGCAGCGCTGTCTGGTGTTTTACTCGCGGGCAAGGGTACCGCTTCTTTGAATGGAGATCTGGGAGCCGGAGGGGGAGCGGGCTAACTGCTCCCCGTTTTGGTCTTAGCCACGGGGTGACCACTCCAGCCGCAAGTAGGCAAAGCCCCCGTTGTAGCCAAACGGCGAAGTCAGCGGATAGATGGCGCCGAGAAACCCCGGCTGCCTGCCGAACGGATTCTCGGCCGGGTAGCGGTTGAAGAGGTTCTTCGCGCCCAGCACCACGTTCAAACCCTTGGGTGCTGCGTAGCTCACTTCGGCATCCACCACCAGCGAACCCGGCGCTTCAAAGAGCAGCGTTTCATCAGTGAACAGCAGTTCGGTATAGCGCCCGTAGTGGTTGGCACGCAGCGTGAAGGTGAAGTCTCCGGTGGACTGTACGGCTGTGAGCGTGGTGCGCTGGCGGGGTTCGGCGCGTTCTATTTCCAGCGCCAGCAACGGAGTGAGTGCACTGCCGCGCCGGGTAACGCGCGTGCTAGTGAAGTTCTGCGCCAGCGTGAGCGAACCCTTGCCTAGGCGGTTCTGCAGCGGCATGTTAACGACCAAGTCGACGCCCCGGGTAGTCGTGTCCACTTCGTTCGCGAAGAACTGCACAGAGCTGATAGTGGAAGCCTCGGCAATGCCTTGCTGAACCAGTACTGCGCGCTCGGCGGCGCCCACGACTTGCTGGGTAAGCGCCAGACGGTCGCGAATGGAGATGCGGAAGGCATCTAGCGTCAGTGTTGCTGCGCCAATTTCACCGACGAGCCCGAAGCCGAGCTGCCGCGAACGCTCCGGTTGCAGTGGGCTGCCGCCCAGCAAACTCGCTACCGGGTTGGTGGGGGGCAGCACCAGGTTCTCCACCAGTTGCCCGCCAGCGAACGACGTGGAAGTGCGGCGCAACGCCGTCTGTCCGACGGTAGGCGCACGAAAGCCAGTCCCTAACGAACCGCGCACGGCCCAGCCGGGCGTGAACTCGAAACGCCCCGAACCCTTCGCCGTGAACGCTTGGCCGAAGTCCGAGAACTTTTCGCCGCGCACGGCAGCGGCCACCAGCAAGGTTTCGGTAGGGTTGCCTTCGAGGTCCAAATAGACGCCGTGGCTGCGGCGGTGTGTTACGCCGGCGGTGTCTGGCGAGAAACCCTGAAAGCCATTGGAGCCGGCCGAAAAACCCTGCAAGGCCAGCGGGCCGCGGGCATAGGACGCCGGTTCACCCGCCACGATGCGGAAAGACTCGTTGTGCTGCTGAAAGCCGAAAGCCACCGAAAGCGGGCCCTGCCAGCCAATTTCCAAGTCGTGCTGCAAGTCGAGGTTCAGCAGTTCTTCCCGCTGTACCTGTTGCCCCAGCTGGAAGTCGGCTGGGGAGGCCGGGCCCATCGAGGCGTTGACGGTGTTGCTAATGCCAAGCTTGATGCCGTTCTGGCCAA
>CAIOHZ010000045.1 GCA_903858165.1 uncultured Pseudomonadota bacterium
CGCAAAGAAGAAGTAGCCGCCTGAGGCACAGCAAGAGGTGTGCCAAGCCGCGCGACGCCTGCGCCAACACCGAGGGAGTTCCGGTAAACGCAGTAAGTAAGGTCACATGGATGAGCACGAGTCGTCGCGCGGCGACCGTTGAGAGGGCCTTGCCAACGCTGTGGCCGGTGTCAAATACTGGAAACGGGACGCCGTCCGTGCCACATTCAGGATTCGCCGGCTCTCAGTCGCCAGGCTGCGGGCGGCCGTAGGACCCGCTACTCCCGGCTTACGCCGAGGTCATGAGCCGCGAGCTTTCGGCCTCGAGCATGCAGCCCACGCCGGAGATCGAGCCTCATCAACGCGAACTTTGCTCTGAATTCTAACTAAGAATGCCCGCAAGGCATCGTGCCAACGCTGCATTTCGTTGTCGTAGAGGCCACCGGTCGCCTCTCAGAATTCCTTGGACTTGGCATCTGTAGCCTCGTCCTTGCCGAAAGCTGGGTCAAGTCGGCAAAGGCCAACGAGATCATCTTCTTGATGACCTTGGCCTGCGTAATGGCGACTATTCGCCGCCGCTTGCCACCGCAATCGCAGATCAGCCCGACGACGCCGAGGCTCACCTTCAGCGCGGCCATCCAAATACGTCTTCGAGATTGCTCCTGTTCCACCGACGCCGCAACCCGGACGCGCGCCGGCTAGTACCCAAGACCGTTAATTCGATCCGGGCTACGCCCGGTTCTTGTTCACAGGTCTTGGGTCCTACTGCTGGGTCTTCTTCCGTACCCCAAACCGCGTCCGTTCCGGAACCCGGAACAAATTGGGGTTTGGGGTACTAGCAGTTGCCGGCCGCTAAGGCGTAACAGCGGCCGCCATTACGCTTGGCGACATACATGGCCTCATCCGCAGCCATGATCAACGCATCTGCATCCAGGAAAACCTGACTGCCGAGCGCGATACCAACGCTGGCACCGACCCGTACGCCGACTCCATCCCTGACAGTGATTTCAGGTTCAAAGCTCTGGATGCAGCGTCGTGCCACCGCGGCAGCATCCTCCGGGCCCGCGACGCCACCCACAAGAATTACGAATTCATCCCCGCCGAACCTTGCCACGGAATCCTCCACCCGGGCGCAGCGCCGAATACGGTCAGCGGACTCCCGAAGCGCCTGGTCCCCGGCATCATGTCCGTAGATGTCATTGACAGCCTTGAATCCATCAAGATCAATAAACAGGACGGCAAGTCCCCGGCCGGTCTGCCGGTAGAAAGCAAAGGCACGCTCCAGACGCTGATAAAGCAGCCGTCGGTTGGGCAGATCGGTCAGTGGATCATGAAGCGCAGCGTGCTCCGCCGAGGCCTCGCGGAGTTTTTGTGCTGTGATGTCTGAAAAGGACCAAACCCAATGCTGAACAGCTACTTCGGCGTGATCGATTCTGTTGACCGAAAGCCAGGACCAGCATGGACTTCCTGCTTTTGTCCTGCCCTGCACCTCCCCAGCCCAGGCACCGGCATGATCGACAGATTCGACGACACGCCGTAGCATCCGCACATCCATCAACCATTCACACACGGCGGCAATTGGCTCCCCAACCGCGTGACTTTTCTGCAGCCCGGAAAAAACCTCCCAAGCCTGATTCACGGCAAGCACCAGCCCCCTGCTCGATGTGACCATCATCGGTTGCGGCGCCAGAACAAAAACGTCGCGGGACAACCGCGCGGCAGCCAGGCTCTCGGCGGCGAGCCTCGAACAGGCAAGTATCGGTAATGCCAATCCGAGACCGGTAAACATGGCGCAAGCGATGACGAACTCCCAGCGTTCAGCCTCACTGTCCTCTTGATGATTTCCCGGTAAAAACGGGTCGAACCACTCCTCAATACCAAACTTCCATGCTATGGCCAGCAGCGCCACCCCGGTGACCGTAC
>CAIOHZ010000046.1 GCA_903858165.1 uncultured Pseudomonadota bacterium
AGCATGCGCTGGAAGTGCGCGTGCCACTGCTGGACCACACTTTGGTCGAATGGGCCTCGTGCTTGCCGGCAACATTGAAGCTGCAGCGTGGTCAGGGCAAGTTCGTGTTCAAGAAGTCTTTGGAACAAACCCTTTCCGACGACATTCTTTACCGCCCCAAGATGGGCTTTTCGGTGCCCGTAGGCCGGTGGTTCCGCGGCCCGCTGCGGCAACGCGTGGAGGCACTGTCGCGCAGCGAGGCGCTGGCGGGGCTGGGGGTGTTTGCGCCGGAAGCGGTTGAACGCTTGGTGCAGCAGCACCAGTCGGGCCAGCGTGACCATACGGCGCCCATTTGGTCGTTACTGATGTTGGAAGGCTTCGCGCGCCGGGAACTGCAAGGATGAGTACGGCCGAGCCCTTGCCGGTAGCGCCAGTAGCCGAACCTTTGCGGGTGGTGACTTTTTCCACGCTCTACCCGAACGCTGCGATGCCGGGCCATGGGCCGTTCGTGGAACAGCGTCTGCGAAAATTAGTGGAGCCCGGGGGTATCGAGGCGCGTGTCTTGGCGCCGGTGCCTTGGTTTCCCTTCAAGGCCGCACGCTTTGGCTCCTACGCACGCTATGCCGCTGCGCCGCGCCGGGAACAGCGGCATGGCCTGCCTGTGGAGCACCCGCGTTATCTCGTGGTGCCGAAGCTAGGCATGTGGCTGGCGCCCCTGCTGCTAGCGCTTGGCGCGTGGCCGACGCTGCGCCGCTGGCGTCGCGAGGGTTGGCAGTTCCAGCTGATCGACGCGCACTACTACTACCCGGATGGTGTTGCGGCAGCCTTGCTGGCGCGCTGGATGAACGTACCGCTGGCTATTACTGCCCGCGGTTCTGATGTGAATCTGATTGGGGAAATGTACTGGCCGCGCCGCATGATGCGCTGGGCGTCGCGCGTGGCAGGTGCGAGTATCGGCGTTTCCCGGGCCTTGGTGGAGCGACTGGTGGCAATGGGCGTAGCGCCCGGCGCCACGCGGGTGCTACGTAACGGTGTCGACTTGGAGCGCTTCCACCCGGTGCCTCAGGCCGAGGCGCGTCAACGCGTGGGCGGCCCGCTGCACGGGCCACGCCTGGTTTGCGTAGCGGCATTGGTGCCGGTGAAGTGCCATGCCTTGGTGATGCGGGCCTTGTGCGAACTGCCGGATTGGCACTTGGACTTGGTGGGCACGGGTAGCCTAGAAGCCAGCTTGCGTCAGTTGGCGCAGCAGTTGGGTGTTGCGGCCCGCGTCCGTTTTGTCGGTCGCGTCGAACAAGACGAATTGAAGTTTCACTTTTCCGCAGCGGACCTTTCCGTGCTTGCCTCGAGCAACGAGGGATGGCCCAATGTGTTGCTGGAGTCGATGGCTTGCGGCACAGCCGTGGTGGCCAGTCGGGTGGGCGGCATTCCGGAAGTCATTGCCAATCCCGCAGCCGGCAAGCTGTTCGAGCCCGGGTCCGTCTCCGGATTCGTGACGGCGGTGCAGGCGCAGGCGATAGCGTTGGGTAATGCTACCCACCGTTCCGAAGCCCGGCACTATGCCTGCGGTTTCAGTTGGGATGCGACGTGCGAAGGGCAGCGTCGTCTGTTTGTCGAACTGGTGCAGGGAAAGACCGATGCGTGACTATGCCTTGTTTGTGGTGCTGGGTTTGGCGCTGCTCTTCGCGGTCGCGCGGCCGCTATGGGGATTGGGCATCTGGTCGTGGCTGGGCTATATGTCGCCGCACCGTCTCGCCTACGGTTTCATCCGCGACCTTCCCGTGGTGCAGCCGGCCGTGGCGGTCACCTTCATCGCGCTGGCCTTCAATTGGAAAGACCGTATGCCCTGGCGTTGGACGCCCGTCACTATCGTCTGGGCGCTGTTGGTGGCCTGGTATGTGGGCAATGCCTTGTTCGCCATGTACCCGGAGGCCAGCGTCGTCGAAGTGGACCGCACCATCAAGATTCAGTTGATGGTCCTCGCCACCTTCTTCATCGTCCGCGACCGTCGTGGCATCGAGTTCATGGTCTGGGTCATCGCCATGAGCATCGGTTTTTATGGCTTCAAGGGCGGCGTGTTCACCTTGGCCACGGGCGGCAAGTACATGGTCTGGGGGCCGCCGGGCACGTTCCTGGAAGGCAACAACGAGGTGGCGCTCGCGCTGACTATCATTCTGCCGTTACTGTGGTATTTGTCGCGGCAGGTGGAAGGCAAATGGGTGAAGCGCGCCCTCATGGCCGGCTTTGTGCTTTGTCTGATCTCGGTCGTGGGTTCTTATTCCCGCGGTGCGTACCTCGCCATCGCCGCGGTACTCGCTGCCATCTGGTGGCGTTCCAACCGCAAAGTTTTCGGTGGTCTGTTGGTCACGATAGCCGCCATGGCGGCGTTCGGGTTCATGCCGGAAAAGTTCACGGTCCGTGTGGACAGTATCGCCAACTACACAGAAGACGCCTCCGCCCAAGGGCGTATCAATGCCTGGGGTTTTGCTTGGAACGTGGCTTTGGACCAGCCGATCAACGGCGGTGGTTACGGCGTGTTCAACAGAGAGGCGTTCCAGCGTTATGCGCCGGACCCAGAAAAAGTGCACGACGCCCACAGCATCTACTTCGAAATTTTGGGCGAGCAGGGGTTCGTCGGTCTGGCGCTCTTCCTCGCCTTCGCGTTTCTGGCGTTCATGGAAACCCAGCGCATCCGCAAGGCCACGCGCGACTCGCCGGATAAAGCCTGGGCCTTCGACCTCGCTACCGCACTGCAAGCCAGTGCCATCGCTTATGCGGTGGGTGGTGCCTTCCTCGGGTTGGCTTATCTGGACCTGCCCTACCAATTGGTGGCGCTGGTGGTGTTGACGGGGCGGGTGGCCTTGCCGGACGCCAAGGAAGTGGAACTCTCGAAGCCTGCCCTGACCGCTGCCGAGCGACGCCGGTTGCGTGCCGCCTGACATGCGTCTATTGCGGCCCTTCCTGCGCTGCTTGCCTGCCAACCGCCTGCTGGTGGTGGCTTGCCACCGCGTAACGCCGGCGTTCGACCCCTACGACCCGCAAACGCCGGATGCAGCGCGCTTCGCGCGGCAGCTAGATGCACTGCGCGGCTTCGAAGTGGTGCCGCTGACGGCGGGCTTGGCTGCCTTGCGGGAGGGAAAGCTGCGCCGCACCTCCGTGGCCATCACCTTCGATGACGGCTACCGCGAACAATTGGTAGTGGCGGCGCCTTTGCTCGCGGCGCGTGGCTACCCGGCCACCGTGTTCGTTTCTTCTGGTTTCGTGGGCGGGCCCAACATGTGGCACGACCGCTTGCTGTGGGCTTTGCGTGAAGGCGTGGCCGGCGCGCGACTCGACGCCGTTGGGTTGCCCGAGGCGGTCCCGGTGGCGCTGCAGGCGCGACGGCAGTTGGCCGAACGCTGCACTGCCGCAGTGAAGTCCTTGCCCTTGCTTGCGCGAGAGCAGGCTGTCGCGTTGGTGGAGGCGGCGTGCGCGGCGCCACCGGCGCCACGCCTGATGCTCGATGCCACGGAGTTGCGCGAACTGGCGCGGCGTCCGGGGATAGAGATAGGCGCGCATACCCGACATCACCCCATTCTCGCCGCCTGTGCGCTGGAAGAGGCGCGCGCCGAAGTCTCCGGTAGCCGCGCTGATCTTGAACAGTTACTCGGCGTGCCGGTTGGGTTGTTCGCCTACCCGAACGGGCACGAAGGGCGAGACTTCAGTGAGCGCGATGTGGGTCTGGTACGTGAGGCAGGCTTCAGCCATGCCTTTACTTCCGACTGGGGGGCGGTCACCCCGGCCAGCGATGCACTGAAGCTGCCCCGGGTCAGTCTTTATCGTCAGAGCGCCTTGGGCAATGCTCTCTTGCTCGCGCGGGAAGCATGGCGGTAATGACTATCACCCTAGAGGCCAAACTGTTGACAATGTTGCGGGAGGTCCTAGGGCTACCTGCAACGTTTCCCTTAGAACGGCAGACGCTGTTGTTGGGTGCCATTTCTGCGCTCGATTCCGTGGCGGTGGTGAACTTGCTGGAGGAATGCGAGACCACCTTCGGGTTCATCGTAGCCGACGAAGAGTTGTCCGCTGAAGTGTTCACGAGCGTGGGCACCTTGCTGGACTGGGTGGCTGCCCGCGCCACAGTGTCGCCCCCGCAGTGACGATGGCACCCACCATGGGCCAGACCCGCGCTGCCGTAGTAACCACGAGTGGCTGGGTTGCTGGCACTGCCGGTAGGCGTTGGCGAACGACTTGGCAGCCAGCGTTGTTGCCGCCTGCTTCAGACGCGCATGGCCAAGAATCTTCAGCGGTCCGTGGCACGGTGTTGTTCCTGCCTCCGCTTGGCGATGAACTGAACCATACGCGCCCGCTGATGGCCGCTGCGGCGCTG
>CAIOHZ010000047.1 GCA_903858165.1 uncultured Pseudomonadota bacterium
ACGACTGAACTGGCATTACAACTGGCCATTGGCGCCGGTGTACTCGCCATCCTTTACGGACTGCTAGCCGTCCGTTGGATCATCGCCCAGCCCGCCGGAAACGCGCGGATGCAGGAAATTGCTGCCGCTATTCAGGCAGGTGCCAACGCCTACCTGAACCGCCAGTACACGGCCATCGCCATTGTCGGCGTGGTGCTGTTCGGTCTCATGGGCTTCGGTCTCGACTGGTACAGCGCGGGCGGCTTCGCTATCGGCGCCATCCTCTCGGGTCTGGCTGGCTACATCGGCATGAACGTCTCGGTTCGCGCTAACGTGCGTACCGCTCAGGCGGCCACGCTCGGTCTGAACCCCGCATTGCAGGTCGCCTTCCGCGGCGGTGCCATCACCGGCATGCTGGTGGTGGGTCTCGGCCTCATCGGCGTCGCCGGCTACTACGGCTACGTCCTGAAGCAAGTGGACCAGGCGACCGCCCTCCACTCGCTCATCGGCTTGGCCTTCGGCGGTTCGCTCATCTCCATCTTTGCGCGTCTCGGTGGCGGCATCTTCACGAAGGGTGCCGACGTCGGCGCTGACCTCGTGGGTAAGGTTGAAGCCGGCATTCCGGAGGACGACCCGCGCAACCCGGCCGTCATCGCCGACAACGTCGGTGACAACGTCGGCGACTGCGCTGGCATGGCCGCCGACCTGTTCGAGACCTATGCGGTCACCCTGGTCGCCACCATGGTGCTGGCGGGCCTCGGTATCGCCACGCTCGGTGATGCGGCTGGCAACAACGCCATCCTCTATCCGCTGGTGCTCGGCGCGGTGTCTATCGTGGCCTCCATCATCGGCACCTTCTTCGTGAAGGTCGCCGAAGGCGGCAAGATCATGGCTGCGCTGTACCGTGGCGTCATCGTCTCCGGTGTCATCGCCGCTGCGGCCTTCTACCCCATCAGTACCTCGATGATGGGCGACCACGGCATGAACCTGTTCTATTGCACGCTCATCGGTCTCGCCCTCACGGCCGCCATGATCGTCATCACCGAGTACTACACCGCTACCGAATACGCCCCCGTGCGTTACGTGGCGGAAGCCTCGCAGACGGGTCACGGTACGAACGTCATCGCCGGCCTCGCCGTGTCGATGAAGTCGACCGCCCTGCCAGTGCTCGCGGTTTGTGCTGCCATCTGGGGTTCCTTCCAGCTGGAGGGCCTGTACGGCATCGCCATCTCCGCCACTGCCATGCTCTCCATGACGGGCATGATCGTCGCGCTCGATGCCTACGGCCCCATCACCGACAACGCGGGCGGTATCGCCGAGATGGCGGGTCTCGACAAGTCGGTCCGCGTCACCACCGACGCACTCGACGCGGTGGGTAACACCACGAAGGCTGTCACCAAGGGCTACGCCATTGGTTCGGCTGGTCTGGCCGCGCTGGTGCTGTTCGCCGACTACACGCACAACCTGGAAGCCGCCGGCAAACTGCAGGAGTTCAGCCTGTCCGACCCGGCCGTCATCATCGGCCTGTTCATCGGCGGCATGATTCCTTACCTGTTCGGTGCCATGGCTATGGAAGCCGTCGGCCGTGCTGCCGGTTCGGTAGTCGTGGAAGTGCGCCGCCAGTTCAAGGAAATCCCGGGCATCATGGAAGGTACGGCGAAGCCTGAATACGGCAAGGCCGTAGACATGCTCACCCGCGCGGCTATCCGCGAAATGATCGTACCGTCGCTGCTGCCCATCCTGGTTCCGGTGGTCATTGCCTTCGGCATGAACGCCCTGATGGGTCCTGGCGCTGGTGTGAAGGCCTTGGGTGGCTTGCTCATCGGCACCATCGTCACCGGTCTCTTCGTCGGTATCTCCATGTGCACCGGTGGTGGCGCTTGGGACAATGCCAAGAAGTACATCGAGGAAGGTCACTACGGCGGCAAGGGTTCGGACACCCACAAGGCTGCTGTGACTGGCGACACGGTCGGTGACCCGTACAAGGACACCGCAGGTCCTGCCATCAACCCGTTGATCAAGATCATCAACATCGTGGCACTGCTGCTGGTGCCACTGCTGTAAGCCCGCCGCGGCGCGCCTGCGCCGCACGCTGGTTGCAGCCTGCAGGGGCTTCCGCAAGGAAGCCCCTGTTTTTTTGCCAATCGCCAAGATGGTAGTTAGCGCGGCGCGGCTTGTGAAACTGCAGCCCCTCACGTTAGCCTGAAAGCCTTCCCCCACAGGCCGCCACCATGAACCACATCGACGACAGTCCTTACGTCCTGCAAACGCGTGAGGCAGGCGTGGTAACGCTAACGCTCAACCGCGGCCAGCGCTTCAACCCCTTGTCGCTAGGGATGATTACCGCGCTCGCGAGTGCCCTCGACGAATTGGCGACAGACGACGGTGCACGCGTCATCGTCATAGCCGGGGACGGCCGCGGCTTTTGCGCCGGCCATGACCTGAAGGAGATGTATGCCCATGCCGCCGACCCGGCCTGGCAGCAGCAATTGTTCGGTGACTGCAACCGCATGATGCAGCAACTGCTGACCATGCCGCAGCCGGTCATCGCGCGGGTCCATGGCATTGCCACGGCCGCGGGCTGTCAGTTAGTGGCCATGTGCGACCTTGCCGTGGCCGCAGATACGGCTACCTTCGCCCTGCCCGGCGTGAACGTCGGCGTGTTCTGCTCCACGCCCGCCGTAGGTGTGGCGCGTAACGTGGCTCGCAAGCACGCCATGGAAATGTTGCTCACCGGCGAGCCCATGGGTGCTGCAGAAGCGGCCCAGAAGGGCTTGGTGAACCGCGCGGTCCCGGCAGCGGAACTGGACGCCACCGTTGCCAGCTTGGCGGCGCGTATCGCCGCGCGCAGCCGCAAAGTGGTCGCCCTAGGCAAACAGGCCTTCTATCAACAACTGGCGTTGGGAGTGGCGCCCGCCTATGACGTAGCGGCGGCGGCGATGACCTGCAACCTCGGCTATGCCGACGCCGTCGAAGGTATGGAAGCCTTCCTGACGAAGCGCGCACCGCAATGGACCGACCAATGACCACGATATTCTCTGTTGAATCCTTATCGACCGCGTGCCTCGCGGCCTTATAATTGCGACTTTCTAGCCTAATGGAGCGCTGCAATGTCCATGGACGTGGTTGACTACGAAATCTTCGGCGACGACATCCAGTTCGTAGAAATCGAACTG
Source organism: uncultured Pseudomonadota bacterium (assembly GCA_903858165.1). GTDB lineage: Bacteria > Pseudomonadota > Gammaproteobacteria > Steroidobacterales > Steroidobacteraceae > CAIOHZ01. Next base: position 3,156 of record CAIOHZ010000047.1, read on the forward strand.
GACCCAGGCGAAGCCGCCATCGGTGAAGCCGGTTCCATGATGATGATGCAGGACGGTATCCAGATGGACACCGTCTTTGGCGATGGCTCCTCGCAAGCTTCCCAGAGCGGCTTGCTCGGCAAGCTGCTGGGCGCTGGCAAGCGCTTGCTCACGGGCGAATCGCTGTTCACCACCATTTTTCACAACGAAGGTGTGGGCAAGCGCCGCGTGGCCTTTGCCGCGCCCTATCCGGGCCAAATCGTGCCGGTCTCGCTGCGCGAAGTGGGCGGCTCGCTCATCTGCCAGAAAGACAGCTTCCTGTGCGCCGCACGTGGGGTGTCACTGGGTATCGCTTTCAACCGCAAGATGGGTACCGGCCTGTTCGGCGGCGAAGGCTTCATCATGCAGAAGCTCGAAGGCGACGGCATGGTGTTCGTGCACGCGGGCGGCACATTGGCCGTGCGCGACCTCGCCCCAGGTGAAACGCTGCGTGTCGATACCGGCTGCGTGGCCGCGTTCCAGCCCAGCGTTGACTTCGATATCCAGTACGTCGGCAAGCTGAAGAGTGCACTGTTCAGTGGCGAAGGCTTGTTCTTTGCGACGCTGCGTGGCCCAGGCCGCGTGTGGATACAGTCGCTCCCCTTTTCGCGCCTAGCCAATCGCATCATCCAGTCCGCTCCGGCGGCGGGTGGTCGGTCCGTCGGTGAAGGTTCGATGCTCGGTGGGCTGGGTGGCCTGCTGGACGGCGATAACCACTGACACCGGGCATCATGGAAACTCAGGTCACCGCCCTAGCGTTTGGTCCGGGCTTGCCAGCCACCGGTCAGCGCGGTGCGCTGCGCGCCGCAGCCGACCACGTGGAAGTGAGTTGGTCAGAGACGGGGTCGCCCGCTGCAGCGGGCGTCGACGCCTTCGATGGGGTAGCAGTCACCTGCGCCATCGGCGATGTCACCTTCGCGGAGGTGGGCTTTGGCAAGCCAGGGCTCGAACTGCGCTGGCCGGCCGATGCCACCCAGAGAGCGAACGACACGGCGAGCAATTCGACGAACGCCAGCACTGCCACCGACTGGCTGGTGCACGTACTCAACCCCACCGATGCCGCCGCTTTGCGCGCACGCGCTGACTGGGCAGCACTGCCTTCCATGAAGCGTCTGAACCAACTGCAGCGCAAGCAGCACACCCAACGCGTCATCGCGTGGAGTGCGGTTGCCTTGCTGGTCCTTTCGCCGCTGTTGGTCTTGCTGCTCTTTCTCAGCCAAGCGGCGCGTATCGCCGAGGCTATCGCCGAACGTATCCCTATAACCGAAGAAGTGCGCCTAGGGCGGCAGGCATTCGAGTCCATGCGCGGCAACCTCAAGCTGGTGGATACCGGCGCCTCCCCTGAGGCCGTCGTAAAGATTGGTCGCGAACTCACCACCGGGTCGCGCTATACCTACGAATTCCATGTGGTGGACGATGCCACGCTGAACGCCTTCGCCTTGCCAGGAGGCATCGTGGTCGTACATACCGGGCTCATCGCCGCTACCCGGCGCCCCGAAGAACTGGCCGGCGTCTTGGCCCACGAAGTGCAACATGTAGAACTCCGCCACGGCACCAGCGCCCTCGTCAAAGACCTGAGCTGGCGCGTGCTCTGGACTTGGTTCACTGGAGACTGGGGGGGAACGCTGGCCGGGCAAGCCGCCGCGCAACTTGGCAGCCTGAAATTCTCGCGCGATGCCGAAAGCGCTGCGGACAATGCCGGGTTCGATGCCTTGGTGCGCGCGGGTATCGACCCGAGTGGCATGCCGGACTTCTTCGCCATCATGGCAAAGCAGGCCGGGGACGCTCCTGCAGCTTTTCTCTCCACCCATCCGTTGAGCAGCGCGCGCGAACAAGCGCTGCGCCAACGCCTTACGGAACTGCCTGCCAACTCATTCACGCCGCTCGACCACAGCGCCTGGCCACCCGCTCAGGGCTTGCCTGTGCGCAAGGTCGCGAGATAAGCCAACACGTCACGACGAGCCTGCTCTTCACGCACCCACGCCGCCGCGTTCGCCATTTGGATACCCGGCTCGTCGTTCACCTCGTGCCCACGCCAGCCCTGCCCAAACGCCTGTAGTTGGCGCAGCAAATACGCATCCGACTGGAACACCAAACCAGGTGCCCCCACGGCGATACTGCCGCTGCCGTCGGCACCATGACAGCCAGCGCAGAAGGCAAAGATCTTGGCGCCAGCATTGACCTGCCCGCCCGACACCTGCAATGGCAAAGCGTTGCTCGCAGTCAACGCCGGCAGGCGCGCTACGTAACAAGCCACCGCCTTGAGTGCCGCGTCGTCTGGCAAGGTTTTTGCCATCGCGGCCATCTGCGCACCGTTGGTGTCCGCCGGGTGGGCTCCCCGCTGGCCTGTCACGAAATGGCGCAACTGGCGAACCAACTGCACTTCGCTCAAGCCTGCAATGGCCGGGCTGGACAGTTCGTTCTTGCCAGCACCCGCGTTGCCATGACAAGCCGCGCAGGGTGCGTAGAGCGCAGCCGCCACCTCGGGACACGGCGGCGGTGGCGCTGGTGCCGCAAGCCCCTGCAGTGATGCACCCATCAGCAGCAGCACAGTCAGGCTGCGACGACGACCAAACGACACCAACTCCATGGGGCGGCTCCTGAACCGAGTGGGGTTCATGACGATTATGACCCAATACGGCCGAGCAACCACCCCAGCACAATGCGGCCCACGAAATAGCCCCAAGGGGTTCATACCGAATGTGACGACGCGGGTACAATCGCCGCGTGCAACGCTCCACCAGCCCCGTCCACCGCCTTACCCCGCAACTGGCGCTCATGGGCGGCATCATGGCCATCAGCCCGATGTCCGTGGACATGTACCTGCCGGCGTTTCCGGCCATCGCCCGCGATTTGCACGCCACGGCAGCCGAAGTCTCAAACACGTTAGCGGTGTTCTTGTTGGCGATGGGGGTTGGGCAGCTATTCACCGGCCCGATAGCGGACCGCTATGGACGGCGACGCCCGTTGCTAGGTGGCCTCATCGGCTTCGCCCTCACCGCAGCGCTGTGCGCGGTGGCCACCGACATCGGCCTGTTCACCTTCGCCCGCGCGCTGGCTGCCCTTGCCGTCTGCATGACCTCCGTCTGCATCCGCGCCATGGTGCGGGATCGCTACGACCCTGTGGAAGGTGCCCGAGTCATGTCCATCATGATGTTGGTCAGCGGTCTAGGCCCGGTATTGGGACCCTTGGTGGGCAGCCTCATTCTGGCGGTAGGGCCATGGCGGGCCATCTTCTGGGTACTTACGGCCGCAGGTTTTCTGTTCGTGTTGGGTGCACTCCGTACCTTGCCCGAGAGCCAGCCACGGACAGCACGCAGTACGTTGGCTCCCGGCGCGGTGGCACGTGACTACCTGGTATTGCTACGCAGCCGAGACCTCATGGTGCCCTCGCTGGCGGCGGGGCTCTCCTTCTTCGGCGTGTTTGCCTATGTCGCCGGGACTCCCAGCGTGCTCATCGCCGCCCGCGGGCTCAGCCAGACCACCTATGGCCTGATCTTCGGCATCAACGCGCTGGGCATGGTCGTGCTTAGCCAGTTCAACCGCCGCTGGCTAACTCGCCACCACCCGCTACGCCTGCTGCGCCACGCTTTGCGCGTTCAAGCTGCCGCCACCGCTCTGGGGCTGGGATTGGCCTGCTTCATGCCACTCCCCCTGCCGGTGCTATGGGCCGTGCTGCTGTGCTACATCGCGCCCGTTAGCCTGGTGGGCGGCAATTCCACTGTACTGGCCATGGCAAGGCACGGCCAACATGCCGGCAAGGCGGCCGCCGTCAATGGCATGATCACGATGGCGGTGGGCGGCCTTGGCGCCAGCCTAGTCGGCCTGCTTTACGACGGCACCGAGCGTCCCATCCTGCTGCTCATGTGCGTCGCCAGTCTTGGCGCCGTGGCGCTGGTGCACTGGCTACCGCCGTCGGCCGATGGCGCGCCGGCCGACGCCAACTAGGCGCGCTGCTCCAGCAGTATGCGCAGCATGCGGCGCAGGGGCTCTGCGGCGCCCCACAGCAGCTGGTCACCGCAGGTGAAGGCCGAAAGGTATTCACCGCCCATCGATAGCTTGCGCAGGCGTCCCACAGGCACCTCGAGGCGCCCTGTCACGGCAGCAGGCGTCAGTTGACGCATCGAGGCCTCGCGCTCGTTGGGTACCACACGCACCCAGCCGTTCGCGTTGGCGAGCAGGTGCTCAATATCCGCCAGCGGCAAGTCTTCGCGCAGCTTCAGGGTCATGGCTTGGCTATGGCAGCGCATGGAGCCCACGCGCACACATAGACCATCGACAGGAATAGGAGCCGCGCTGGTGCCGAGAATCTTGTTGGTCTCGACGCCACCTTTCCATTCTTCGCGGCTTTGACCATTGCCCAAATCCTTGTCGATCCAAGGGATGAGGCTGCCGGCGAGCGGCACACCGAAATTTTCCTGCGGAAAATCGGCGCTGCGGAGCAAGGCGCTGACGCGCGTATCGATATCGAGGATGGAACTGCGCGGGTCGGCCAACAGGTCTGCCACGCTCGCATGGGCAGCACCCATTTGGCTGAGCAACTCGCGCATGTTCGCGGCACCCGCACCACTGGCGGCCTGGTAAGTCATGGAGGTCATCCAATCCACCAGCCCGGCGCGAAACAAACCGCCCAAGGCCATGAGCATGAGCGACACCGTGCAGTTACCACCCACGTAGTCCTTACCGCCGTTCGCCAGCGCCGTATCGATGACCGGGCGATTGACGGGGTCGAGAATGAGCGTGGCAGCAGGCGTCATCCGCAGCGTGGAAGCTGCATCGATCCAGTAGCCGGTCCAGCCCGTAGCCCGCAACGGGCCATGCACTGCTGTGGTGTAGTCGCCACCTTGGCAAGAAATAATGGCGTCGCAGGCAGCGAGCTGGTTCAGGTCATGAGCAGCAGCGAGTGGACCCACTGCACAGCCGACGTCCGGGGCGTTGCCGCCCACCTGGCTGGTGCTGAAAAACACCGGCTCGATGAGGTTGAAGTCGCCCTCTTCACGCATGCGGCCCAACAGGACCGACCCGACCATGCCACGCCAACCGACGATACCCACCCGCAATGCCATGGAACTACAGCCTTCTGCCCAGAACCGGAAGGCGCCTATTGTACCGGAGCGGGTCAAGCAGCCTGCAGCGTGGCCTTACGCAGAGGTTCAGGGCGGCCGATGGCGTAGCCCTGCACGAAATCAATTCCCATACGCCTGGCCGCCTCGAGAGCTGTGGTGTCTTCCACCTGCTCGGCGATGATGCGGAAATTCAAGGTCCGTGCCAGTTTCACCATCGCCGACACCATGGCTTGGCTGACCGGGTCACGCGCTAGGTTGCGAATGAAGCTGCCGTCAATTTTCAAGTAGTCGATACCCAGCGTCTTCAGGTTGGCGAAGGCACCCACGCCATTACCAAAGTCATCGAGCGCAAAGCTGCAACCCATACCATGGAGCACCGCCACGAAACGACGTGCGTGGTCGAGGTTTGCCACCACACTCGACTCCGTGACCTCGAAACAGAGTTGGTCCGGATGGATGCCCGTCCGGTCGAGTACGTCCACCACATACTCAAGGAAGCCGGCATCGCCGAGCGTTTGGCCGGAGACATTGATGGCGAGACTGCGACCCGGCGGCAACGACAACCGACCAGCGGCTAAGGCCGTCAAAGCATCCTGTACCACCCAGCGGTCCAACAAGGACATCAAGCGATAACGCTCCGCAGCGTCCATAAATTCGCCAGGGAAGGCCAGCTTCCCGCCTTCCTCGGCGAGCCGCAGGAAAACTTCCAGCGCTGGCCCAGAGGTAGTTTCGGGACCAGCCGCGAGGATAGGCTGCACGTGCAACTCGAAACGACCATCTCGCAGCGCATTCTGCAAGCGCTGCAGCCAATGAATTTCACCGCGCTGACGAGCGGCGGCTTCATCGCGGACCGAGTAGACATGCACAGACCCGGCACCCGAACGCTTGGCCACGTAGCAAGCAGAATCCGCGGCGCCCATGACATCTTCGAGCGTGCCGCTTTCGCGACTCACTTCTACCAAACCCGAGGAAACACCGACCTCGAAAATGCGGTCCTTCCAGACGAAACGATGTTCCATGATGGCGCGCGAGAGATTGCCGGCAATCTGCGTAGCTTTCTCGAGCGGGCAGCCCACCAACAGCAAGGCGAATTCGTCACCACCGATGCGGGCGACCGTGTCGCTGTCGCGCACGGATTCGCGTAGCAGGGTGGAAAGCTCACGCAGTAATTGGTCGCCGGCGTTATGACCACTGACATCATTGACCGCCTTGAAGCGGTCGAGATCGAGAAAACACAACACGTGATGCTGGCCACCATGGCGCGCATTTTCCATGGCCTCTTGCAGACGCCGCTCAAACTCGCGACGGTTCACGAGACCAGTCAAAGCGTCATGGCTGGCCTGGTAGGACATCTGCCGCGCAATGCCGCGCGCTTCGGTCACATCATGCAGCAGCACCACACAACCCTGCGGCTCAGGGCGGTCACTACGCAGTGGTGCCACAGTCAATTCCACCATGCGCTCTGAACCGTCCTGCTTGCTCAACACCATGGCACGGCGCGAAGCTACAATACGCGCGCCGGTCGTCAGGCACTGGCGCACGGGGTCCGCCAACATGCGACGGTCAGCCTCTTCCATCAACGGAGCGGCTTCCTCGAACGGACGACCCACCATGTCAGCCAACGGCCGTCCGAGCAACTGTTCGGCCGCACGGTTGGCATAGTCGATGCGACCGGCAGGGTCAGTGGTGATGACGCCCGCAGACAGCGAGTCCAAAACCGTTTGACCCAAAAGTCCACCAGTCCCGGTGGCGCTCGACTGCCCCACGCGGGTCGGCAGCATGTCGACGGCGGTGAACAACACTGCCGGACCGCGGGCGAGATCGACGCGGGTACCGGCCAACTCCATGCGCGACACCTGACCCTGCCGGTCGGTGACTTCCACCTCGTAACGCTCAGCGGCCGGCAAACCGCGCAGTCGTCGGGCGACGTTGTCCGCAACCAGTTCGGTGTAGTCGGGTGTAACGAATTCAGCGAGGGAACGGCCGAGAATGGCTGAGGGGCTTTCGCCTACCAAAGCGGCAAAACGACTATTGGCTTGAATGATGACATCCGTATGCAGCACTACGGCGTCATGGACACCATCCACCAGCCGGTGAAATAGTTCGCCGGCATCCAGCACCTGCGATTCCAATTGCCGTTGGCAGAGGCGCGTCACCGCGCCGGCCACAGCGGAGAGGTCGGTCGCGTCTACTTCAACGAACTCCGGTAATTCGCCCACGGGCGTGGAGTCGATGGCGTCGACCATGAATTCTGCAGACGCATGCCGACGGCGGCCGGCCCGCCATACAGCGAACAGCACCAAAGCCGCCACGACCAGCGCGGCAGCGAGGCCCCACAAGGCCGGCTCCAGATAGTCCATCATCGACACGTCTCTGCCTTCCCCCGCGCCACCTGAGTACATCGCCCGGCAGCGTCACGGCAAAAAATCCCTTCACCGGTGAGAATACCGGACGCCATCGCCACGCAGCCCCCCTATTAACCATAATCACCTTCGCGTAATCACGCGATGCGACTTGGGTTCGCGCGCG
>CAIOHZ010000048.1 GCA_903858165.1 uncultured Pseudomonadota bacterium
CTCGTGGCGCACTTTCAGCAACGGTCGCGCTTCAGTGACCTCGATGCCCAACTCTTCAACAAGTTCACGGTAGAGGCCTTGCTGCGGCACTTCCGCCGGATGCTTCTTACCCCCGGGAAATTCCCACTTGCCAGCATGCGCTTTCCCCTCCGGGCGCTGAGCAATAAGCACCCGTCCATCTTTGCCGACCAGCGCACCCGCCATCACATGGAGTTCTGTAACCACGGCGCTAGCTGCGCTTTGCGACGGCAACGTCGAGGCGACCATCTCAGCGGACTTCAGTGATGAACTTCTCGCGCGGCCAGCGAACTTTCTGCAAGTTCACGAGCCAGTCACCTTCCGCTTGGCGGTAGCCCAGCGGCAACAGCACCACACTGCGCAAGCCACGAGCTCGTAAACCGAGGATCTCGTCTACTGCTGCATCGTCGAAGCCTTCCATCGGCGTGCAGTCCACTGCTTCGGCGGCGGCGGCAATAACCGCAGTACCCAAGCCGATATACGCCTGCCGCGCCGCATGTTGAAAGTTCTGTTCGGGTTCGCGCTGCGGATACATGCCCAGCAGCATTTGGCGATAGTTTTCGTAGCCCTCGCTGCGGAAACTACGCACCTCATTCGTATAGTCGAACATGGTGTTGATGCGCTCCGCGGTGTAGTGGTCCCAGGCCGCGAACACCAGCAAGTGCGAGCCTTCCGTCACTTGGGCTTGGTTCCAGGCTACCGGCTGGATACGGGCGCGGATTTCCGGATTGGTAACGACCAGCACTTCATACGGCTGCAAACCGCTGGACGTGGGAGCCAGACGAATAGCCTCTAGAATGCGTTCCACCTTGTCCTCGGGGACGGCACGAGAGGGGTCCATCTTCTTGGTCGCGTAGCGCCACTGCAGTGCCTTGATCAGGTCCATCTTGAATCTCCAATTGCTGTTTACAGGCCCGGTGACAATCCGGGCAACATCGGGTTGCGAGTATTCCACGTTTTCACTATGGTTTTGACCGTACCAAGCAGGAACCACCCCATGTCGAATTCACTCGCCGTCACTATCTTCCACAACCCGGCGTGCGGCACCTCCCGCAACACTCTGGCGCTTATCCGCCATACCGGAATTGAGCCCACCATTGTGGAATATCTGCGCTCGCCACCGGACAGCAATACGCTGCAGACATTACTGCAGGCTATGGGCATGGGCGCACGCGCTTTGCTGCGAGAAAAAGAGAAAATCTGGCCAGAACTATTGGCTGCCAGCGGCAAGCCGGTAGAAGATTGGACCGAGGCAGAACTGGTGGCAGCGATGGTGACGCACCCCGTTCTGCTGAACAGACCGGTGGTAGTAACCTCATGGGGCACGCGACTCTGCCGCCCGTCCGAAGCCGTACTGGACATACTGCCTGTGCCACAGGCCGGGCCGTTCACCAAAGAAGATGGCGAGATGGTCCTCGACGCCGCAGGCAACCGCGTTCGCTGAAAGCACCTGCACTGGAGGGTGAACACATCCTCCATTTGCAACGCCAACTTGCTGGGTCAGATCATCCCGTGGCAGTGCTTGAACTTGCGACCGCTACCGCAGGGGCAGGGCTCGTTGCGACCGATCTTCGGCAGTTCACGCTGTGCACTTGCCGGCGCGGGCTGCGCTGCAGGCTGCAGCGGCGCTGAAGCCAGCGCAGCGGCATCTTCCGGGCTACCCGAAACCGGCGGTGGCTCCGCATGCTGAAACTGTAACTGGCTCGAGAGCCGTGCGGCGCGCTCGCGCTCTTCACGCTCTACTTCTTCTTCGCTGCGTACCTGCAGGCGCTGCAGCAAAGTGACCGTATCGAAGCGAATACGATCGAGCATGGCGGTGAACAACTCAAAGGCTTCGCGCTTGTATTCCTGCTTCGGATTTTTCTGCGCGTAGCTGCGCAGGGAGATGCCCTGGCGCATGTAATCCATGGCTGCCAGATGCTCACGCCAGTGCGTATCGAGCATCTGCATCATCACGCTCTTCTCGATATGACGGAGCGTTTCCACGCCCACTTGCTGTTCCTTGGCGGCGTACTCCGCCCCCAGCAGGCCAACCACATGGTCTATCAGATCGATGCCCTTGCGGGCGGCATTCTCGGCCATGAACGCCTTTACATCCATGTCCACGCCAAAATCGTTGCGCAGGGCATTGGCCGCACCAGCCGGGTCCCACTGCGCTTCAATGGACTCAGCCGGGATATGTGCCGTGATGGTGTTGGTGACGACTTCGCGACGCAGATCCGCGATGACGTCCGCAATCTCGGTCGACTGCTGCAGTTCGAAGCGCTGGGCGTACACCACCTTGCGCTGGTCATTGGCGACGTCGTCGTACTCCAGCAGGTTCTTGCGAAGGTCGAAGTTGTACGCCTCTACCTTGCGCTGGGCACGCTCGATTTGGCGAGTGAGCAGCGCACTTTCGATAGCTTCGCCCGGACGCATGCCCACGCGAGACAGCAATGCCTTCATACGCTCCGGATCGCCGAAGATGCGCATAAGGTTGTCTTCGAGCGACAGATAGAACCGGCTGGAGCCCGGGTCGCCCTGACGACCAGAACGGCCACGCAACTGGTTGTCGATACGGCGGCTTTCATGCCGTTCGGTACCGACGATATGCAAACCACCGGCCGCGAGTACTTGGTCGTGCCGCTGCTGCCAGTCGGCACGCAACTTGGCCACGCTAGCCTCGTCGAGTTCACCAGCCTGCGTCTTCTCTACTTCGAAGTTGCCACCGAGCACGATGTCGGTACCACGGCCAGCCATATTCGTGGCGATGGTAACAGCGGCCGGTCGGCCCGCCAGCGCCACGATGAGTGCTTCACGTTCATGCTGTTTGGCGTTCAGCACTTCATGAGCAATGCCTTCCTTGCGCAGCAAGGCCGCCAGTTCCTCGGAGGCTTCGATGGAAGCCGTACCGACCAGTACCGGTTGTTTGCGCTCGAGGCAGTCGCGAATATCCTCGACGATAGCCGCAAACTTGTCCTGCTGACTGAGGTAAACGAGATCGGAGTGATCCTTGCGCACCGCCGGACGGTGCGTCGGAACGACCACCACTTCCAGTCCATAAATCTGCTGGAACTCGAAGGCTTCGGTATCCGCCGTGCCAGTCATGCCGGCCAATTTGCCGTACATGCGGAAGTAGTTTTGGAAGGTGATGGAGGCGACCGTCTGGTTTTCCTCGCGGATGCGCACGCCCTCCTTCGCTTCCACCGCCTGGTGCAGACCATCCGACCAACGCCGACCGGGCATGGTGCGACCAGTGAACTCATCGACGATGATGACTTCGCTATCGCGCACGATGTACTCGACATCGCGACGGTACAGCGAATGTGCACGCAGTGCGGCACCCAGGTGGTGCATCAAGCGGATGTTCGCCGCGTCGTAAAGGCTCTCGCCCTCACGGAGCAGACCTTCGGCCAGAAAAAGGCCCTCCACGGTCTCATGCCCAGCCTCGGTGAGATGGGCCTGACGCTGTTTCTCGTCCACCCAGAAATCGCCATCGACCGCGTCACCGTCGGCTTCCTCCGCCTTGGCGGCGCGACGCAGCTTCGGCACGATGACATTGACGCGCTGGTAGAGCTCGGTACTTTCTTCGGCAGGGCCGGAGATGATGAGCGGCGTACGCGCCTCATCGATGAGGATGCTATCCACTTCGTCGACGATAGCGAAAGCCAACCCACGCTGGACGCGGTCTTCCAGACGGAAGGTGAGGTTGTCGCGTAGGTAGTCAAAACCGTATTCGTTGTTGGTGCCATAGGTGATATCGCAACCATAGGCCGCACGCTTCTCTTCGGAGGTCTGCCCAGAGCGAATGACGCCGACGGACAGCCCGAGGAAGCGATAGACCGGCCCCATCCACTCGGCGTCACGGGTGGCCAGGTAGTCGTTCACAGTGACGACATGCACGCCCTTGGCGGGCAAGGCGTTCAAGTAGGTGGGCAGCGTAGCAACTAGCGTCTTGCCTTCGCCCGTGCGCATCTCGGAAATCTTGCCTTGGTGCAGGGTGATGCCACCGATGAACTGCACATCGAAATGGCGCATTCCCAGTGAGCGCTTGGCCGCCTCGCGGACGGCGGCAAAGGCCTCCGGCAACAAATCATCGGTGGCCTCGCCGGCGGCAAGGCGTTCGCGGAAGGCTGCCGTCAGGGCGGGGAAGTCCTCGTCCTTGAGCGCCTGCATCTTCGGTTCGAACGCATTGGCAGCATCGACCAAGCGCTGGTAGAGACGCAGCAGGCGCTGGTTGCGGCTACCAAAGAAGCGAGCGAGGAACTTGAGCACGACGAGGAGTCCTTAAGGCAAGGCATGAAGGCGAAATAACGCCTCCCGGGCCGGGATTCAAGCCCTTGAGTTTACCAAGACCTGCTCGGTCCCGCCCGAGTTCCACCGCACGACCCAAAGGCAGGCGCCGGGACCTCGGCAGCCAACCGGCGGATGCGGGACAATGCCGTCTATGAGTGCCTCCCCTCCCCCCCGCCGTCCACGTCGCCCCGCAGGCAGCAGGGCTGGCGGAATCCGGAACATCGAGCAATTACTTGGAGCGAGTGGGGGCGCCTTGCAAGCCCTTCACGCCGGCGCAGCCACCGCCCGAAAGGCGCTAGAGGCGGCACGGGAGGTGCTCCCAGCCGAACTCACACCCCACCTCTGGGCAGCGAATTTCGTGGATGGGGAAGTTTCTCTACTCTTCGAGTCCGCGGTCTGGGCGACCCGGGCACGCTATGCGGCGGAAGAATGGCGCGAGCCGCTAACCCGAGCCCTCGGCGAGGCCGTGGGTAGTGTCAAAGTGAAGGTAAGACCGCGAAGCTGAGGGCCGACTTCAGGCGATAGCAGCCGCTCCGGCATAGTTGATAGGAGCCGCCGACCGGTCACTGAACGTGACTTCTTCCCAAGCCGACTGGTCAGCCATCAGGGTGCGCAGCAACCGGTTGTTCAGCGCGTGCCCGGACTTGAACCCGCTGAACTCGCCGATGAGGCTGGAGCCGAGCAAGTACAGATCGCCAATGGCATCGAGAATCTTGTGCTTCACGAACTCATCCTCGTACCGGAGGCCTTCCTCGTTCAGCACGCGGAATTCGTCGAGTACGATGGCATTGTCCATGGTGCCGCCGAGCGCCAAGTTCCGCGCCCGCAGCATTTCCAAGTCGCGCGTGAAACCGAAGGTACGGGCGCGACTGACTTCACGCAGAAACGAGGTGGACGAGAAGTCCATGGACGCGGTTTGCGTGCGCCGGTGAAAAATAGGGTGATCGAACTCGATTTCGAAGTTCACCTTGAACCCGTCGTACGGGTCGAAGCGCGCCCATTTGTCGCCTTCGCGCACCTCGACCGGCTTGCGGATACGCACCAAGCGCTTGAGGGCGTTCTGCTCCTCGATTCCGGCCGACTGGACGAGGAAAACGAACGGACCGGCGCTGCCGTCCATGATGGGCACTTCGGGGGCGCTGAGTTCCACGAAGCAGTTGTCGATGCCAAGGCCAGCGAATGCCGACAGCAGATGCTCCACCGTGCAAACCTTCACGTCCCCCTGAATGAGGGTGGTGCCGAGCATGGTTTCGCCGACCAGATGGGCTTGCGCAGGGATATCCACCGGCGTGGCGAGATCCATGCGACGAAACACGATACCGGTATTGGTCGGCGCCGGACGCAGGGTCATGAGGACCTTCTGACCGGTGTGCAAACCCACGCCAGTGGCGCGAATGGCGTTCTTTAAAGTGCGCTGATTGAGCATAACCCTCGCAGGGTATCACGCAGGGATACCCCCCTCAACCGCGGGGTATCGTGACTGGGAACGGGTTCACGGCCTGACTCGTGGTCCGCCGGAGAGAAGCCCGTCAGCACCGGCCTCCTGGCCGATGCTGACGGAAAATCACGGGAAAATCGTTCTTCTTCGCCAAAAAGTGCGGTCAGTCGGCTTGGCGGCGCAGGAATGCCGGGACATCCAACATGTCCTCGTCCCACCCGCCGTCGCCACGCAGACCATCCCCCACGGCCGCCCTCATCGGCGCACGGCGCGCTGCCGGCCGATCGTACTGTGACCAATCCCCACCGCCTTGAGCAGCGGCCATCTGGCCGACCACCGAAGGCACCCCGGTGGCGATCGATACCGGAGCAGGCGCGACTGCTTGACGGACCACCCGCAAGCCTGTGTCTTGAGTCGTGCGATGTACGACGGGCGCCGGGAGAACCTGGGTAGCCACTGCACGGCCAAGCCCAGTGGCAACGACGGTGACGCGGAGTTCGCCGCCCTGCAATTCGGGGTCGATCACCGTCCCCACCACGACAGTGGCATCATCGCTGGCATAGGCCTTGACGGTATTGCCCACTGCTTCGAACTCGCCAATCGACAAGTCCAAGCCGCAGGTGACATTGACCAGTACGCCCTGAGCGCCAGCCAGATTAATGTCCTCGAGCAACGGACTCGACACAGCCATTTCCGCCGCTCGGGTCGCGCGATCCTCACCGGTCGCAAAACCGGTACCCATCATCGCCATACCGGTCTCGGACATCACAGTGCGGACGTCCGCAAAGTCGACATTGATGAGACCCGGGCGGGTGATGAGTTCAGCGATGCCCTGAACCGCACCCTGCAGCACAGTGTTGGCGGACTTGAACGCATCCAGCAGCGTGGTGGACGGCCCAAGTACGCTGAGGAGCTTCTGGTTAGGAATGGTGATGAGTGAATCGACGTGCTTGGCCAGCTCGGCGATGCCCTGATCGGCGATGCTGCCGCGACGCTTGCCTTCCATGCCGAAGGGCTTGGTGACGATGGCTACCGTAAGAATCCCCAGTTCCTTGGCGACCTGTGCGACGACAGGAGCCGCGCCGGTACCAGTGCCACCGCCCATGCCGGCCGTAATGAACAGCATGTCGCAGCCTTCGATGAGCTCGATGATGCGGTCACGATCTTCCATGGCGGCTTGACGACCCACCTCGGGGTCAGCACCTGCGCCAAGGCCCTTCGTGATGTTGCAGCCAATCTGCAGCGAGGCTTTCACCTTGCTGTGCTTCAGTGCCTGCGCGTCGGTATTGATGCAGATGAAATCCACACCTTCGATGCCACTGGCGACCATGTGCGAGACGGCATTACCGCCGCCGCCACCGACGCCAAGCACCTTGATGACCGCGCTCTGACTGTAGGCGTCCATCAGTTCGAATGTCATGTCTGTCTCCTCGCTTTCCCGTGAATCAACCCAGGGGCCTATCCGACAGCGGCCCCTACTTTAAAAAAAATGTTCAGATATGGCCGGCCAACCAGCCCTTGAGGCGATTGAGGGCACCGGCCATCTTTCCAGCCAACGGCGGCAGCCCCCCAGCCAATTCCATGTTCTGGCGTCCGTAGAGCAACAGGCCCACCGCGGTGGCGTACGTGGGGTTACGAACCACATCGCCCACCCCGGAAACACCCGTGGGAATGCCAAGACGCACCGGAACGTGGAACCATTCCTCGGCGAGATCCACTGCACCTTCCATCTTGGAACTACCGCCCGTCAGCACGATGCCAGCGGCAATCGCCTCGGCGTAGCCGGAACGACGCAACTCTTCTTGGACGAACCGAAACAGTTCCTCGTAGCGCTTCTGCACAATTTCCGCGAGCATCTGCCGAGCAAGACGCCGCGGCGGACGACCAGCAACGCTAGGCACCTCGATTGTCTCGTCAATGTTCGTCATCTGACTGAGCGCGCAGGCGTACTTCAACTTGATGTCTTCGGCATGAGGCGTCGGGGTACGCATCATTACCGCGATGTCATTGGTCACCTGATCACCGGCGAGCGGGATAACTGCGGTGTGACGCAACGCACCGCCGGTGAATACGGCGATATCGGTCGTACCACCACCGATGTCGACCAAGCAGACACCCAACTCTTTTTCGTCCTCCGTGAGCAAGGCGAAGCTGGAGGCCCATTGCTCGAGGATGATTTCCTCCACCCCGAACCCGCAGCGCTCGACGCACTTGATAACGTTTTGTGCGGCGCTGTCGGCACAGGTGACCACATGTACTCGCGCCTCCAGGCGCACACCCGACATGCCGATGGGATCACGGATACCATCTTGATTATCGATGATGTATTCCTGCGGAATGACATGCAGGACGCGCTGGTCCTGCGGGCGAGCCACTGCGCCGGCCGCTTCCATGACGCGCGCGATGTCCACCTGCGACACCTCCTTGTCCCGGATAGCCACCACGCCCGAAGAGTTGAGACTACGCACATGACTGCCGGCAATGCCGGTGTAAACGGAGTTGATCTGCACGCCCGTCATCAACTCTGCTTCCTCGACCGCACGCTGGATCGACTGGACCGTGAAGTCGATGTTGACCACAACGCCGCGCTTCAACCCGCGGGAAGGCTGCGACCCGAGGCCAACCACTTCGAGCGATCCATCTGCCTTCAATTCACCCACCAGCGCCACCACTTTAGAGGTGCCGATATCAAGGGCGACAATGAGATTCCGTTCCGTTCGCTTAGACATCTGACTGACCATCCCCGCCCGGCGCAACTGCATGCCCACGCCAGCCGATAGAAAAACCGTTGCTATAACGCATATCTACATAGTGGATCTCGGCCGTGCGTGGTTGCACCACACCCGCCGCCACATCCAGAAAGCGCTGTATGCGCTCATCTACTTGGCGGCGTCCGAAACGCACTTCCGGGCCATCTACCAGTTCCAGCGTCCAGGCACCGCGAGCGTCAAGACGCATCGCAGCTACCCGCAACCCGCGCTCACCCAGGCGGGCCTGCACCGAGAAAAAACGTTGCGCCACCTGACTTTCAGTGCCAGCGGGACCCGATAGCACCGGCAACTCTGCCGGTGGGTGCTGTACGCCAACGACAAAAACCTCGCCGCGGGCATTCAACAATCCGTCCTCGCCCCATCGGGCAGCGGGGACTTGCTCGGTCACCTCAACCACCAGCCCACTCGGCCAGCGACGAGCCAACCGAGCACGGTCCACCCAAGGCAATTCCTCGATGCGCACACGGAGTTCGCCCAGATTGGCAGTCACGAATCCACCACGCAGGACATGACGCACCACACTTTCCACATCGCCCGTCCGCACGCGCTGAAAAGTACCTTCGATACGTATCCGTTCGACAGGGTGATTCATCATCAAGAGCAAGCCAACCAGGCACCCCAGAAACATGACCGGAACCGCCATCCGTCGGCCCCACGCCAGCCAATCGATAGTTACGGCTTCCTCCTGCCCTCCCTGCGCCGCATTCCGCACGCGTGCGCGTGCACGCCGGGCAAGCCAGCGCTGAAACGGGGCAAATAGCAGGTTCAACGACATCAAGCCTCCACGCTGGCAATCGCGCGTTCGCGCGAGAACGAGGTTTCAAGGACACGCCAGCACAGTTCCTCAAAATCGATGCCCGCAGTTCGTGCAGCCATGGGGACCAGGCTCTTGGCAGTCATTCCCGGAACGGTATTCACCTCAAGCATCAGGGGTACGCCATCGGCGCCTACCATGAAGTCAACGCGGCCCCAGCCAGCGCAACCGACTGCGGTGAACGCTCGCAGAGCCAGATTCCGCAATTGCGCTTCAGCTGCGGCATCAAGACCGCTGGGGCAGTGGTATTGGGTATCGTTCGAGTGGTATTTCGCTTCGTAGTCATAGAAACCGCGCGGCGTTTCGATACGGATGGACGGCAAGACCTCGCCCTGCAGTACCGGCACGGTGTATTCCCGCCCCGTAATCCAACTCTCCGCAATGGCCACCGGGTCATGTTCCAAAGCCGCGGCAATGGCAGGCGCCATCTGCCCCGCCTCGATTACCTTCGACATGCCTACCGAACTGCCCTGCGTCGCCGGCTTGATGATCAGTGGCAACCCAAGTGCCGCCACCACAGCCTCAGGATCGGTGCCCGCTACCACCGGTAACCACTTCGGGGTACCGACACCCACTGCTGTCGCCAACTGCTTGGTGCGCAACTTGTCCATGCCGATAGCGGATCCCATGACACCGCTACCGGTGTAAGGCAGACCGAGCCATTCCAGCGCCCCTTGCATGGCACCATCTTCACCGCCTGGACCATGCAGCACGATGAATACCCGATCGAAGCCAGCGCGTGCCAATTCCCCAATCTCGACTTCTGCCGGATCGATACCGTGAGCATCCACACCGCGCGCCACCAGCGCGTCCAACACCGCGGTACCGCTGCGCAAGGACACCGCGCGCTCCGCAGACGCACCGCCATAGAGCACTGCCACGCGGCCGAACTCGCCCGGATTGGTGATGCTGCGAAATGCCAGACCGGTGGACTTCAGGAAACTCATGCTGCCTCTCCGACAATTCGCACTTCAGTGCTCAACTCCACGCCATGAACGCGCAATACTTCCGCCTGCACATGGGAAATCAGCGCTTCGATATCCGCTGCCGTGGCCTGACCTTCGTTCACCAGGAAGTTTGCGTGCTTCGGCGACACCACGGCACCACCTTGACGGAATCCCTTCAGGCCGGCGGTTTCGATGAGTCGCGCTGCATGGTCACCAGGCGGGTTCGTGAAAGTGGAACCGCCACTCCACTCGCCGATGGGCTGGGTATCACGACGACGGTCGAGCAACACCTTGATCTCGTCGTTCGAAGCCTCAGGATGCGGGTGCAACTGCAAGCGAGCGGCGATGAAGGCTTCATCAGCGACCGGGAGCGATACATGGCGGTATCCCCACTGGTACTCGGAAGCCTGACGAGTACGTACGGACCCGTCACGCCCAACGACAGTGACTTCCACCACGTGGGGCCAGGTCTCGCCGCCCCATGCTCCAGCGTTCATGGCCAGCGCGCCGCCAAGAGTTCCGGGAATGCCAGCGAAGAACGAGGCAGGGCCCAGGCCCCACTTCACGCATTGCTTGGCGATGCGGGCGCACGGGACGCCCGCCTCACAATGAATGACGGTCTGGCTGAGCCGATCGATACGGGTAAGCACGCCATGCAGTGCAATGGCAGCACCACGCAAACCCCCATCGCGTACCAACAGGTTGCTGCCGAGACCAATCCAGTGCACAGGAATTTCCCGCGGCAGCATGCGCAAGAAGGAACGCAGGTCCGTGAGATCGCGGGGCGCGAACCACCAATCCACCGGGCCGCCGACATGCCATGACGTGTGGCGCGACATGGGTTCGTCTGCGCGCAGGCGACCGTGGAACTCGGCAGCCCACTCCAGCGATGGCGGCAACAGGGAACGGCGCGGGCTCAAGCCACCCCTCCCTTCAGTTGCATGGGCAGATCGTGGGCGACCGCTCCGATATGTCCGGCGCCCATCGTTACCACCACATCACCGTCCTGCAGAACATCAGCCAGTGCCAAATGCAGGTCTTCCACACGCGGTACGAACACCGGCTCGACCTGCCCGCGGGAGCGTACGGCCCGGCAGATGGCGCGCCCATCCGCGCCAGCAATGGGGGCCTCACCTGCCGCATAGACCTCGGTCACCAGCAGCACATCGGTCACCGACAGGACCCGCGCAAAATCATCAAGCAGATCGCGTGTGCGGGAATAGCGGTGCGGCTGAAACGCCAGTACCAAACGCCGCTCAGGCCAACCTTGCCGAACCGCCTCGAGTGTCGCCGCCACTTCGGTGGGATGGTGGCCGTAGTCGTCCACCAGCGTTACCGTGCCGCGCGGCGTGAGTACATCACCGAGCTGCTGCAAGCGACGATCGATCCCCTGAAACTGGGCCAACGCGCGGACAATCGCCGCATCCTCAACCTCGAGCTCCGTGGCGATGGCTATCGCCGACAAGGCATTCAGCACGTTATGCCGACCAGGAAGATTTAGGGTCACGTCTAGCGGCGCATATCCTGCGCGCAGCACCCGAAAGCGCGACTGCAGCCCACGACGCTCGATATTCACCGCCTGATAATCCGCTGCGCCATCGATGCCATAGGTGACAAACGGGCGGGACAGAAACTCACGAATACCCTTCAAATGGGGGTCTTCGGCGCACAGGACCGCCAGCCCCCAGAACGGCAAATTGAGCAGGAAGTCCACGAAGCTCTGCTTCAGGCGTTCAAAGTCGCCGTCGTGCGTCGACAGATGGTCATTGTCGATATTGGTGACAATGGCCATGACCGGCTGCAGATGAATGAACGAGGCATCGCTCTCGTCGGCCTCCGCCACCAGATACTGGCCACGACCCAACCGCGCATTGGCATCTGCGCTCTTCAGTCGGCCACCAATCACGAAGGTCGGATCGAGGCCACCTTCAGCCAACACACTAGCAACGAGGCTGGTGGTGGTGGTCTTGCCATGCGTACCCGCGACGGCGATTCCGGAACGGAAGCGCATCAATTCGGCCAGCATTTCGGCGCGCTTGACCACCGGTACGCGACGCGCAAGCGCCGCCGCCACCTCAGGATTCTCGCGGTTGATGGCACTGGAGACCACAACCACGTCGACGCCGTCGACATGCTCCGCCTGATGGCCAAACAAGATGCGCGCACCCTGTCGCTCGAGACGTGCCGTGACAGCATTGGCCTTGAGGTCCGAGCCTTGCACCGCATAGCCCTGTGTCAGCAGCACTTCGGCAATACCACCCATACCGGCACCACCGATGCCGACGAAGTGGATACGCTGGATACGCCGCATGCGGTCCCTCATTTACCTGGCTTCCTCTAGACAGATGTCAGCAACCTTCTCCGCGGCATCAGTGATGGCACAACCACGGGCGGCCTCGGCCATACGCAGCCAACCTTCACGGCCTGCAGCCAAGATTTGCTCCAACTGGGCTCCCAATGCCGCGGCGGTCAGTCCGCGCTCGTCAACCCGTACCGCGGCCCCAGCCGACACTAGCCAAGCTGCGTTTGCTGTCTGATGGTCATCTACTGCAGTCGACAAAGGCAGCAAAACCGCACCGACGCCGGCGGCAGCCAGCTCGGCAATGGTGAGTGCGCCCGCGCGGCAGACCACGAGGTCGGCGGCGGCATACTCCGCCGCCATGTCCTCAACGAATTCGCGTACGTCGGCCACGATTCCGCCAGCAGCATAGGCAGCACGCACGGCAGCCACGCGCTCGGCACCACGGCCCGCCTGATGCAGGACTGTTGGCCGCAGGCCCGGCGGCAGCACACCCAGTGCTGCCGGCAGCAAACGATTGATGGCGAGTGCGCCTTGGCTACCGCCAAAAACGAATACTCGCGCCACACCCTCGCGCATGGCAAAGCGCTCTGCTGGCGCTGGCAGTGCGGAAATTTCGGCGCGAACGGGATTACCAGTCACCGTGGCCCGCCCCACCGGAAATGCCGTAGGGAAGGCCGCCAACACCCGCTGGGCTAAGCGGGCTAGCGAGCGATTCGTTAGTCCAGCGATAGCGTTCTGTTCATGAACCACCAAGGGGATACCGGCGAGACGCGCAGCCAGTCCACCGGGGCCGGCGACAAAGCCACCCAGTCCCAGCACTACAGCCGGCCGACGTGCTCGCAAAGCGGCCAAAGCTTGCGTCACTGCTTTCCCCAATCGCCACGGCGCTGCGAGCCAACCCTGCCAGCCTTTGCCGCGCAGTCCACCGATATCGAGCCAATCCATCGGAATACCTGCGGCCGGTACCAGCCTCGCCTCAATGCCCTGTCGCGTACCCAGCCAACTGACGGAGCATCCGCGCGCGAGCAGTACCCGTGCCACAGCCAATGCCGGAAACACGTGACCGCCCGTACCGCCTGCCATGACGACCACGTGGGGAAACGAGGGCGAGCTGACCACCGTCATACGGCCACCTCGGTGAGCGGCGCGCTAGGGGCGCTCGACATTGCCAGCGGACCACGAGTGACGGTTCGCTGTAAACCCACCACCTCATGGTAGATGCGCAACATGATGCAAACCCAGATCAACGTCATCAGCAGACTGCTTCGGCCATAAGATAAAAGCGGCAGAGTCAGGCCTTTGGTCGGCAGAACACCCATGGCCACGCCCATGTTGATCAACGACTGAATACCAATCCATAAGCCGAAAGCACCAGCTACGTAGGCATGAAACTTCTTTCCCTGCACCATGGCGCGGCGCGACAGAAGCAGCGCACGAATCGACAGCACCATGAACAAGGTGACCACGACCAAGATCCCAACGAAGCCGAACTCTTCAGCCAAGATGGAAAACACGAAGTCGGTATGTGCCTCTGGAAGATAGCGCTTGGCCTGAAGACTTTCGCCCAGACCGATACCGAACCATTCGCCGCGCCCAATGCCAATAAGCGACTGCGCCAACTGATAGCCGATATCCTGCGCATGCCGGAAAGGATCAGTGAAGCCATTGACCCGCTTCATGCGGTAGGGCTCAAACCAGACCAACAACGTGAACGCGGCACTGACAATGGCCACCACGACGGCGCAGTGGGACAAACGTGCTCCGGCAATGAACATCAGCCCCAAACAAACAGCTATTAAGACGACTGCAGCGCCCATATCGGGCTCCAGCAGTAGTAGACCGGCCGCCAGGCCAACCAAACCAAGGGGGGTAAGGAAGCCGAGGGCAGTATTGCGGAATGATTCTTCGTGGCGCACCAGATAACTGGAGAGCCATAGCAATATCAAAACTCGCGCAGCTTCCGACCATTGAAAACTTAAAATGCCAAGGTGAATCCAGCGACGGCTTCCATTGACCGCATGACCAACGCCCGGAAGCAAGACCACAGCCAGCCCCAGCAACGCCACGGCCAGCAACCAAAAACTGAAACGCTCCCATTTTTCAATGGGCATAAACAAGGCCACACTGCCGAGCACTATGCCGAAGAAAGCGGAGATCAATTGACCCTTCAGGAAGCTCAAGGGGTCGCCCTTCTGCCCGACCAAATAGATCGAAGCCGAAGTGACCATGACCAGGCCAATGAGCAGCAACAACGCAACACAAATAATGGTCACCCGGTCCCACGCCATACGTGAAGAACGAGCGCGAGGCCCCAACTGTCGCGCGATGGGCGAGCGCAGCGCGTCTGGTGCGAGAGACCGCAGACGATCGAGAAGACTGGCGATCATGCCGGCAACTCCCCGACAGCCGCAGCGAACACCCGT
The DNA here is from genome assembly GCA_903858165.1 of uncultured Pseudomonadota bacterium. Taxonomy (GTDB): domain Bacteria; phylum Pseudomonadota; class Gammaproteobacteria; order Steroidobacterales; family Steroidobacteraceae; genus CAIOHZ01. The sequence goes on from CAIOHZ010000048.1 coordinate 14,989, forward strand.
CCGCGGTGCGTGTAGTCTTGGAACATATCAAGGCTGGCGCAGGCTGGAGAAAGCAGCACGGTATCGCCAGGCTCCGCCACCAATGCCGCTGCGTCGACGGCTTCAGGCAGCGTGACGCAAGATTGAACCGCACATACTCCGTTCAGGGCGGCAGCCACGGCCGGACCGTCACGGCCAATGACGATCGTCTTGCGGACCTTGCCGCGGAAAGCCGCTGCCAGCGGGGCGAAATTCTGCCCCTTGCCATCGCCGCCAGCGATGACGACCAAGGGGCCCCGCAAGCCCGCAACCGCAGCAAGTGTGGCGCCGATGTTGGTGCCCTTGGAGTCGTCGATATAAACGACGCCACGCCGCTCGCCAACCCACTGCGCACGATGGGGCAAGCCAGTAAACTGCCGCAACACAGCCAGGGAAGCGCTACGCGGCAGACCAACGCCGTCGGCCAGCGCCAGAGCAGCCAGCGCATTGGCCGCGTTATGCAGCCCCGGAATGCGCAGCGCGGCCACCGGCAGCACAGCTTCGCCGCCAGCATATAGCCACTCGGCGCCGGCGTGCCCGCCGACGTAATAGTCGCCCGAGGATTGCAGCGAAAAAGTGACTCGGTGCTCGGTCAGCATGGCGCTAACCGCGGTATCGTCAGCATTGACTACTGCGACCTTTGCGGCCACAAAGATGCGCGCCTTGGCTGCGGCATAAGCCGCCATGGTGCCGTAGCGGTCCAGATGGTCCGGAGACACATTGAGCACCGCGGCGGCAGCACAACGCAGCGAGGGGCAGGACTCCAACTGATAGCTCGACAACTCGACGACATAGAGCTGCCGACCGGCACGCAGCAAATCCAATGCTGGTTCTCCGAGATTGCCGCCTACGCCAGCATCAATACCGGCCTCACGTGCCATCTCGCCTACGAGAGTAGTTACCGTGCTTTTACCGTTGGTGCCGGTAATTCCAACCACCGGAACACCGGCCGCATTGGCCTGCAGCGCGAATAACTCGATGTCCCCGACCACCGGAACACCGCGCGCTTCTGCAAGCGCCAGCAGAGGTAGCGTCCGCGGCAAGCCCGGCGACAGAACTACTTGATTTACCCCATCCAAAGCTTCTTCAGCAAAGCGTCCAAGGAAGAGGTCTGTTGGCGATAACAGCGCTGCCACAGCCGCAAGTCCAGGAGGCGCCTCGCGCGAGTCGGTCGCGCGGACACGGACCCCATGCGCTACCAACCAGCGCACGGCAGAGACACCGCTCTTACCGAGACCCACTACAAGAGAAGCCGGGATAGGC